>NZ_JBAWCQ010000046.1:0-23663 GCF_049590335.1 Methyloceanibacter sp.
GCGTTGCACTAGCGCATCGCTTGGATCAGTACCGCGACGATGCCGATATAGGTCAACTCGTGTAGGAGCTGATCAATGCCGAGCGGATGCCAGTAGCACGCGGCCGGCCCACGTGCTCCTTGGCCCAATCCACGTGGTAGTTAATCGCGAACTCGCCCACTGCGATCATCAGCACGAGCAGTCACGACGCGAGCACCAGCACTAGATACACGAACGGCGTCAGCGCGACGTGAATGCCTGCGTGAAGAACGCCGTCAGGATGGCCGTAGGTGTGCTTGTTGCTGAACTGGTAGGGGGGTCTGAAGGCAGAAGTCCGCAGCGGTGTGCTTGACGAGCAAGACGGCGACTACGGAGATACGGAAAATGGCAACTTCGGGCATGAGCGCCTTCGATCAAGAAGCTTCTGGGATTGAATTAGCGAAGTTTGGAATAGGAAACGTGCGCACTACTTAGATGTCGCTTGCGCGTTGAAGTCCCAGTTCTCTGGCGGCGGACTTGTACGGAAGGCTTTGATGCGGTCGCGATAGAGCGCGTAAACGCCCTTGAGTTTTTGGCCGCCCATTGTTTCGCATTCCTGGAGCAACGCGTCCGCACCGTCCCAGTCCCTGTTACGATAGACGGACAAGAAGTCCAGATGCTTGGCCGTAAGCGCCTTGAAGGCGTCGCTCTGACGGACCGTGTCGTCGCCCATTAAGGAGAATATGCGGGTGGCCTCGGTCTTGCCCTTCATCTTCAAGAGGTCGAGTTCGAGAAAGGCGAAGCCGGTCGCGCGCGAGGCGGTCTCTTCGCCGGCGATGATCACCAGGTCGTAGGTCTTCGACTGGCCTTCGAGGCGGGAAGCGACATTGACGTTGTCGCCGATCACCGAATAGTCGAACCGCGTTTCCGAACCGAGATTCCCGACGCAGCACAGCCCCGTGTTCAGACCGATGCCGAGCGTGACCGGCTTGTAGGTCCGTCCGGTCTGCTCGGCGGCCTGCTTCCAGCGCTCGTTCAGCACGGCCATCTCGTCGACCATGCGAAGCGCAGCGGCGCAGGCATTAACCGGATGGTTGGGGTCGTCGAGGGGTGCGTTCCAGAAGGCCATCAAGGCATCGCCCATGAATTTGTCGATCGTGCCTTCCTCGTCGAGGATGATGTTGCTCAGCGGCGTGAATAGCTCGTTGAGAAAGCGCGTGAGCTCCTCCGCGTCGAGACCTTCGGAGATAGTTGTGAAGCCGCGAACGTCGCTGAAGAGGAGCGTCATATCGCGGGTCTCACCACCGAGCTTCAGCCGGTCCGGTTCGTCTGCCAGCCGCTCGACGAGTGCTGGCGCCATGTAGTGGGAGAACGCATTACGCACACGGTTGCGCTCGCGTTCGGTCCGCAAGAATACGAAGGACGATCCGGTGAGGTAAATCGCGGTCAAGGCGATCGTCGGATAGACGGGGTCGACGAGCCAGCCCCAGCTATTGAAGGCGTGCCACGAGAACCAGACGACGAAGCCAACGGCGAGTCCCCCCAGCATGGCGCTGCCGAGCGCCCCGGCGCGATAGATGAGGACGGCGATCATGATACCGAGAACCAGGATGTAAATAAGTTCGGCCGGGGTCGCGATGTCCGGCCGCATCAGATAGCTGCCGCGAATGATTTGCTCCACGGCCTGGGCGTGCAGTTCGACACCGGGAACGGAGGACTCGAGCGGCGTCGCGCGCAAGTCGAGTAGTCCCGCCGCGCTCGTGCCGATCAACAGGATGCGACCCGCGATCTCAGCTTCGCCGAGCTCCCCGTTCAGGATCTTCCAGGCTGACAGGTAACGATCTCGGGTTTGGGCCGAGAAGCGTAGATACATCTGCCCGTTGGCGTCGGTGGGTATATCGAAGTCGCCGATGCGCACCTTCACGATGCCGGTCTGCTCGCCGAAAGACTGTTCGCTGCTCGCGCCCGAGGACTTGACGATATAGGTCGATGCGCCTTGGGCGGCGCGTAGGAGGTCGGCGGAAAAGGATGGATACAGACTTTCCTGCAGAGTTACGAGGATAGGCATCTTGCGGATGATTTGATCGTGTTCGGGGACCCAGTTGAGTGCGCCTGCGCCGATCGCGGGGGTCTGCAGCTCTTTGAGGCTTGAGGTTGCCCCCGGATAGTGAGGTGCGAATAGGCGCGGGTCGTCACCGGCCAAGGAGAACCCGGATTTGGACTCCGGCAGAGCGGTCTCGTTGCTGGGCGATGCAATGAAGCCCATCACCACGGGCGCCGTGGCAATCGTCTCCGCGAAGACCTGGTCGTTGGAGGGTAGCTGATCAAGCTCGAGCTTGAGCTGGTCGATCTGGTCCGACTGTGGCCAAAGCTGTATGGCGTTTGCCGGAGACATCCGGTCTGGCTCGGGAAAAACCATGTCGAAGCCGATCGTGGCGGCGCCTGCGTCGCGCAACTTGGAAAGGAGATCGCTCAAGATCGTCCGCGGCCATGGCCACTGGCCGATCCGTTGCAGTGACTCCTCGTCGATATCGACGATGCGAACCGGCAGCTCGGGGTCGAATTTGAGCGGCGCCAGACGCTGATAGGAATCGAAGACGAGGGATCTAAGACGCGCGACAGGTGTAGGGTCCCAGACGCGAAGCGCCAGGGACGCCAAAATCGCGGAGCCCACGATGAGGCTATAGAAAAGACGTGGACCCATGCCGCTCGTCTTCTGTCGTTTTCCGCTGGGCGAGGAGCCGGCAGCGGCCAGACCCTAGCCGTTGACACGGGCCTGTCAATTGGTGCGACAGAGAGCAGTTGGTTGGTCCAATAGAGGAAACGCCCCGAAATGGGGCGTTTCGCTATGCGTTAGTCTGAGAACCGCGAGGGGCGCAAATTGCGCCAAACGGCTTCGGTTTCGAGATCGAGATTGTCTTGGAACCTCTGCTGGGCGCTGCGCTTTTGCACTTTCTTCGCACTTCGCTTGGTCACCCTGACGTCGTTGGAATAGCGCGGCGAGCCGTCGACCCAGCGGGTAGTGCCGCGGTCGGCTAGTGCCGCGTTGGTATTCGCAGCCAGAACGGCCACGCCAAGAACGAGGCCAAAGACGGAGAGTGTCAGCTGTTTCAGCATCTCAGTCATCATCATCAGGTCCTCCGGGGCGAAAAGGCGCGGATGGGCGGTTTGGGGGTCCCTTGTATATGGTGGGGCGCGCGCGCAGGGTCAATGAGGCCGGCGCGCGGCCAAGCAGGCTGTCGGCGACCAATAACGCAGTATTTATAGTGCGGACGGCGCGTTTGGGCTAAAATCGCCTGGATGCGCCAGATTAGAATGCCGGAGAACCGCCGGCCCCTTATTCGGGGCTATCGGGGCACTGCCCCACTTAGACGGAACGACACCACCTTGCGGCGGCTGGCCTTCTCGGCTTGGCGGCTGTCGGCCCTCTTGGCCGCCGTGGTCGGCGTTCTTGCCGCAGTATGCCTTACGCAGGTTTCGACGCCCGCGCGGGCAGGGCGCTTCCTGCCCGAGGTCAAGAACCCCTATTGCAGCGTCAAGACCTACAAGCTGCGCGGTGTGGCGGAACTGGCCTCTTCCATGACGGATCGGCGCGGTCGCCCCGTCATCGTGGTCAATGCAATGACGCTGCGCGACAAGCCGAATTACAGCCAGTTCCTTCTGGCCCACGAGTGCTGCCATCACACGCTCGGTCATGTTGCCAAATCCAAGAAGGGACTCGGCCATGTGGGGCCGCAAGCCTTTTTCTACATTGGGCCTGAGTTGAAGCGTCTAGAGCTGGAAGCGGATTGCTGTGCAGTGAGGCTCTTGCGCGAGCGCCGCGAACGAGCCGGTATCAATGCGGGCGCTGCCGCGATGTCCGAATTTGGTGAAAAACCGACGGGTGCTCATTACCCGACAGGCCTGGAACGCGTCGAGACGATCCGCCGTTGCGCGCGGCTTGACCCTTAAGCAGTTACCAGAGACAGCGGTCTTTGTGTAAGACGTGAGTAAGCGCCATATCTAACAGGCGCAATCTCGTATCTGATTGCACGGCGACGTTTGTTTATCCAGCTCTGGATGCGAAGAGAAGGCGCTCGAACAGCGAGAGAGACGGCATTGATAGAAGGTGAGCCACGAACGGAGTGGATGGGCACAAGGTTGAAGGTCTTGGTTTGGGCCGCAGCCGCGTTTGCCATCGCGGCGCTTTGCTGTACGGGTCCCGCCGCTGCCGTCGGCGTGCCAGTGCTGCGCGTCTGCGCCGACCCCGACAACATGCCGTTTTCCAACGACAAGGGCGAAGGTTTCGAGAATAAGCTCGCCGAGCTCATCGCCGACCGTTTGGGGCGCGAGCTCGTCTATACGTGGTTCCCGGAGAACACCGGCTATGTGCCGAACACGACGGGGAGCAATGCCTGTGATTTGGTGACGGGCTATGCGCAAGGCACGGGGCTCATCGAGGATACGAACCCATACTACTTCGCTTCCTACGTTCTGATCACGCGCGGCGAGGATACCGACCTAGAGGGCGTGACCTCCCTAGCGGATCCCCGGCTGAAGTCGAAGCGCATCGGCCTTGTCGCGCGGACCCCACCCGCGAGTATCCTGGCCATGCATGGGCTGATTGCCGATGCAAAACCGTTTGACGATCGCTCCCGCGAGAGCCCGGCGGACGTTGCACGGGAGATGATAGCCGCGATCGAGTCTGGCGAACTCGATGCGGGCCTTTTATGGGGCCCCATCGGTGGCTACTACGCGTCCCAGTCAAGCGTTCCGCTGACGGTTGCGCCGCTGGTCAGGGAAAGCGTGGGGCCCGCCACGTTCTACGGGATCACCTTGGGTGTCCGTCCCAACGAACCGCAGTTCAAGCATCAGGTGAATAAGGTGCTGGCGGAGAACCGGACCGAGATCACCGCGATCCTGCAGGACTACGATGTCCCGGTTCTGGACCGGGAAGGGCAACTTGCCGCCGCCGTCGGCACGCCGTCGGCAGGCCGTTAGGCGTCAGCCTACATCTTGCAGATGCTCTCCGGCTCGTCGATGCCGAGCGTATCCACCTCGATCTCCGGATGGCTCGCATGGGGGAAGCCCTTTTGTGGGGAAACGGAGACCGGCACCTTCTCAGTCGCGATCAGGATCGGCTGGCGGAACTGACCGTCCCAGGGACGGAACTGCTGCTTGATGCCCTTGAAGGGTGCGAGCTGCAGGTCCGGGCCATGGATGAAGGCTGAAACGGCGGCGAAATCGTTCTTCGGCTTGCGGGTCACCGCCTCTCCGACGGTCCTTGTAGCCACATAGGCCATGTGATCGATCGGCTGCATGATCCGCTTGAAGCGTTTTTCGAAATTGTTATTCGCTTGGGTCGCGCCCCATTTCTCGTGGCCGGGGCTCCATGTGGTAGCTATCAGGCCTGTAGTACCGGCTACGACACGCGGCTGCCCGCCGCCGCGATAAGGCATCAGCGGCCCGAACTGCTGGTCCTCGTCCGCCACCACAATGACATCGTAAGCCGCCGGCGGGACAATGCTGCTGCCGGCGTTTGCTTCCTTGTGCGGCTTCGCGGGCGGGATCGGCCCCACGCCGTCCCGGCGGCCGCCGGACACGTCGACATATTCACGGACGTCGACAATATTGGCGCCGAAGCGCTTGCCCGCGCGTTCGATCGCGTCGCGATAGGCTATATCCGCATCCGTCGAGCCATGGATGACGAGCCAGTCCGTCCAACCCATCTTGACGAGATATTGAGCGAGCGCGTCGGCGAGCATGTAGCGGTCCGGCACCACGTGCATGATATTCGCGCGGCAATCCTCCTGGCGCAGCGACACATCCTCGGCGCGGATGTTGAACAGAAGTACGTCCTTGTCCTCGGCCCAGTCCGAGAGCTTCAGCAGGGTCGGTGCCGAGGCATCGACGACAATGTAGCTGTGGCCGGATTCATAGAGTTTTTTCAGGGCGTCCACCGCCTCCTCGGACGAGGATACCGTCTCCACGTCGAGCCCATAAAGATGGCCCACGAAGCGGCCGCCCGCGTTGTTCTCCTTGATGCCCATTAGGGCACCGGCAATGCCCGCATCCTCCGCCTCGACATCCAAGCGCGATGCAGGCTGCGGGGCCGCAACCTCCTCGCGCACATAACCGATATCGACCGGTATCATCTCGGGAGTCTGCTGAACTCGAACCGAAAAGCCACCTTCTCGCTCATGCGACGGCGCGTGCTTGTCGGCGGCAGAAACCGAGCTTGTGCTCACGGCGAGAAGCAGGCCTGCGGCGACCACCGCCGCACGGGCGAGAGTTCCGGCAAGTGCTTCTGAAAGCGTGTCGGTGCGCATGGCGAGACCTTGGACGCCGGGGGTTCGTTACCTCAGAGCCCGGTTCACCCCTTGCCGGCAGCTTTCTCAGGGGGCCAAGTTCTTTTTCGGCATGGTACAAATGGCAAAACCAGTATGGCAAGTTGGAAACGACACCGGGATGAAGCGGTAATATTTTGGGTGAATTCATCCTACTCCAGGAAAATGTAGATTCTGTCGGCGAATCGCGCTCCTTTTCCAAAGTCTCGCGCTTCAATGATAGGTTGGCCCTATGAAGTTCTCACCTGGCGATGCAATCCGGTTTGGTTGGGAGACGTTCAAGGGACGTCCCTGGTTTTTCATTGGCGCCGTGGCGATACTGCTCCTGGCGAGTATCGCCATCAACATCGTGAGTAGCGCGATCGACAGCGCGACGGGCGGCTCGCTTGAGGAGCCAAGCATCGCGGGCAGCATCGTCAATTACGGTCTTGCCGTCCTGCTCAACATGGGGGCAATAGCCTTTTTTCTTGCCGCATACGACAGCCCAGACAGGGTGCAGTTCTCGGCGCTGTGGCATCCGCAACCCTACTGGAAGTTCTTGGGGACATCGCTTCTGGCGTCGCTAGCGGTGGCAGTGGGGCTTTTCCTTCTCATCGTGCCGGGCCTCATCGCCATGGTACTTTTCATGTTCTCGATGTTCCTGGTCATCGATCGCGGTTTGGGTCCAATCGACGCGCTGAAGCAGAGTATGGAAATGACCAAGGGCAATCGCTGGCCCTTGTTCGGGCTCATCCTCCTCATGGCGCTCATCTTGTTCGTTGGTATTCTGGCGCTCGGGGTCGGACTTATCGTCGCCGCGCCGATCGTCGGACTAGCATACACCTATGCCTATCGGCTCTTGTCCGGGGGCGCGGCTCAGATTCAGTCAGCGGACGCGCGGAGCGATGTCTGAGGCTCCTCAAACCTGATCTCTAAGACAACAAAAGCGCCCGGCGACGGGGGCGCCTTCTGAATGATTCTGCTCTGGCCGGTTACTCAGCGGGGACGAGAGGCTCGTCATGCGCCTTGCCGACTTGCGCCGCGTTGCGCGTGTTGCGGTAAACGAACGTCGTCGCGGGCTTCGCCGCTTCGGACTTGGCGACTTTCACCATCTCGGTGTGATAGGGCGAGAGCGAGCAGGCCGGGTCCGTGTTGCGGGGGTCCTTGGTGATCGCCATGGCCTGGCAGCGGCAACCGCCATAATCCACTTCCTTGAACGCGCACGACTTGCACGGCTCCTTCATCCACTCGGTCCCGCGGAATGCGTTGAACGCCTCGGAGTCCATCCAGATGTCGAGCAGCTTCTTATCGCGCACGGAGTCGAACTGCAGCTCGGGGATGCTTTCCGCCGCATGGCAGGGCAGCACCTTGCCAGCGGGTGTGATGTTCATGAAGCCTTTGCCCCAGCCGCCCATGCAGGGCTTCGGCCGTTTCGCGTAATAGTCGGGCACCACCATGTCGATGGTTAGCACGCCCTTTAGGCGCTCGCGGGCGGCTTCGACATATTCGATTGAGGCGATTGTCTCTTCGTAGGTCGGGATCAGCGCGGCGCGGTTGAGGAAAGCCCAGCCGTAGTACTGCGCATGGGCGATCTCGATACGTTGCGCGCCGAGGTCCACCGCCAAATCGATGTAGCGCGGCACGTTATGGATGTTGTGGCGATGGATGGGCGCGTTGACGGTCAGCGGCATGCCGAGCTCGGTGACCCAGCGCGCGAACTCAAGCTTCTTCTCCAGCGCATTCTTGAAGGCACCGATGCGGTCCGCGCCCGCCGGGTTCACATCCTGGACTGAGACCTGGACGTGATCGAGCCCCAGCTCCTGCAGCTTCTCCAGGCGCTCGCGCTTTACGTTGACGGCGGCAGTGATGAGATTGGTATAGAGCCCGGCATCCGCCGCGGTCTTGACGATCTCTTCGAGGTCCTTACGTGCGGTGGGCTCTCCACCCGACAGATGAACCTGCAATATACCCATCTTGCCGGCCTGGCGCATGACAGAGCACCATTCCTCGGTCGAGAGCTCATTCTTCACGCTCTCGAGTTCCACCGGGTTCGAACAATAGGGGCATTGCAGCGGGCAGCGGTGTGTGAGTTCTGCGAGCAGACCCACCGGCGCAACGGCGCAAAGCATATCGGATTCTTCCGTGCTGCCGCTCACGCCTGTCGTCGGTTCGTCGTCGACGGCAATCGCGTCGACATGTCCGTCAATCTTGAGGTCCTCGGTCATCCCATTATCCCTTGATATATCCTTTGTCGGCCAAGTCCTGGAGGAGCTCGACCACGTCGGCGGCAATAACGTCGGCGGGCGCGGAATACTCCGCGGCCAGGTTCGCGGCAATATCGTCCACGGTGCGTTCGCCGTCGCATAGTTTGAGCACCGCCACGGCGATGGCGTCTGGTGTCAGAATCCGCTCCGGCGCAAGCAGCACCCAACGGTCTCGCCCCGCGTCGTGGCGTAGCTTTAAATAGCGGGGCATCAACGGTTTCGTGGCTCGATCGACCATGAGCCGGCCGGGTTGTTTGACGTCCGCCATTAGGCTGCGTCCGGCACGAAGGCTCCGGGCGGGATCATGCCCGGCTCGACATAGGCGAGGTACAGCGCATCGAGCTGCGCCCACAAGACATGAGTCTTGAAGCGAAGCGCATCGAGAACGCCTTGCTGTGCCTCGGGCGTCCGGGCGTTCTGCTTGACATATTCCAACGCGAAATTGGCATCGCGCGGCGCCTGGGTGAGGCGGCGCTTGAAGTAGGCCATCACGTCGTCGCTGATGAAGTCGTAGTTCTCCAGCATGCCCGAGATGCGCGCCTTATGGATGCTTGGCGCAAAGAGCTCGGTGAGCGAGGAGGCGACCGCCTCGACCAGCGTCTTGTCACGTACGAAGTTCACATACGCCTCGACGGCGAAAACCGTCTCGGGCAGGGCGCCTTTCCGGGAAATCACGTAATCGCGGTCGAGCCCAAGGCCGTCGGTTAGGACGAGCCAGCGTTCGATGCCGCCTTGCTCGGCGCCTTCGCCGTCATGGTCCGTAATGCGGTGGATCCACTCGCGCCGCAAGTCGCGGTCGTGGCAACGACTCATGAGTGCCGCGTCCTTGCGCGGCACGGCAGACTGGTAGCAATAGCGGTTCAGCGCCCAGGCCTGAACTTGGCCTTTGTTCAGCGCGCCGCCATGCAGAAGCTTATGAAAGGGGTGTTTGTCGTGGTACTGCACGGCACCGATAGTGCGCAGCTCTTCCTCGAGTTCCTCAGGGCTTAGGATCTTGGTCACGGGCCTACTTCCTCATTGGGTTTCCTTGTGCGACGCTTCTTTTCGGCGCCTCGCAAGCAGTCTCTTCTAGATAAATGGGACGAGTCCTCAAGAAATCTATGACTTGTTCATGAACACGGACTTGAACTCGCATTAAGAACATCTGAAGCTGCTGACGTGCGTCGTCGGCGCAGCTTTCGCAAGCCGGAAGTCTACTGGAAGGCTCTCTTCAGTTCCATTGCGCGCTGGCGGCAAATGGCATGCCGGTGCGGGCCATGATAAGAGGATGCCCCTGCCGATGCTGAGTTTATAACCAATCGTTATCGCCAATGGTGTCTCTCCGACAGCTGCGTTACCTGGAGGCGCTTTCCCGCACGTGCCATTTCGGCCGTGCGGCGGGGGCTTGCGCGGTGAGCCAACCCGCGCTCAGCATGCAGATCAAGGACCTTGAGGACGAGCTGAAGCTCAAACTGGTGGAGCGGCGCAAATCCGGGATCGGCCTGACCGACAAGGGACAGGAGATCGCCGGCAGGGCCCGGACCATCCTCGCGTCGGTTCAGGACCTTGTAGATTATGCCAAGGGGCAGGAAGGGACGCTGACGGGCGTGCTCAACATGGGGGCTATCCCGTCGATTGCGCCGTACCTGCTGCCCGCCGCCTTGCCCGCGTTGCAGGCGCGATTTCCCGACCTGTCCTTGCGCTTGCGCGAAACTGTCACCGAAACGCTGGTCCGCGAGCTTGTAAGCGGCGACCTCGACGTTATTCTCGTAGCGTTGCCGATCGGAGACCGGGCCGTGGAGACTCATTTCTTGTTCGACGATGCGTTCATTCTCGCGACCAAGGCCACGCCGGGCAATGCGGGCGTCGAGTCCGCCACCCAAGACATGCTCGCACAGGACCGCTTGCTGTTGCTGGAAGAGGGGCACTGCCTCCGGGAGCAGGCTCTGTCCTTTTGCCATTTGGTGGGGCCCGATCTGCGCCAGAGCTTTGGTGCTTCCAGCCTCGCCACGATCATGCAGATGGTGGCGAGCGGCTATGGGATCACGCTGCTGCCGGAGATGGCGACCTCGATCGAGGTCCATCGCAGCGATGACATTCGGCTCTTGCGTTTCGCCGAGCCGGAGCCAAAAAGGGAAATCGGACTTGCTTGGCGCAAAAGTTCGCCGCGGAAGCCCGAATTTATGCAGCTTGGCGCCTTGCTGTGCCAAGCAGCTCCCGTACGCTCAGAACCGGGCGGACCGCTACGACAGAGGGGAGATCGAAAATCCTAAGTACACAACTCTCTCTTCTGATGGCCGCGCTGCTGTTCGCGCGGGCCGGACTTGTGCGGCTGACGCGTCCGCTCGCCGATTACTATGCGGCGGGCCGGCTCATGCCTGCGTTTCTCAACAGCCTCGCCATCGCGGGATCCTCGGTGGCGGTCCTTGCCTTTGTCGGCGTCGCCGGGGCGATCGATTTCGGCTGGCAGGGCGCAATTTTAGTGCTTCTGGGCGCGGGGCTCGGTCTGGTTCTGGCCGGGCTTTTGATCGCACCGTATTTGCGCGGCTATGGCGGCTACACGCTGCCGGACTTTCTGGCCGAGCGCTTCAATGCCGAGAGGATGCGCCCGCTTGGCGTCTTCGCCCTTATTCTCTGTTCGTTTCCGGCGCTGGCCGCCGTTCTGCTGGGTTTTGGCCTGCTGGCCCAGGCCGCGTTGGCGCTGCCTACCGGGATCGGCGTTGCCGCCGGCATTGTCATGATTTTCGTGGCGACGCTCATCGGCGGCATGCGGTCGCTCAGCCTGTCGCAGATCGCTTACTACTTCGTGATGCTGGTTGCCGGGGTCGTTGCCGTCGTGACGGTACTTTGGCAGACAGGGTCCTTCGCGGCCCTGGATACGCTGCTGATCGATGAAGTCGTTCCAGCGTTGCCCTGGCGGCCGTTTGAACAGACAAGCCCCATCAACTCGCTCGCGCTGCTCTTCTGCCTCGTCACGGGCTTCGCCTCCTTGCCCTATCTGCTGATGCGGAGCTTCGCAGCGCCGGACGTCGGCGAAGCTCGGGTTTCTTTTCTCGGTGCTCCTATCTTCCTGCTTCTGCTTTGCGCCGCGGCACCGGCGCTCGCCGCGCTATACGGGGCGGCGTCTCTTGGCGCAGGCGATGCGCTGTCCATGATCGGCGAAGCCGCCCTCGTCGTTGGGGCCGTCGCCGCGCTACTGTCGGCAGGAACCGCGCTGACCTTGTCGACGGCAAACGTGCTGGCCTACGACGTCTACTTCAAGAGCGCGGCGCCCGACGCTCCGGTCAGCCGGCAGCTCTTCGTGGCACGTCTGTCTGTTGTCTTGGTCGCCGCTTTGGCTGGCGCGGCCGCGCTGCTGCGGCCGGATGAGACGCTGATTGGCGCAGCGACGGCGTTGTCGCTGGCGGCAAGCGCCTTCCTGCCGGTTCTGGTGCTGGGACTGTGGTGGAAGCGGCTCGGCAGTGACGCGGCCATGGCCGGCATGGTCGCAGGACTCCTCGTGTGCCTGTATTACATGATCGCACCGCAGACGATCCCGTTCCTGTTCTACGAGTCGTCGAGCCCTCTGTCGGACGCGACCGAGGTACAAATCGCTGCTTTTGAAGCGTTGCGCCACGACTATTACGTCGCGGGCGATCCGGCCGCGCAAGCGGCAGTGCTGACCAAATGGGAAGCCTCGGTGCGCCCGATCGCCAACTGGCTTGGCGTGCACGGCGTTTTGGCCGGTGTATTCGCGGTGCCCGTCGGCTTCCTGGTTACCGTCCTTGTCGGACTGTTCGGGCCCGCGCCATCGGCCAGACGGCAGCGCTTCTTCGAGAACCTGCGGACAAGGCCTGCTTAATGGTGGGGCCGATTAGTTCGGGCGCTAACCTTTGTCGGGTTTCTTGGTCGTCTCTGGCGGCGGGCCTCCGAGGAGCCGGAAACTATCGCGGAAGTGCAGCGCGTCGACGCTGGTCGCGTGCTTCTTGGGGCCGGCCGAGATCAGCATGTAAATCCGATCGCCGTTGGCGACCATCGTGATCAAGTGATTGAGCTTGCCCCGTTCGTCCTCGGCTTTCGCCTCGAAGCCCGGGCGCTCGTCGATGCTCAGGGGCGTCTTGCGGCGCAGTTTCGTGTCGCTGCCCTTGGCATAGGCCGTCACCACCTTTTCGAAATAGTCTTTCTTGGGCGGGTTCGGCGCACGGCCTTCTGGATATTCGAAGACGACCACGCAATAGACCGTGTCTTTGCCGGTTTTGACTTTGTACTCGTGCTGAAGCAACGGATTCTGACCAGGCACGGGTGTGCTTTCGGCCTTGGGTTTTTCCTCGACTCCGGGAAATGAGACGACGAAACCACGCTCGGGATAATGAAACTCCTGCCACGCGTAGTCTTTCGCCGCCTGGTCCTTCGAGGCGTTGTCCGTTTTCGCGGTGTCTTTGGCCCCGGCAAGTCCGGGCAGGCCGAACACCGCGACCGCGGAGCAAAGCATTGCCACGGCCAGCGTGACACGCATACCGTGTTTGAAACCTCTGCGAGACATCACCGATCCTTTAAATCGCCGATCACTTGGTTAAAGCCGTGGACCACAAAAAGGGGGCCTCCGCAAGGGGGCAGGGGGGCTCATGCCGCACATTGTCGTGTTTTGACAAGGTTGATCTCGGTACGCCTCAAGACAACAGCTATGCGATGGCAAGGTTCTGCTTTGCTGAAGCTGACGTTTTTCGGTTATGCGGCTCCCCTAAGGACGTGACATGAGGCGAAGGTTTCAGCCAACGAGTTCAATGCTCATCGCCGGCCTTTGCGCGGTCGCGATTCTCGTCCCGGCGACACTCGTCCTTGCGGTTCCTGCCGGTGCGATCGCGATGAACGATTTCGACCTGCAGCAGAGCCTACCCACGCTCGGGGTCTGGGATCCGGTTGCGATCATCACGCTGCGCTTCATCGCAAGCCTCATTGGTGTCGTGCCGACGTCGCCGCTCTTGCTTGCAGCAGGGGCATCCCAAGGCGTGCTTCTCAGCAGCCTCTATGTCTTGATCGGGGCGGAGCTCGGCGCGCTTGCCGGTTTTCTGATTGGCCGGCATCTCGGCCGCGATTTTGTCCAAAGCCGCGGCTGGCTCGACCGGGTCACCCAAACACGTGTCGGCCGCTGGCTGCTCGATGAGAACACGCCGCAGTCGCAATTGATGCTGGCCATATTCCTGTGCCGGCTGGTTCCGGGGCTGAACATGGATGCGCTCAGCTATGTGGCGGGCATCACCCCGCTCAGCACGTGGCGCTTCTGCCTGGCAAGTTTCGCCGCGCTTCTGCCCTATACGCTGCTCCTCGTTGCGGCCGGGCAGCAATTTGTGGCGTTCGGATCGGACTCGCTTGCGATAGCCGTCATCAGTCTGGTCGCGTTCAGCGCCCTCGTCACCCTGCGCAAGAAACACTTGGCGCGCCGCTCCGCGCGCGCAAAGCCGGTGCCGCTCCGCTAGGCTCTAGGAGCCGCTGCCGTCGAGTGAGCGGGCGTACATCGTCTCGACATCTTGCTTTAGGTCTCGCCGGGATGAGGCCCGCAGATAGTGCATGTGCCCGCCCGCATAATTTCGCAGCTCGATCGGGCTCGGGCCTTTCAGCGGCGGTAACTGCGCCACGAGATAGGCTGGCACGGAATAGGGCGTGATCAGGTCGGTGTAACCGCTGGCAATCAGGACTTCTAGTTTGGGATTGGCGGCGCGGGCATCCTGGATATCGTCCAAGGCTCCCGCATAGCCCTGCTTCGTGGGGCTTGTGCCGTAGTCCCAGCGATTGCTGATCTTCCGGTTGAGCAGTCTGAAATTCTCGTCGGTCTTGTAGCCTAAGTCCTCCGAGGCGTAGCGCACGAAGGCCGACGACCACAGGGGAATGGTGGCATCCAGCACCGGGTCAGGGCCGCGCGGCCAGGCGCTCGACGGGTGCGGGTCGGGGCCGCCGACGCTGCCGTCATACAGGCTCTGGACTTGCCCGCCATCCCGGTCGAATTCCTTAACGAACAGAGATTGCGGGACGCGGGCGAAATGGCGCTGAACCTTCTCCAACGGAAGACCGGTGAGTTCGGCGACCTTCGTGCTCGCGGCCTCGCCACCCTTCTGGAGCCCCGCGGCGAGCGCCACGAGGTAATCGGTCAAGGCGTAGTGCTCTACGTTCTTCAGCGCGCCTGCGAGCGCCTCGCGTGTGGTGGTTCCCTCGCTCTCCAGCCTCACGGCGGCATAGGAGGGTAGCTGCAGCGCCCAGGGAAGCGGATCGTAGTCCTCGCCACGCAGCATCGAGAACTCGAGCGCCGGCGAGATCAGAACCAGGCCGCTGGGGGACACGCTGCCCTTGCGCTGCAATTTCCGGGTGACGACGGCGACGCGAAAACCGCCATAGCTTTCGCCCGCGAGGAAGACCGGCGAACCCATGCGGGCCTCTTGCGTCAGATAGAGGCGGATGAATTCGGCGAGCGATTCCGCATCCTGGTCGACACCCCAGAAATCCTTGCCGGACTTGCTGCCAGCGGCATGACTATAGCCCGTACCGACCGGATCGACGAATACGAGATCGGTGAAATCCAGCCAGCTGGCATCGTTGGCAATGAGGCGGGAGGGTGGACCGGTCAGCGCGCCTTCCTCCGTCGTGGCCACAACCTTCGGACCCATGGCGCCGAGGTGAAGATAGGTCGAGGCCGCTCCGGGTCCGCCATTGAAGACAAAGGTGATCGGCCGCTCGGCGTCCTCCGGTTCCGTGGCGTAGGCGGTGTAGAAGATTTCCGCCACGGGTTTGCCGTCGCTGTCATGCGGCTTGATCGTCCCGGCAATCGCCGTATACGGAATCTCCTGCCCATCTTGTTTCAGCACGTGACGTGTGGTCACGTCGGCCGGCAGGCGGAGAGGTTGTTCCGCGATGTCTTCGCTCTTCTCCGCGCTCTTCGATTTGTCTGCGTCGGACTCGGACCTCTCGCTGGTCTCAGCCTTCGACGCCTCGTCGGATGCGGTGGCGCCTCGACGGGCCTCCTCGGCGAAGGCCACGCTCGGCAGGCCAGCTGTCATGGTAGCTGTCACGGCAGCGAGCCACAGACAGGCAAGAAGACGGACAAAGACTCGATTTGTGGAGGCTCGACGGGAACGGGGGCTTCGGGGCAGGATCACGGTGTCTCCGGGTTCTATGTCATCTGAGGGCGTATGCTCCCGATTACGCAACTAAGTGTTCATGTGGGCGGTCTCAAGACAGGCGCCTCGCAATCACGGAGCTTTGACCTTGACGGCGCCATGATTGGGAGCCAAGCAATCGGCGATGATTAGACGGTTCATAGTTCCGGCGGCCTTGCTGTCGCTCGTGCTTGCGCTCCCTGCCTGCGCCTCACGCGGTGAGGTCGAGGCTGGGCGCCTCGCCAAGGAGGAGGCCTCCAAGGCCGAGGACGACGCGGCTTGCCGGAGCGCCAACACAAAGCCGGGTGACCCGGCCTACGAGGCCTGCCGGCGAGATCTGGCCGCGAAACGTGCCAATAAGGCCGAAATCGACTATCAAAAAGCTCGTGATTTTGACCGGGTTCTTGGCGGCCTCAACGACTTCTAGGCGCCAGGAACCTCTCCGTTCCGCCCAAAATCGTCACGATACACAAGGCCTTGCTTGATGGCTATTGGCCGTCATGGCGATGACGGCTAAGGTGCTTTTTGGCGGAAAGTGAGACCGTGCAGTTCTACCTGGCTCAGCTTGGGGCAAATTGTTAGCACGCAAGCGTTCCGCCGGGGGATTTGGCGTTCCGGCTCATGGGGCGTGGGCGGCGAAGGCTTACACATTTCGACTTCGTTGCCGATCGAGGCTTGCGACGTGCCGCAAGGCTATTCATGGTTGGAAACCGGTCATCGGTCAAGGGGGCGGCCGGGAGTCAGGTGGGGGGAGCCGCATGGGCAGTCCGATGCGAAAACGACGTGTCTGGACGACCTTCGACGATGATGTGGACGCGCAAGAGTCCGCCGCTCTGGACGCTTCGCTTGCCGCAGCCAAGGATACGACCGCCGAATCCGGTGCCCTTTTGTCGAGCGCCAAGGAAGATCTGACCGACCATCAGCGTTGGCTTCAAGCACAAAGCGATGCTGTTCAGCGCGACCGGGACCGGCACGACCGATGGCTCCGGCGTGAGCGTGATCTTCGGCTTGCGAGTACCAAGAAAGAGCGCATCCGCCGTCACCGCCGGGTTGTGCGGCAACGCGCTCTCCAAGCGATCCGGCAGACCCTTGTCGATTTGTGTGCGTTTTTCCGGTCTTGGATCGTCTTCGGTTTCGGCAAGGTCGCGCGCGGAGTGCGTTTCATCGCTCGCTCCATTGCCAAGGGCGCGGCCCTTGTATGGCGTGCCATTGTGCGGGCTGTCTCGTCCGTCTCGGGATGGATGCGAAGTCTCATCGCCGCCGTGGCCGCCCGGACGACGCAGGCTTTCGCGGCGGCTGGCCGCGTACTTTCGCAAGCAGCGCCGTGGACCGGGTCCAAGATCGGCGTGGCTGCGCGCGGGGCCGGCAAGGGCGTTGCGAGCGGCGCGGCCTGGAGCGGCGCCAAGGCCAAGGCCGCGGCCCAGGCCGGCGTTCAGGCTCTGTCGACCGGCTCGCTCGCGGTTGCGTCCGAGGCCGGAAACCTCTCGCGTAAGGCTGGGAGCGCCATTGGCAGCCGGCTGTCCTCGACAGGTCAAAGCGCGGCGGCTCTTGCCACGACCACTGGCCACGGCTTCTCGACCGGCGTCTCGGCGGCCGCCGCAAAAGCCTCCGCCTTAGGGGCGTCAGGCGGGCGAGGCCTGTCCCGCGCCCTGGCCTGGACCGCGTCGTACGCCACCGCCATCCCGTCGAAACTGTACATTCACGTCGCGCGGCTGGGCCATGAGGTCCAGCATTTCGCGCGGGTCCGCGCAGCCGTGCCGGATGCCGTGCGCGATGCGCCGCGTTCCATGGCTCAAGGGTCTCCGAGCCAGCGGGTGGAACAGGCGGACGAGGAGGAGCTCCGTGACGCCGCGCATACCGCTTCGGTGCATGTGTTCGAAACCTATGGGCCGCATCTTGACAGCACGATGCTTTTCGGCCAACCCGCAAACGATCCATGGGCTGATGACGACTCATGGACCACAGGCGCCGATGTCGCCGATGCCAAAGATGGAGTTACGCCGCGCGATGACGAAGCCGAAACGGACAAGCGCGACTTAAGCGACATGGCCGCGCGCGCCATCTCGTTTGCCGCGGTTTCCGGCGTTGCGGCCGAGACAGGGAATATGCTGTCATCCTGGACGCAGCGCGTGCGGGGCCGGGCCAAGATTTTTGCGGCGTGGGCGCAACGCAACGCCAAGACCGGCTCGGTCTGGCTGCGCGGACAGGCTGTACGCATCACTGCACTGGCGCGAACTGGCGTTGATGTGCTTGCCAGCGGGCAGGATAGCGCCATCGCGCGGGGCGCAAACTGGGCGCGAAAGAAGGGGCTCGACCTCAGCCACATGATGATCATCGCCGGTGCCGTGTTACTGCTACTTGGCGGCCTCCTGATCGGAGGCGGTGTGTTGATGCGCTCGACCTCCGGGTCAGTGATCGCCGCCGAAGCCCCTGAAGAGACGTTCTCGAAGATCTCCTGGGCCTTCGATGCGCCTACGCTTCCGTTGGCGGAGCGGGCTGTCTTCACCCTCTCGGGGAGTCCCGAGTCCTTCCTGATCAATGGGATTTCCATAACCGGCGTCAATAATTCCGACGAGACGCTGACGGGCCTGGAGGCCGCTCTCAGTCCCGACGTGCAACGGCCCGATTTGAGGCTCGAACTGGCCGTTGCGCCTCAAGAGCCAAAGGCCGGATCGAACGAAGCCTCGCTCGTGCCGCCTGGTGCATCCTTCCGCTTGAATTTCCAATTTCCGCCTGAGGCCATGGGGAGCGCGGACGGCATTTCGGTCGAGGACTTCTTCGAGTCCTACGGCGGTTTGCTGCTGAAGCTTCGCTACGACGCGGATAGCGCGGAGAGATCGGTGATCCAATATCTGGATCCCGAGATGCTCAAGACTCAGCTCGACGAGGTCTCGGCCCAAGCGGGCGAGTCCTTGGCCGATCGTGTTTGACTGCTAATTGCAGTCTCTCTTGAGCTCGGCGCAGTTCCGCAGCTGGACGCAGACATTGAAGCGGTTGCAGCAGGATGTGGCGCACCCGACTATTTCGGAGTTCACCGACAGCGCGCGCGCGGCGCAAACGTCGTTACAGGATTGCAGGCCGTTGGCGCAGACGCGCACGGACTGGCTCCCGGCACTGCAGGCCGAAAGTGTGGGCACGAGCGATTGGGACGGCTGGGACGTATTTTGAGCGTGCACAGCGCCTCCGAGAAAAACAAGCCCAAGCAAAAGCACTGCAAACCTTGCCATGTGACGCGCCACCCCATCGATCTGAACTCAGGATTATTCGCCCTTTTGGGGCCCCGTGGCCATCGGGCGGCGGGCCGCCCTTGCCGGCGCCATCATAGGGTGCCTGATCTTTTATTTGAAACCCCTTCTGGCGCGGAACACGGCTCCTTGATGTCTCCCCAAACCGATGGGGGCCTCTGCTGCGAAAGTATCGCATTCGGGACCTACCTATGCGGCTTCATTCCAACGCCATGACACTGAGGAAACTTAGGTTAAACACGCGCTGAACGGTCTTTCGACACTTGCTCTAGTCGCCACTGCGAGGGCCATTTCAACCATCTCTGCGGTTGCGGAGGGTCCGATCCTTGTCACGAGTGGTGAGAATAGCGGCGAAGGCTCGCTGCGTGCGGCGCTCGAGACGGCGGCGAAGTCCGATGACCTCGCCCAAATTCTCGTCGCGACCGACGGCGATATCGAGATCGACTCCACGCTCAGTTATGCGGGCAAGGCGCCGCTTACGATCCATGGCAGGGGCCAGGCCGTGAAGTTGAAGGTGGACACGACGCTTTTCACCGTTAGCGAGGGCGCCGATCTCACGGTCGACGACCTAAACTTCTCGGGACCAGGAAACTTCACCATCGAGAGCCGGGGCAAAGCCAGTAAGGGCATCTTCGTGGATATATGCGCGAGGACCAGACCGGCGTCGTGACGCTTGTCCTCGACGACGTGAAGGTGTCGGGCGTTTCTTATCACGGTGTCCACATCTCCGATTGTGGCCTCGCCGACGAATGCGGCGCGGGCCGCGGTGGCGAGGGCGGCGGCTCCGAAGCCTCGATCGTGGTGCGATTGAACGACCTGAAGATCGACGATTCCGGCAACGGGCATTTCGATGCGGACGTCATGCGGGTGGACGAGCGGAGCGGGGGAAACATCTTCTTCTACGCCAAGGGCGCCGAATTCACGAATGTCGGCGCGGATGTTTTGGAGCTCGACGAGGGCCAAGAGGGTGGCATTTTCGCGACCGTGGTCGACTTCGAGTTCGACGACAACGGCAATTACTGCGACGGCAAAGTCCTGGACAGCTTCCTGCCCAAGGAGCCTGAAGGCGAGTTCGAGGACGGGAAGGTCAAGGAAGCCGTCATGCCGGCTGCCGTGACGGGTACCCCGGACGACTCGTGCATCGAGCGCGAGGTCGAGCTTAACGATTCCGGATCGGTCAATGAATACGAAATTAGCCTCAACTTCGACGACGGGTTCGATATCGACGAGGCGGGGCCCGGCGATCTGTGGGCCTTGATCGTCGATACCTCCGTTAAACGCTATCACGACGAGGGGCTGGACTTCGGCGAGGAAGACGACGGCAACCTCAAGCTTGGCGTCTGGAAAACGGAAGCCAAGAACAATACGGATGACGGGCTCAAGATGGTCGAGAGCGGGACGGGCAATGTCTCGGCGCTGCTGGCCAAGCTTAAGTCCAAGGACGATGGCGGCAAGGGTGCTGTCTTCATGCAGAAAGACGAAGGCAACTTCACCGTGACAGTCAACAAGAGCCGGACCGCCGGCAATGATGACGGCAAAGACTCGGACCTGGAAGTGCTGCAAGAAGGTAGTGGCGAAAGCAATCTGCGGATCGTCGACTCGGAGATCAAAGATGGTATCGACACCGAGAACGTCAACGTGAGCGAAGAGTAGCCTTCCGGCACTCGGGAAGCAGAGACATCAGCGTTTGGGGCGGCTCCCGCAAGAGCAGCCCTGTTTCGATTCCCGTGCCGTCGACGTTCACAGTATTTGCGATCCGGCGCGTTGACGTCCGCGGCGTAAGGACACTGTATACGCGCCATGACCCCAGCCAAGCTGTCCGCGATCATTCTATACGACGAACAAGAAAGGATCTTGCTGCAACACCGCACGGACGATGCGCCGACTTTTGCGGGCTATTGGTCCTTTTTCGGCGGCGGGGTGGAGCCAGGGGAGACACCCGAACAGGCCGCCGTCCGGGAGGCTTTCGAGGAGTTGTCCTACGCGCTTAAGAGGCCCCAGCACTGGATGTGCCAGCCTTTCGTCCATGAAGGCCGGACCTATACCCAATACATTTTTCTCGAACGATATGACGGTACCGACCTGGTTCTCGGCGAAGGTCAGGCCATGAAGTGGTATGCGACGCACGCGACGGGTGAGTTGTTGATGAGCGCTCACTCCAGAGCCGCGGTCGAGGCTCTGGAACGGTGGTTCGCACGGCACAAGCCGACATAACGAAGGCGCTAACTTTCGAAGAGGGGCGGCGGATTGCGGTCAATGTGTCGACGTTGCTGGAGCTGTGGGGGGGCGAAATGAGATGTGATTTCGCGATAGGCTGTAAGTTATTGAATTTGTTGGTGCCGGCTGGAGGATTTGAACCCCCGACCTACTGATTACAAATCAGCCGCTCTACCAACTGAGCTAAGCCGGCATCTTAGAAAACACTGCGCCTCGCATTGCTTTCGCCGCACGGGCGAGGCGGATGGTTGTACACCCGAGAGCCCTTTATCCCACTTTGGCTTCGAGTCTCAAGTCCAAGCGTTCGAGTCGCAAGTCCAAGACGCGGGAGAGGGGTGATTGTGTGCCCTAGGCGTGGCGCTATTGGGTGAGGTCCTAAAACGTGCTGAAGCGATAGGACACATTGCCAAACACACCGAAGCGTCCGGACGTGAAGTCCTGGAGGTCCGAATCTTCGGCGAAGTAGACCCAATCGACCACCCCGCCCGTCTCTGCGTACCAGTGGCGGACGCCCGCGCCGACGGTCCGGTTGTCATTGACGTCGATCTTCAATTCGCCTTCGAGCTGGTAGCACCAGCCTGTGCCGCTATCCTCGATGTGGGGCGTAGGTCCGAGGTCCGACCGCAGGAAATGACTGTCCTCGTTCAGCAGATAAGCCGCCGGCAGGAAAACAGCGTCGCCGTGGAAGGTGACGCGGTCGAGGAGGCGGGCCGTGACCTCCGTGCCGAGACGCAAGGACGACCACATCGACTTGTTGTTGATGACCTCGGTTCCGAATGGAACGGCCATGGACCCAGGCGCTCCCCAATAGCGGCCACCGACATCGTCCGCGTTGCAGCGGGCGCCATAGGCGCTCATCGATTCCTGCCAGTAATTGGAGCCGACAAACGATCTGACCACGAGGTTGCCTCTATAGCCAACCTCGACGTCCTGACCGACATCCAAGGTGACATCGACCGAGCCCTCGCTCCACCAATAGCATATGCCGACTTCCCATTGGGGTTCGGGGGTAGGGGAATGGCATAGGCGCGCGGGACATCCACAGCGTTCTGCAGACGGCCGTCGGTCGCAATGACCGCTTGTGCATGTGTGACGTCTGCGATGCAGGCAAAGGCCAGCGCCAGATATAGGCTCCTTAGCTTCTTCTTTGGGCTTCGCCCCTTTTTGGATACCGTTTTAATTATCCAGAGAGCGCACGGCGTATGGTTAAGAGAGGTTTAATAGACGTTCCGGAATGGCACGCCTGGCGCCGGAAACGCGCGTTGGAGACGTTCCGCCGGCGCGGCGCGTGGTGGTTTGGATCTCGGCGATGACTTGCGGCCGCTGCTGCCGCTCAGCGGCGGCGGCTGGCGAGCAGGCCTGCGGCGAAAGCGACGGCCAGGAGGGTTAGAGGTCCCACCTGATTCATGGCCTTATTTACGCTCTGATCGACCATGGCCAAGCCCTCGGCCGGCGCATTCACGAAGTCCGGCTGGCGCGGGCGGGATTTATGCAGGCCGATGAACAGAAGCACGACGCCGATCAGCGCCAAAACGCCGGCGATCAGTCCGGCGGCAGCGAGCGGCGAGAAGTCATACACCAGCAGCGCGTGATAGCCTGTGGCCAGGCCGAAGCCGATGGCAAACAGGAGAACCACGATTCCGGCCACGACAATCACGGCCCGCCGAATGGACTGTTCGACCGATTGTTTGATCCGGGCGCCGGTCTGCAGCGAGGAGACCAGCGAAAGCGCGAGCCGCAACATGGGACCTCTCCTAACGGCGCGTCAGGATGCCGATCAGCAAGCCGAGCCCGGCCGCGATGGCGATGGCCTGAATTGGGTTCTCTTTGATGACCTCTTCGGCGCTTTCCTTGGTCTCGATCGCCTTATCCTGCGCCCGGTGCACGCCCTTTTCGGCGATGCGTCCCATAGTGGCGCTCATATTCTGCATTTCGCCGCGGATCGCTTCGATCTGTGCGGCGAGGTC
This sequence comes from Methyloceanibacter sp., assembly GCF_049590335.1. Lineage (GTDB taxonomy): Bacteria > Pseudomonadota > Alphaproteobacteria > Rhizobiales > Methyloligellaceae > Methyloceanibacter. The sequence continues at coordinate 23,063 of NZ_JBAWCQ010000046.1, forward strand.
TTCAGTCTCGTTACGCGGGGTCGCCATATCAGAGTACTCCTTCGAAAGTCATTGGCATGTGCTGTATTCAGCCGTGGCGTGGTGGTCCGGTTTCAAGCTCAGCGGGTATAGCATGCCCAGACATTTCTTGTGTGACTGTTGCTCAATCGGCGCACCCGCTCGATTGCCCGCACCTTTTGCTTCGTTTAGAGTCTGAACGCTTAACGGGAGCGCTGCAAAGCTCGCCAAAGGGGGATTGCAAGCATGGCTGGCCTGAGATTGGGATCTTTGTTCGCGCTCGGTGCGGGCCTTTTCGTGGCCTTCGCGCTTGCGCCGAACGGCCCTGCGCGGGCCGGCGAGCAGGTCGACATCGTGACCAGCCGCGGCCTCATTGGCTTTGGCCATATGAAGCGGGTCACAGAGGCCCATTGTCTCGACCGGAACTATTGGTGGTTCTACCGGCCCTATACGACGGCGGGCGAAGACTTCCCCCGCTGCGAGCCCTATTTCCATTACCTCGACTCCGGGGGCGGCACGGGCAATGCGTGGGCAGACCGCGCGATGAAATAGGGCTGTGCTGACGCCCCGGCCCAAGTTTTTTCGTGTAATTCTCGCGGTATTT
>NZ_JBAWCQ010000047.1:0-3248 GCF_049590335.1 Methyloceanibacter sp.
CGGCGTTGCCGACGCGGTGATTGTCAACACGTGCGCGGTGACGGGCGAAGCGGTGCGCCAGGCGCGCCAGGCGATCCGCAAGGCGCGGCGGGAGCGTCCAGGAGCGAAGATCGTGGTGACCGGTTGCGCGGCCCAAATTGACCCAGATCATTTTGCCGGCATGGACGAAGTGGACCGCGTCGTCGGCAACCAGGAGAAGCTCGAGGCGCCTACCTTCCGAGCGCTCGGCAATCCTGGGCTTGGTCCACATAAATTTGGCACGGGCGAGACCGAGAGAGTTTCCGTAAACGACATCATGTCAGTCAAGGAGACGGCGAACCATCTGATCGACGGGTTCGGCGGCCGCGCACGAGCCTATGTGCAAATTCAAAATGGCTGCGACCATCGCTGCACGTTCTGCATCATTCCTTACGGACGCGGACCGTCGCGTTCGGTGCCCGCGGGCGAGGTTGTGGCGCAGGTCCGCCGCCTGCTTGAGAACGGCTATCAGGAGATTGTCCTGACCGGCGTCGACATGACGGCCTACGGCAAGGACCTCCCGGGTGTGATGACCCTGGGCAAGCTCGTGCGGACGGTCCTCAAGCTCGTTCCCGAATTGCCGCGACTAAGACTCTCGTCTATCGATTCCGTCGAGGCGGACCCCGACCTCATCGCGGCCATCGCCGAGGAAGAGCGGCTGATGCCGCATCTGCACCTGTCCTTGCAGGCGGGCGACGATCTCACCTTGAAGCGCATGAAGCGGCGTCATGCCCGGGCCGACTCCGTCGCGTTCTGCGAGGCGATGCGGCGCGCGCGTCCCGACATCGCATTCGGCGCCGATATCATCGCCGGCTTCCCGACCGAGACCCACGGCATGTTCGAAAACACGCTCTCGATGGTTGACGATTGCGGCTTGACCTTCCTGCATGTGTTCCCGTTCTCACCGCGCGAGGGTACGCCCGCCGCGCGCATGCCGCAGGTTCACGGCGCAGTCGTCGCCGAGCGCGCGCGGGCCTTGCGCGAGAAGGGCGCCTCTGCTTTGCAGGCTCATCTTGAAAGCGCCAAGGGGCGCCGTATCCAGGTGCTCATGGAAACCGAACGACAGGGCCGGTCTACTGACTTCACGCCTGTCCGTCTCGATCCTCGTACGGCGAGCGCAGGTGCGCTTGTCGATTGCATGGTCTCCGGCGATGACGGCGCCGCCTTGCTTGCGGAGGCGCTGCGGTGAGCGGCGGTGAGACGTCCGGGGAAAAGAAGGGGTGGTTCGCGCGGCTCAAAGCCGGCGTGTCGCGCACGTCCAATGCGCTCAGCGAAAACCTCACCGGCATACTGACCAAGCGCAAGCTTGACGAGGAAACGCTGGACGAACTGGAAGAGGTCCTGCTCAAGGCGGATCTCGGTTTTGCCATGGCCGACCGTATTCGCGAGCGCCTCTCGAAGAGCCGGCACGATAAGAGCCTCAGCGAGGACGATGTGCGTGCGGTTCTGGCGGATGAGGTCGCGGGCGTGCTGGCCCCGGTCGCGCAGCCGCTCGAACTCAGTGAGGGCGCCAAGCCCCATGTGATTCTGGTGGTTGGGGTCAACGGGACTGGCAAGACCACCACGATCGGCAAGCTGGCGTACCAGTTCGCCCGCAACGGCAAGAGCGTCATGCTCGCGGCCGGAGACACGTTCCGGGCCGCCGCTGTCGATCAGTTGAAGATTTGGGGCGGGCGCGTGGGCGCCGAGGTGATCGCAAAGTCGGTTGGCACCGATCCCGCCGGTGTCGCCTTCGAGGCCCTGGAACGTGCGAAGGCGACCGACACCGGTGTGCTCTTGATCGATACGGCGGGGCGTCTGCACAACAAGGGCGACCTCATGGCCGAGCTGGCAAAGATTGTTCGCGTTCTAAAGAAGCTCGACGAGACTGCGCCCCATACGGTGTTGCTCGTGCTTGATGCAACCACCGGGCAGAACGCATTGAACCAAGTTGAGACCTTCCGCGAAATCGCCGGAGTGACCAATCTCGTCGTGACCAAACTCGATGGTACGGCGCGGGGTGGCATTGTGGTGGCGATAGCAGAAAAGTTCGGTCTTCCCATCAACGCAATAGGTGTTGGTGAGGGGATCGAGGATTTCGAACCGTTTGATGCAAACGAATTCGCAGCCGCGATCGCAGGAGCCGGACACCAGAATGACGCAGCCGCCTAAATCCACGACCGAGACGGGGCCGAAAACTACGATCAAGAAGGCCAAGGATTCCGAGCAGTCCGTGGCCGGAAAGCTTCTCATTGAGCTTGGGCCGCTGTTGGTCTTCTTCGGAGTTAATGCGGCCTACGGCATTTTTGTCGGTACAGCGGCCTTCATGGTGGCGACGCTCCTCGCGTTGGGCGTTGCCTGGTGGCTCTACCGAAAAGTGCCCATAATGCCGATCGTCAGTGCGGGGCTGGTTCTCGCGTTCGGTGGACTGACCCTCTATTTGCACGACGACACGTTCATCAAAATTAAGCCGACCATCGTCTACACGATGTTCGCGGTGCTGTTGATCGGTGGGCTCTTCGCGCGGAAGCATGTGTTGGCGCTGTTGTTCGGCCCCGTTTTCAATCTAACGGACGAAGGTTGGCAGAAATTGACAATACGTTGGGCGATATTCTTCGTAGCCATGGCAGTACTTAATGAGTTTGTCTGGCGCAGTTTCTCGACCGATACGTGGGTGAGTTTCAAAGCCTTCGGATTCCTCCCGATTACATTTGTCTTCGCGATGTCCCAGGTGCCGCTGATGCAGCGCTATGGGGTCGAGGAAAACTCGCAGTAGCATTGAGACGGCGTGCTCCACACGCGGGGACATAAAAAAGTCTCTTGTAGGTTGCGTTCTTGTGGAAGATATGAAGTCTTCAGTGTGCGGTTTGGCTCTAGCAGGAAAGTACTTTGTGGTTTGGTTTGGGGTGACAGCATGTCCGGTTGCCGCAACATGTGGCCGCGTGTGTACTTGGGTTGTAAGACAGTGGGCGCCAAAAATTTTAAGGTCCGACTTTGCAGAGCCGAGGCGCCATACAATACGGGGAACGTCCATATGACGACGAAGAGCAAGAATCCGCTCGACAATTCTGCGACGCATCTCTTGCATCGCGCAGGTCAGCGGGCGGCGGATATTTTCGCCGAAGAAGCAAAGAAGGGCGGCCTTACGCCTCGGCAGTATGCAGTGCTGACGGCCGTGTCGCTGGAGGAAGGGTTGCCGCAGGCCGAACTGGTCGCTCGGACCGGGATCGACCGGTCGACCTTGGCCGATA
>NZ_JBAWCQ010000048.1:0-5204 GCF_049590335.1 Methyloceanibacter sp.
GGCGGCGAGATAAGTCCGCCCCTTGGCGGCAAGAACCGGCAAGCTCCGCATCACCCGAACAAGGCCATAGGCTTGGCCCGCGGCCTGTGCGATCAGGCCCTGGTTCTCGCCCTCGGCGCCGACGATCTCCGCCGCGAGGGCGAACAGCCCCCCGGTCGTATCGAAGAGATAGGCGTCCAATGTGCGGGTATCGGGCATGATGGTCTCGCCAATATCGAAGCTACGCGCATCGATAAGCCCGGCAATCCGCTCTCGCGACAATCCGCGGCGCGCAAGTACCGAACCGAAGGCATCGGCCACGGGATGCCCCGTCGCCTCTCCCGCTTCGGCTCGCGCAAGGGCATCGCGCCACCATTGGAGCCGAATAGCGCCAAGTCCAGGCTCGCTGACCTGATCGGCGATCCGGGCCAGTTCGCCGTTGAAGGCGAAAAGCGCGAAGAGGTCGTCCCGCGCCGTTAAGGGCGCGAACAGCGCGGCGATAGCGCGGTCGGGGTCAGCCTTGCGGGCCATCCGGCGAACCGTCGCTGCTCGCTCGCGCTCCATCAGGGCATGGCCTCCGTGGCTTTAAGCGCTCGCCGCGGCCTCTGACTTGCTTTTGGCGGGGCTGGTGCTACCGGAAAAGGCCTCGCGCTGAACGCCGAGAATGAGCTGCATGGGCGATGCGACAAAGATCGAGGAATACGCGCCCACCACGATGCCGAAACACATGGCCACGGCGAAGCCGTAGATCGCCTCGCCGCCAAAGAATAGGAACGGCAGCATTGCGAGAAGCGTCGTCACATGAGTGAGCACGGCACGCGAGAGCATCTCATTGATAGAACGGTCGAGCAGCTCGACGAGCGGCATGCGCTTGTACTTGCGCAAGTTCTCGCGGATACGGTCGAAGATCACGACCTTATCGTTGAGCGAGTAACCGATAATGGTGAGGATCGCAGCGATACTCGACACGTTGAACTCAAGTTGCAGCAGTGCGTAGAGCCCGATGGTGGCCGTGACGTCGTGCACGAGCGAGGCAATCGCCGCGACGGCGAACTGCCACTCGAACCGGAACCACACATAAATCATGATGCCGATCATCGCGACGACTACCGCCAGCGTTCCGCCCGCGATGAGTTCGGACGAAATCGTAGGACCCACTATTTCCGTACGGCGGTAGGTGACGCTGTCGCTCAATGCCTCCTTGACCTTCGCAATCGAGGCTTGCTGCTCCTCCTCGGTCGGCTGAGAGGCGATACGGATCAGCACCTCGTCGGGCGCGCCGAATTCCTGGATCTGGACCTCGCCCAGGCCGAGACCGCTGATTTTTCCGCGAATGTCGGCGAGCTGAGCAGGATTCTCTTTAGTCTTCACCTCGATCAGCGTGCCGCCTTGGAAGTCGATGCCCATATTCAGGCCGACTGTCGCGACAAGCACCAAGGGTACCACTGTGAGAAAGGCGGAAACGAACCACGTGATAGCCCGCTGACCGACAAAGTCGATCTTCGTATCCGGTGGAATAAAGGTGATGCCGCGAAACATGGACGATTCCTAAATTGGCGAAGCTCTAAAGTTGCGAGGCTCTGTCGCGATACGTTCCAAAAAGGGCAATTCCGTTAAAGGGGCAGTTCCTTGGGCCGCTTCCAGCGCAGCCACGCCGCAACCAACATGCGCGTGACCGTCACGGCCGTGAACATTGATGCCAGAATACCGATCGTCAGCGTGACTGCGAAGCCGCGCACCGGCCCCGACCCCAGCCAGAACAGCACCAGTACGGCGATCAGCGTGGTGACGTTCGAGTCGATAATGGTGACCAGCGCGCGCGAGTACCCCGAATCCACGGCCGCGATCGGAGACTTCCCCGACCGCATTTCCTCGCGAATGCGCTCATTGATGAGCACGTTCGCATCGACCGCGATGCCGATCACAAGCACGATACCCGCAATACCCGGCAGCGTCAGCGTGGCCCCCATGAGCGACAGCACCGCGAAAATCAGGGCCACGTTCACAAGCAGCGCCATGTTGGCGAAGGCACCGAATAGTCCGTATGCGACGAACATGAAGGCGACGACCAGGATCATCCCGAAGATGGCTGCCTTCTTGCCGCTCTCGATGGAATCGGCACCGAGGCTTGCGCCGACAGTGCGCTCCTCGATCACGCTCAACTTAGCCGGCAGCGCGCCGGAGCGCAGAAGCACCGACAAATCGTTCGCTTCCTGAACCGAGAAATTGCCACTGATCTGCCCCGTACCGCCCAAAATTGGTTCGCGGATGACGGGGGCGGAGATCACTTTGTTGTCGAGCACGATGGCAAAGGGCAGACCCACATTGTCCTGGGTGGCGCGCCCGAAGCGTTTTGCGCCCGCCGCATCGAACCGGAAGTTCACCACGGGCTCACCCGTGCGTGAATCGAACCCTGGCTGGGAATCAACAAGGTTTTCACCGCTCACCATGACCCGGTCCTTCAGCACATAGGGAACCGGCGGCTCATCTTCGGAGTAGAGCAGCTCTGAGCCCGGCGGCACCTTCTTGCTCAGCGCCACTTCGCCGGCGTTAGCCGAAGCATCAACAAGCTTGAATTCGAGCTTCCCGGTCTCGCCGATCAGCCCTTTCAGACGCTGCACGTCCGAGACACCAGGAACCTGCACGAGAATGCGGTCCCGGCCTTCGCGCTGAATGCTGGGTTCAGTCGTTCCGAAGGCATCCACGCGGCGGCGAATTGTTTCGATAGAGGCCTGGATCGCCGAACTGATGCGGTCGTTCAAGCCGAGTTCGGTGGCCGTCAGCGTGATCTTGTCGCCGCTCTTCGTGACTTCCATGTCGTTGCCGGAGAAGCCGCCGAACACATCGTTGCCGACGGGAGCCGCAATCTTCTTCAGCTCCGTGAAGGCTTTGTCGACATCCTCGGGCTTGCGAATGCGAACGGAGACAGCCCGCGCCGTGGTGTTCTTGTTCAGGTCCACATAGCCGATGCGGTTGCTGCGTAGGGTCTCGCGTATGTCGCCGCGGATCGTGCCGAGCCAATCCTCAACAAGCTCGGCCTCGTCGATGCGGTAGAGCAGATGCGCCCCGCCTTGAAGATCGAGGCCGAGATTGACCTGCTTTTGAGGCACCCAGCTGGGCAGGCCCTGCAAAGCGGAGGACGGGATCAGATTGGGAGCTGCGAAGATGAAGCCGGCGAACACGATGGCGCCAACTAGAATCACCTTCCATTTTTGGAAATGCAGCATTGCCGGATTTATTACTCCAGATCATTCGACGGTTCGGCGCGAGCGCGCTAGTCCGCCGTCTTGGATTCAGATTGGGCCGGGGCGGCACCTTCGCCCTTGCCACGAACTTCCGAGATCGATGTCCGCAGGACCTTGATCCTTACGCCATCGGCGACCTCGACTTGCAGCTCGGCCTCGTCGGCCTTGGCGACCTTGCCAATGATACCGCCAGACGTCACCACGGTGTCGCCACGGCGAATCGCCTCGATCATGGCGCGATGTTCCTTCATCCGCTTTTGCTGCGGCCGGATCATCAGGAAATACATGATACCGATGATCAGAATGGTTGGGATCAGCAGGCTGTTGAGAGCCTCCATAGCGCTCCCCCCCGCCTGCGCATAGGCAAAACCATTCATTGCTCGTCTCTCCCGGTTGGCTTAAGGATGGCCAGAATTGGCCGTTTTGGCGTGTCTCGCAAGCGTACGTGCGAGCAGGCTCCAGCGCGCGATTGTGCGCGACTATACTGAGCTTGTACGCCTTTGCAACGGGGCCGTTATGAACTTTCAGGAACCTATTTCGGGTGTTTTGGAGCGGATCGCGCAAGCGCTGGAGCGGCTTGCGCCATCGGGGCCCGCCAGCCCGGACTTTTCCGGCGCGGGCGCGTTCCTGTTTCAATCGGAATCGGGGACATTTGTCCCGGTACCCACTGTCAATTGCGTGCCCCTTCCGCTTCTGAAGGGGGTCGACCGCAATAAGGATCTCTTGTTCGCGAACACGGAGCGTTTTGCCCGCGGCTTGCCGGCCAATAACGCGCTGCTATGGGGCGCCCGCGGCATGGGGAAGAGTTCTCTGATCAAGGCGACTCATGCCGCTCTGCACCAAACTCATCCCCGGCTGAAGCTGATCGAGATCCATCGGGAGGACATTATGGCCCTGCCCCGCGTCCTTGGGCTGCTTCGCGCCGTACCCGCCGATCGCTTCATCCTGTTTTGCGACGACCTCTCCTTCGAGGCCGTCGATAATTCATACAAATCGCTGAAGGCGGTTCTTGAAGGCGGCATCGAGGGCCGGCCCGCCAATGTTCTACTCTATGCCACGTCGAACCGGCGTCACCTGATGCCGCGCGACATGATGGAGAACGAATCCTCCACCGCCATCAACCCGGGCGAAGCCTTCGAGGAGAAGGTCTCCCTTTCAGACCGGTTTGGGCTCTGGATCGGTTTCCACCATTGCAGCCAGGACGACTATCTCGCCATGGTCAGGGGGTACACGGCACATTTCGGACTCGAGGCGCCGGCGAGCGACCTCAAGCGCGAGGCGCTGGAATGGGCCACCACGCGCGGCAGCCGGTCCGGGCGGGTCGCCTGGCAATTCATCCAAGACTTGGCCGGCCGCCTGGAAAAGACACTCTGAGCGTGAGTGCGACGATGGCTTGAGAACGCGCGCTACCGGCTAGTTGGCCTGCGCCGACATGCTGCTCATATATTTCGTCGGATCTACGGGGCGTGAGCCCTTGCGCAACTCGAAGTGAACTTGAGGCTGGCTGACGGAGCCGCTGGTCCCGGCTTTGGCGATGACCTGTCCGCGTGCAACCTTGTCGCCGCGCTTGACCAAGACCTGATCGTTGTTGGCGTAGGCGGACACCCAGTTATTGGCGTGGCGCACCAGGACGAGGTTGCCGTAGCCTTTCAGCTCGTTCCCCGCATAGGCCACGACGCCATTCTCCGCCGCCTTCACTGGCGTGCCCTGGGGCACGGAGATATCGATACCGTCATTATGTCCGCCATCGGACTTGGTGCCGAAGCCGGAGAGGATGCGTCCCTTGACCGGCCAGCGGAAGTTGGCGCCCGACAACGGCTCCGGCGCAGGAAGCTGACCGTTGCTGGCAACGTCCGCGGACGCAGCCGCTTTAGGTGCGGTCTGCGCCGCGGCGTTCGTGGTCGGCGCCGTGACCGTCGTGGTCGTCACTTTACGTGCCGCGGGCATTGCCGGCATCGCTGGAGCGGGCGGGACATAGGA
>NZ_JBAWCQ010000049.1:0-6626 GCF_049590335.1 Methyloceanibacter sp.
GCTGAAAGAACCAATCGTCAATGAGAGGATGACAGGTCTGGTAAAACTGGTTGCGGGGGTAGGATTTGAACCTACGACCTTCAGGTTATGAGCCTGACGAGCTACCGGGCTGCTCCACCCCGCGTCAATTCAGTTAGCCTTCTAGAAACCAAGTGGCCTTCTAGAAAAAAGGGCCTTCCCTTCGCGCAGCGCTGAAGCCTCAAAAAGGGGGTCGCCGCGAAAGGGGGGAACCTATAGATAGGTTCTAAGAAGATAGGAAGCGCTAAACTTGCGCAGCCCCGAGAGCCTGCGACGCTAGCCCCTCTATAAGGGATTTACGACAGCCTTGTAAAGCCCGGCGTGGCGCTACGCCTTGCTGCGCGCCGGCTCTCTCAAGCCGTCTACCTCGAACCCCTTAGACGGTTTGGCATCACCGTCCATGGGGACTCCCGGGGGGCCTTTATCCACTCCCTTGCCCTGCCAGATGAAATAGATATTGCGGGAATAGATGATCAGCCCCGTCGCCTGGCCGATGATGAAGACCGGATCCATGCGATGAATGGCATAGCTCAGCAGCATGAGCCCACCGACAAAGCTGAAGTACCAGAACGTCTCGGGCACGATGGAGGCACGGGCGCGCTCCGTCGCGATCCACTGAATCAGGAATCGCATCGAAAACATAAGCTGCGCGAATAGGCCGATTCCGAGCCAGACCAGTTCCGCCGTGGACTTGTCAGCCCACCATTGCGCGAGGCTTCCCGCGGACATAGCCGTTACCCTCTCTGACTTACGAGTTGAATGTGCCGCTCTCCAGTCTTCGTGGCATCGCCATGGACATGTTCGGCCACAGGCGGAATATCCGTGCGCTTGCGCAGCCAGCTCACCCCGACGAGATCGTAGATGCCGATCAGCGCGCGGCCAAAATTGGTGTATTTCGACTGGCCCGCCAAACGCGGCCGATCGTTGACCGGTGCAAAGCTCACCTGATGTCCGTAGGTCAGGAAAAAGGCGGGAAGATAACGATGCATGCTGGTGAAGAAGGGAAGCGCCAGATAGGCCTCGCGATGATAGACTTTAATGCCGCACCCGGTATCCGGGCATCCATCATTCAGGACACTGTCCCGGAGCCAGTTGGCAAAGCGCGAAGCGAAACGCTTCGAGCCGGTATCCTTCCGCGAAGTCCTGACCCCGCCCACGAGCGCAGGCTCCGATCCAGGCAAGCCAAGCTTCTCGAATAGCGCAGGGATATCGGCCGGATCGTTCTGCCCGTCGCCGTCCATGGTCGCGATCACTGGAAAGCGCGCGGCCAATATTGCCGTGCGCATTGAAGCGCTCTGCCCGCCCCGGTGGGCATGGCGCAGATAGCGCAACGTGCCGTGATGAGGGATCAATGCTTTGATTTCCGCGGCCGTGGCGTCGTCGCTGGCATCGTCGATAGCGATCACCTCCCCGAGCACGGACCCGGGCACAGCGGTGTAGGTTTCCTCGATCAAACGGCCAATATTGCCTTGCTCGTTGAACGCAGGAATAACAACGGAGATGCGGACGGCGCCGCCCGGCGCCCAATCGCCTAGCATATGATCTCCTACAGGACGCGAGTGGTAGTCGAAGCGACCATAGTGATGTTCAAGATTGACGTCCAGATGTACGATGCCACGTGCCTGACATAAGAATGATAAATATTTCAGCTCTTTAGGGGCTGAGACGCTCCGCACGCGCCTCTTGAGGATTCCATCTTGTCCGCCCACAAAACGTCGAAAGAGATCGGACCGTCCGGCGCGCCCTTCGGACCGCCCCTCTCCGACCGGGGCTATGGCCTTCTGACCCTTCTGTGCCTTGGCCTTTTGCTCGCCTTCCGGCTGGTGGCCCTCTATGCGTCCAAGGTCGATCTCGTCATGGACGAGGCTCAGTATTGGACCTGGTCGCGCGATTTCGAGTTCGGCTATTTCTCCAAGCCGCCTCTGATCGCCTGGATCATACGTGCCATGAGCGAAGCCTGCGGGGTTTCGGAGGCCTGCACGCGCGCCGCCTCTCCCATCCTCTATACGTTAACCTCGGGACTGCTCTTCGCCATCGCCCGGGTCCTCTTCAATGCACGAACGGGTTTCTGGACCGCCATCTTTTTCGCGACGCTGCCGGGAGTCTCCTATGCCTCCGCGCTGATCACCACGGATGCGCCGCTGATCTTCCTCTGGACGCTCATGCTCTTCTTCTGGGTGATGCTGGTGAAGCGGCAGAGCATGGGCTTCGCCATCCTCCTAGGCCTCGCCATCGGCACGGGACTCTTGGCCAAGCAGGCCATGGTTTACGCGGTGCTGTGCATTGCCTGCCACGCCATCGTGTCGCGCGAGGCCCGCCAGGCGCTTCTGGGCGGCCGCGCCATTTTCGCAGGCCTCATCGCGATTGCCCTGTTCTCGCCGAACATCGTGTGGAACGCCGAACATGGCTGGCCTACCGCGAAGCATACCGGGGACAATATCAGCTGGCGCGCACCCTATATTCACCCGCTCGCGCTCGCAGAGTTCATCGCTGCGCAGTTCGCGCTATTCGGGCCGATCCTTTTTGCTGTGTTCGCCCGGGCCTCGTTCCGGCACGCCGGACGGCCGGACGATACCAACAAGACGCTGCTCCTCTGCTTTTCGCTACCGATTCTCGCAACCCTCGCTGTCCAGGCTTTGCTGTCGCGTGCGCACGGCAATTGGGCGGCGACCGCGTATCCCGCCGCTACCGTTTTCGTCTCGGCGGTCATGCTGGAACAGGGGCGGCGCGTGCTGATGGCGATCTCGATGGCGCTGCACTTTCTCGTCGCCGCGATCATCGGCATCGCGCCGGCTTTCGCTCGCAGCTGGACGCCATTCGAGCAGCTCCAATTCCTACGCTCGTCGATCGGGTGGGACGAGACTGCCGATGCAGTCCGGAAACTTCTGTCCGAGGGCGCCTATGGCGCAGTCCTGGTCGATACGCGCGATCTGACCGCCGAGCTGCTCTATTACATGGGCGAGGCCAAGACGCCCATCTATGTCTGGAAGCGCCGGCCGGAACCACACCATCACTACGAGATGACCCGCCCCTTCGTGGCCGGCACACCCGAGCCGGTTCTGCTGGTCTCTCTGCGCGCCTGCCGCAAAGGCATTGCGCGCCATTTCGACAGCGTGACATTGCTGCCGCCAGTCGAAATCCCATTGGTGCGAAACCAAACGCGGACGCTCCACGCCTGCGCGCTATCCGGCTTCCGTGGCGCGGACAAATAAGCGCAGACAGTGCTCAATGATATTGATGTTCCGGCGCGGCGTCGCCCTCTTTGCCCGGCGCGCTGGATGGTCCGATCCCGACCGGCACTGAAATCTCAATCGGCCCAGCCGTGTCGAATTCCAGTGTCAGCGGCAGGGTCTCGCCCCTGGCCAGCTTGCCGTCGAGGCCCATGACCATGACATGGGCGCCCCCAGGCTTGAGCGATGCGGATCCTCCACCCGGGATGGTGAGTCCGTTTTCGAGGGGCCTCATTTTCATGACGCCATCGGCGGCGATGTTCGTCTCATGAATCTCGATGCGCGCGGCTTTCGGAGACTGCACGCCACGCAGCACGTCGTCTGCGGTACCGACATTCTGGATTGTCATATAGGCCGCCGTCACGCGGCCCTCCCCAATTGTCGGACGCACCCAGGCTTCGGAAACGACGATGCCCGTCCTCTGGTCGGCCCAGACGGTCAAGGCGACGAACAAAAGGGCGGCCACAGTCAAAGCAAGAGCGAGCCCAACTTCGATCAGGTGCTGCCTCGTCATCCGCCCCATGGTCGTCTCCAAAATCGCTTTATATACAATCAATAGTAGGCACTACCAGCCGCCAACATGTCGCCAGAGTAAGTCGTATCGGGCAGTTTGTGTTGTGCCGTGGTGTCACGTGCGGCGGTCGGTCGCTCTGCCTAGCGCAACGTAATCAACCGCTTGCCAAACACGTGCCCGGCGCTTTCCGGCACAGCAATCAGGTCTCGACGCGCTAGCCAACGAATCGGCATCATTCGATCCATTGTACGGGGACGCCAAGTGACCTAGAACCCTTAGAAAGTCTATCGCGTCAATCTCAGCGCAACTTTTGACCGTTAGCTTCGACGCCTAGCGGTTTGTCTGGACCGGGACTGGGCCCAATAGAGGGGCTGGGGAATGGCCTGATCGGTCCCGGCTGTGGGGACCTTTGGCCAGAGGGAACTTCACAGCCTAAAGGGATTCAAACTGCCGATCCGGGGGACATATGTCGTGGCGGCGATCGCTGTCGCCACAGCGGCACTCTGCCTGAATGGCTGTTCCGGGCGTTCACCCGCAAGGCTGCCCATGGCCGCGACGTCCGACGAGCGGGAGTGTCTGGTCCGCGCCATGTATTTCGAGTCAAACCGCTCAAGCGTTGACGGGTCCATGGCTGTGGGCACAGTCGTCATGAACCGGGTCGAGTCCCAGCGCTTTCCCAGCACGATCTGCGGCGTGGTCGGACAGCACAAGCAATTCGCACCGGGCGTGCTAACCCGGTCCATGGATCCTAAGCAGATGAAACCGGCCGTGCACGCAGCCGATGCGGTGCTCAAGGGCGCCCGCCACGCAAAAGTGGGACCGGCAATGCATTTCCATGCGGCGAGCTACAAGAACCCCTACCCCGCTAAATACCTGACCGTGGCAGGCGGCAATGCCTTCTATCTCAAGACCGGCCGACGGTGGCAGAAAGAATACACGGGCAGCATCTCGACGGCCAAGGCGGCCCCGGTCAAAGATCTCACCAAGCGCGCATCGACCATTCTCGTTGGCGCCCAAGCTGCGGGCGTTCCATGCGAGGACTCCGACGGCACCGGCGCGATCTCCCTCGCTTGCGAGACCGAGGCGGCGGGCCGCTAGGCGGCGGATTTAGTCGCAAAAAAGCCGCCGCAGGTAACCCGCGACGGCTCGTCTTCCCCTATAGCGCAACGGCGTTGCTACTCGCCCTTGAGGCCCTTCTCGAAATATTTGTGCACGACCTTATCCTGGTTCGCCAGGAGCCAGTCGATCGAGGGCTGATACGCCATGGCCTTGTTGATGGCCTGCCAAGTCGCCTTGCGGTGAATGTCGAAAAGGATCTGGTGGTCGAGATTCTCGACGTCGACAATCCCCGGATTGAGCCACACGGAGACGATGATGCCGAGCTCGTCCGCCTTGTCCTTCGGGATGTCGCCCGAGCGCACCGCATCGAGCACACCCATGGCGGTCGCATACTGCACAGTGCCCATGAGGATGTTGGTGTAACGCACATCATCGACGGTGACCTTGCTGACGCAGAGCGTCGGCGGACGCACCATGACGTCGGTGTTGAGCAGCGCTAGAACGCGGCTATGCCCCTTTACCTGATCCCCAAGCAGGTTGGCGAAGGCGCTTCCCATCGGCCCATCCATCTGGCCGATAGCAACCTCCGGCTCCGCGGCCGTACCGGGCGGCCCGCCGGCGACAAGGCTTTCACCCACTCTCATGACAATACGGTCAGACATGATCTGTCTTGTTCCCTCGTTTGGTTGGCAAAGAAGATGCTGATGTTGAAGCTCGGCGGACTATGACGTCGCCGGCCTCACATCGCAATGCCAACAAGCGGGCACGAAGACGCTGACAACAAAAAACCGCCGCTGGGAAAACCCAAGCGGCGGTTTTGTAAATCTGGCGCTACGCACGTGGCGGCGCCAACAATCGTGAAAGAGGGGCAAAATCTCGGTATAGCATCGCGCGTTTGGCAGCAGCTCATTGGCTGCCGACAGCGGCGTGACGGCCAACTACTCTTAGCAAGCCTGGCGACGACCTACTCTCCCAAGTCTTGAGACTTAGTACCATCGGCGCTGGAGCTTTTCACGGACGAGTTCGGGATGGGATCGGGTGTAGACGCTCCGCCAGAATCACCAGGCCAGCAAAGAATAGTTAGCAACGAAAATCTGGTCTCAACAACCATCTCTTGGGGCGCCACCGCGCTTCGCGCTACTTGAGCGCGGGGTTGCGACAACATCCCGTGTCTTCGTGCCCACGTAGGCCGTAAGGCCCGTAGCACGAACAACAGATGGATACTGATAATGAAAGCAATCAAGCCGATCGAGCGATTAGTACTGGTTAGCTACACGCATTGCTGCGCGTACACATCCAGCCTATCAACGTGGTGGTCTTCCACGGCTCTCAAGGGAGAACTAGTTTCGAGGTGGGCTTCCCGCTTAGATGCTTTCAGCGGTTATCCCTTCCGTACTTAGCTACCCTGCTGTGCCGCTGGCGCGACAACAGGTCCACCAGAGGTACGTCCATCCCGGTCCTCTCGTACTAGGGACAGCTCCTCTCAATTCTCCTACACCCACGGCAGATAGGGACCGAACTGTCTCACGACGTTCTAAACCCAGCTCACGTACCACTTTAATCGGCGAACAGCCGAACCCTTGGGACCTGCTCCAGCCCCAGGATGTGATGAGCCGACATCGAGGTGCCAAACAACCCCGTCGATATGGACTCTTGGGGGTTATCAGCCTGTTATCCCCGGCGTACCTTTTATCCGTTGAGCGATGGCCCTTCCACTCGGGACCACCGGATCACTATGACCGACTTTCGTCTCTGCTCGACTTGTCAGTCTCGCAGTCAGGCAGGCTTATGCCATTGCACTCGAC
>NZ_JBAWCQ010000050.1:0-3688 GCF_049590335.1 Methyloceanibacter sp.
AGGACTACATGCTGTCTGATCAGTTCCGGCTCGAGGCCTTCAAGGGGCAGGCTCTGAGCTTCCGGCCATGGGATCACCAGATGCGTCAGCCCATCATTCTTGGCGGCGGCACGCGTGTGCCTGTCACCACATCGCCACAGGAAGGCTTCCTGCATCCCAAATACGTTACCGACACACTCGGTTTCGACGAACCCGAATCAAAGTGCAAATTCTAACGAGCTTACGCAAAGGGTACCCCATGACACGCATTGGCCTTGCTACTGTTTGCGCGACCGCGCTCCTTCTCGGCTCCGCCCAGCTGGCTCACGCGGAAACGATCTTCGTCTCCAATGAAAAAGACAACACCATTACCGTCATCGATGGAGACACGCTGGAGGTCATTAAGACTGTCAAGACGGCGCGCCGTCCGCGCGGCATCATCCTGGGCCCCGACTACAAGGAGCTGTTTGTGGCGGCGGGCGACGGAGACATTATCGACGTGATTGATACCAACACACTGGAGATCACGCGGCAGCTGGAAAGCGGTCCCGATCCCGAGCTGATGGATGTCGATCCCGATGGGAAGATAATCTACATCGCCAACGAAGACGACAGCATGGTCACCATCATGGAGGTTGCGAGCGGAGACGTGCTGGCCGAGGTGCCGGTGGGCGTCGAGCCCGAAGGCATGGCTGTGAGCCCCGACAATAAGTACACCGCGGCTACGTCCGAGAGCACGAGCATGGCGCATATCATCGAGAATGCATCCCAGCAGCTTGTGGCCAATGTTTTGGTCGACTCTCGTCCGCGCGAGGCCAAGTGGACCAAGGACGGCAAGGAGCTGTGGGTCGCGTCGGAGGTGGGTGGTACCGTCTCCGTGATCGATCCGACGACCTGGGAGATCACCAAAAAGATCACCTTTGAAGTGCCGGGCGTGCGCCCCGAGCAGCTTCAGCCGGTCGGCATGGACTTCGTCAAGGACGGCGCTTTCATCATGGTGCCGCTTGGCCCTTCCAATCGTGTGGCCGTCATCGACACCGACAAGAAGGAAGTCGTGGACTACATCCTGGTCGGCCAGCGTCCCTGGCACGGCGAGCCGAGCGCCGACGGAAAACGCTACTATGTGGCCAACGGCCTCACGAACGACATGACCATCATCGACCTGGAGTCGATGAAGGCGACCAAGTCAGTGCCTGTGGGGCGTCTCCCCTGGGGCGTTGCCGTGATGCCCGGCAAGCCCGGCGCGTAGATCGCGCCGGGCTTGCACGCGAAGCGGGCGGCCGTACCATGGTTTGGGGCGGCCGTTTTCGTTGCGGCGGCAACTCGCGCACAGCGGAAGCGTTCCGCAAAAAAAAGCAAACATGGATGAGGCGAGGGAGCGTCGACCCGCGCCGGCGGGCGGCAAGGGGGACTGCTTTCTCAAAGGCTATGAGCTTACGGCGCTAGGTGCCCAAAGTTTCCTCGGGCGTCTTCGTCGACGCGATTCCCTCCAAGACCGGCACAAGCTGCTTGGCCTCCGCTACGAGAGCATTGATCAGCGGTGTCAGCGGGTTGCGGTGAGGCACGACGAGCCCGATCGAGTGTGTCACCACGGGATCGACGATCGGGATGGTGCGCACATTCTTGCTCACGCCTAACACGTCCGCCAGCCTCGCCGGCATGACGCTGTTCCATTTTCCCGTGTGGACATGGGCAATCAGAACGATGACAGAGTCCGATTCCAGCCTCGGGACGAGATCCACTCCTGCCTCACGCAGCTGCGCATCAATAATCCGACGATTCTGCATGTCGGGGGTCAGGAGGCAGAGCGGCATGTGGCCCACCTCCTGCCAGGTGACGGATTCGCGATCCGCCAGCGGGCCGTCGGTGGATGCGAGTAGGCGGTAGTACTCGGTGTAGAGCGGGAGGGACTGCACGCGGCCCAAGGGCTCGTTGTCCAAATAGGTCAGGCCGGCGTCGATCTCCAGATTCTCCAGCATACTCAAGACCTCGATCGATGTGCGGGAGAGAAGGGTGAAACGCACGTCCGGATGATGCGCCTGGTAGGGGGTGGTCAGCAGGGCCACGATGGGCAGGGCGGTCGGGATCGCCGCGATCCGCAAATGTCCCGCAAGGCCGTACTTGAGTGCGTCGACTTCCTGCCGCATGGCCCGCATGTCGGACACAATTCGCCGAGCCCAGTCCAAAACGCGTTCGCCCTCGGGCGTGAATCCGCGGAAACGCGACCCGCGCTCGACCAGAAGCACTCCGAGCGTGTCCTCAAGCTGCTTGATCCCAGCCGAGAACGTCGGCTGGCTTACGCCGCAGCTTTCTGCAGCGTGCCCAAAATGGCGCTCTCTGGAGAGCGTGATGAGAAATTCGAGCTTGTCGATCATGCGGTGCCGGAGGCCCGGACCCAGTTCTTGTTTCGCAGCCTGTTCAGATAGTGGGGCCCGCGCGCCGTCACAGCAACCTTTGAAGTGACCTCACCTATTTCTTCTTTTTTCCGCGCGGAAGGTCTTGTGGCAGGCCTTGCAGGCGTCGATCACGCCCTTGAATTTAGCCTTCCACTCGGGCGCTTCCCCTTCCAGCGCCATCTTCAGAGTAGCGGCCGCCGTTTCCAGTCCTTCAGCATCCGCCGTGAACTTGTCCCACTGCATCCAGATTTCCGGCTTGGCTTCGCTCGGATGGCCTGTGGTTCCCTCCGGGAAGAGCTCGGGGATCTTCGCGGCAGTGGTCTCGATCTCTTGCGCCGCGGTGCTCGCCTTCGCCGCATCAAATGGCACTTTGCCCTTGGCCATGGCTCCGATGACCTTCATGGCCTCCTTCTGAGTTTTCATGAGGTCCATGCGCTCCTTGACCACGCCCGTCGCACCCTGATGGGCGGAAAGAGCAAGCGGTGCAAAGAGCAGGGCGCAAACTGCAACGAGCTGAGCCAGCTTTGACATCATGGTGCGCTCCCTAGAATTTATGACGTCTTGGCTGGATTTACGGCGGCCACGCAGGTCTGCGTGGCTTCACCCGAGCCCGTCTCCCCAGAAGTCCCGCCAACCAGAATAGGAAAGATCGGGGCCCTCAGGAAGGCAGCAACACGTCACGCCTGTGTGATCGGGCCAGCCTCAGCAGTCGCCTAGGGTCTTCTGCCAGCCGACCGTGAAGGTGTAGTCGGTCTCCATCTGTGGACCATTGAGCCGCTGGAAGAAGGTCCGCCGCAACGCGGTGACCGCACGTCACGCCTTTTTGGCCGATGAGGTTGACGCCGAGCAGAAGATCCGCCCGGTCTCCCCCATAGAAGTCTGGATTGGCGGTTTGCAGCGGACCAGAGATATCGAGATCCATGCCGTTGATATCGCCGAGGCTTTGATAGGCGAACCGAAGCGAGCTGCTGATCCAAGGCGCCCATTCATAGGCGGCCCAGCCCGTTGCCTGGTGCAGATTGCCCAGGCGGTAGCCCTCGGCGTTCTCGTCCTCCAGGCGGAAATTGCCCCGGTATTGTGCCCCGAAAGACAGATTGCCGGTGCGGGTCGTGTAGATGAGTCCCGGCACGAAATCCCATGTGCCCGAGCCAAGCTGCATGGCATAGGGCAGGCGCACGATCGGCGCGCCTCCCATCGGCGTCAGGATCCGGCCCCGCTCGGTGATGGATCCGGTCGGCGCGCTGAGACCCAAGAGCAGGTTCAAGTGCTGCTCGCTGTCTTCAGTCTTGGAGTCGTACAGCCCAACGATGCCA
>NZ_JBAWCQ010000051.1:0-26564 GCF_049590335.1 Methyloceanibacter sp.
GTGATCGGCGCGTGGCTTTTCCCGGTCCTTGCGCTCACGCTGCTGATCTTCAACGGGCGTACCGGCTGGGTCGGCTCGCGCTTCGCAAACCGGCCTATGACGGTTATGGCCCTCGTCGTCGTTCTGGTGTTTTTCAGCTATCTCAGATTGCGGCCGTATCTCGGCTAAGGCCGGCCGCCGGTGGCGCGACGCGGCAGGACCTGGAGGGTGTCGTGGATTACGCGCTTCGCGTCTGGCCCACTTGATCGCTCGCGACTTCTCCTGTCATCCTGTTGTATCACTTCTGTATTCTCGGGTTCCCGAGCGGCCTGTCTGCAGCTGAGATGGTATTTGAGATGCGTGCCTCAAAGGGCAAAGAGCGGGTTGTGGACGCGGGATCGACTCATGCGTCGCATTGGAACACTTGTCGTGGTGGCGGCTGTTTTGGTCTGCGTGCCGATTCGGGCGCAGCCGGCTGACCTGCTGGAGGCCGCTATCGCCGGTGGCATCAAGGCCGCTGCCGGTGTTATGGCGGGCCCGCGGCCCTTCGTGGAAATCGTGTGCCCCTATATGCAGCTTCAGGCTGAGCAGCGCGGACTGCCGCCCATGCCGTTCGTGCGTCTCATCTGGCGCGAAAGCCATTTCAATCCCAACGCCGTGAGCCCCAAAGGCGCACAAGGCATCGCCCAGTTCATGCCGGGCACGGCGGAGAGAGTTGGGCTCGACAATCCGTTCGAGCCAATTTCTGCGATCAGGCACTCGGCGAGCCTTTTGGCTGATCTAAACCAGCTGTTCGGCAATTTCGGCCTGGCGGCTGCGGCCTACAATGCCGGGGAAGAGCGTGTCCAAGGCTGGCTCAAAGGCAAACGGACCTTGCCGGGCGAGACCCGGGCCTATGTGCGGTTCGTTACGGGCCGTATCGCCGAGGACTGGAAAGAGGAGGGGGCCCAACTCCCCGAGGCGCTCCGCATCGAAGGCGATGTAGTCCAGGATTCGTGCAAGAAGCTCGCGCCGTTGGTGGTTCGCGCGTTTTTCGGCGCGCCCGGCCCGCTGACCACCAGTTCGCGCTGGCGCCCCTGGGGCGCCCATGTGTCGACGGCGTTTTCGAAATCAAAGGCGCTGGCGAAGTATTCGCGGCTCAAGCATGCTCATTCGCGCGTGCTGGGAGATACGCAGCCCTATGTCTTTCCGAAGCGAAATCGCAGCCGCGGGCGGCGTCCTCTTTACATGGTGCAGATAGGGGCAAGCAGCCGCGGTGAGGCCCAAAAAGTTTGCGCCGCCCTCCGTCGGGATGGCGGCGCCTGTATCGTCAGGAAAAATTAGCGACTGCCGGCAGCGAGGCCGACAGCCGCTAGATTGGCGCGACCTTAGAATGAGATGGTCGTGTTGGCCCAGAGCGTACCGTTCCGCTCGAGCTGGAACCCATTGACGTTTTCGTCCACGGGCTGGAGCCACTCGGCGGAGAGCCGCAAGCCCGCCAGCGGACCGCTCGGCACCACCGTGTTGATGCCGAAGCCGATGTCCCAGAACGTTCCACCGTAATTGTACTGAAGGTCGGGCGGGCTCGAATGGTTGTGCGGGCCGTTGTAGTGCCCTCCGATTTTGCCCTGCTCGGTATAGAGCCCGCGAACGGACGCCGAGATCCAGTTAGCGAGGCGATAGCTACCCCAACCGGTCACTTGCAAAACGTCGCCGAGCCGGTAGCCGGAGTCGTTCTCTCCCTCCATGCGTACGACACCGAGGACCTGCGCACCCCAGGCCAGGCGATCCGCGCGGCCCGTATAGGTGATGCTGGGCAGGAAGTCCCAGGTTCCGGATCCCGGCTGCATCATGTAGTGGGTGAAGGTGCCCCCCATCTTCTTATTTACCGACCCTGTCGGCGCGCTGAACATGGGCGAGAATTGCAGGTGATAGCCCGGGCCCTCGGCCAGCCGGAGTTCGGGACCGAAGATCGTGTCGCCCCATCCCTCCGTGCCATGGGCATGGCCCCCGCTGTGCGCGTGGGTGCCGTGCGACATCATCTCATCCATCTCGCTGTCCATGGACATATCCACAGAGTCGCTATGCCTCATGGAGCCGCCATGATCCATGCCTCCATGGCCCATATGGCCCGCAGTCGGCTTCAGCGAGCGCATCTTCATGTCATGGCTCATGTACATCGGCATCACCATCAGGGTCATCCAGTCTGTGGGCGCGTACATGATGTCCAGCATGTACATGTTCATGGACATGCTGGTTGGAACCATCGAGCAGTTGTGAGATCCGCAGCCCCGATCGATGATTATTTGGTCGCTGGCTTTGCTCCCCCCATGGAGAATGTCGCCGCTTTCGCTGGTATGCGCGTAGCGTAAGCCGACCATCCATTCGCCGGCCTTATGCATGTGATCGAACATGACGCCGGCCGGCGCATGCGTGTCGGGAAGCGGCCCCGTGCTGAGATCGGAATCCGCGATGGCCTGGCCTGAGGCCCATGCGACGCCCACGGCTAGACAGAGACCAAGCGCCGGAATCCGCCGGCGCGAGATTGAGATTTTCATTGATACCCCCGAAGAGCGCCGGTTTTGACCGGTCGTCTCCTGCGTTGTCGGTGATGTTGGGTGTGACGCGAAGATTTCGCATACCGAACCAGCGGCATGCGAAGACGAGATCACGAAGTTGGAAAAACCTTGGGTTTACGCGCGGGGAGGCGCGCGCGGCTGACTCTGAGCCAGCAAGGCGGCATCATAGACCGTCTGCGCGTGGCGATTTTGGCTCGCAGGCGAGGCCAAGGAACCTGGGGCCACGAGATACGCAAACGTTCCCAGAACCGCGCCACCGCATGCCCCACCGCAGCCTTGGCGGCAGCTCATATGGCAGCACTGGCAATCGGCGCCGTTCTGGCTCTGCTTTTGGCTGTCAGGTGCGAAGGTTCCGGGCGGAACCTGGCTTGACGTGCGCGTGGTGCAGATGATGCCGGCAGAATCGGAGCCCGTGGCCAGCATGGCCGCATGGGCGGTCGTAGAGACCGGAATTACCAGCGACT
The DNA here is from genome assembly GCF_049590335.1 of Methyloceanibacter sp. GTDB lineage: Bacteria > Pseudomonadota > Alphaproteobacteria > Rhizobiales > Methyloligellaceae > Methyloceanibacter. The sequence goes on from NZ_JBAWCQ010000051.1 coordinate 3,002, forward strand.
GGAGCAACAAGCCCCAGACCATGATGAGTCCGATCCAATCTCGTTCCTTGCGGAGCCAGCGCATAGGAGTCCTTGAGTTTCTGTCCATTCCCGTCAACAAAGACAACGCGAATGGATTATGGCTTTTCGCCAATGGTGAAGTGTTGATTTAGCGCAACTTTTGGTCACGCGTCCACTCATTAGCCTGCGTCGAACTCGCTGGGGAGGGCTTCATTTACGATCTACGACGTGCGCGAGGGGACCATCATGTCCCAGACGGGTGTTCCTCGGGTCACTGAGGAGGCTGTTTGGATCGACCTGCTCAACCCAACCCAGGAAGAAGAAGGCATCATCGAGCGGGGGCTGAAATGCGATGTCCCGACGCGCGAGGAGTTGCAGGAAATCGAGGCGTCCAGCCGACTTTATCAGGAGGACGGCGCGTTCTTCATGACGGCGACGCTGGTGTTCAAGGGTGGTGGGAGCGAGGCGCAAGTCACGCCGGCGACATTTATCCTGGTCGGCAATCGTCTGCTGACCGTGCGCTATGCCGAGCCCGGCGCCTTCGCCTTGTTTCTCACGCGCTGCAGCGGGCAGGAGATGGACCTGAACAAAGGCTGCATGGTGCTGATCGGCCTCTTGGAGGCGGTCGTCGATCGGCTGGTAGGCTTCATCGAACATATCCAGGCGCAGGTGGAACAGCTGTCCCATTCCGTGTTCAAGAACACGGGGACCGTAGCCAAGCGCCAGCGCCGCTACGATGTGGTGCTGCAGAACATTGGCCACGAGGGAGAGGTCGTCTCGAAAGTCCGCGAGAGCTGTCACTCGCTCGGGCGCCTGCTTACCTACCTTGCTTACGCGGTCAATGAGCGCAAGGAGGGCAAGGTAGTCACCTCGCGGGTGCGCGCGGCCGTGCGCGATGTCAATTCGCTGACGGATCACGCCACGTTCTTGTCCGGCAAGATCGTGTTCCTTCTCGATGCGACGCTGGGTATGATCCAGATTCAGCAGAACGACATCATCAAGATTTTCTCGGTGGCAGCCGTCGTCTTTCTGCCGCCGACATTGATTGCATCGATTTACGGGATGAATTTCCAGGATATGCCGGAACTCAACTGGGTCCTCGGTTACCCTGTAGCGCTCGGCATGATGATCCTATTTGCGATACTGCCTTATCTTTATTTCAAGCATAAAGGCTGGCTCGAGAGATTGGGGTTGCACTGCGGGCCCGTGATCGCCACATTTTGGCTCGAGCGTATGCTTGTGGTCATAATTACGATGAAGTGCTCGTGCGCTGGTAGTGCCCACGAATCCAGACACCCGAACCCCTGGATAGGAGGAACGATGACACGTCTGATAGTTTCCGGAATTCTATCGGCCTTCTGCGCCGCCGCCGTCTTTGCGCCTGCTTCTGCGGGCGCCACGCCCTCTGGGTTGACAATCCCTGCGGCCAAGGACGCCATCGTTCATGAGGCTGGCTGGCGTCGCCGAAGTCGCACCACCGTAGTCGATGCTCCGACAACGTCGGTGCGCACGAATGACTCGACCACCGACGTGCAGGCGCCCTTCACCGATGTTCGGACAAGCCGTCGTGGCACCTGGGTGCGTGCGCCGTTCGTCAATTTGTTCGTGCCGAAATAGCCTTCGACAATCGAATGTAAGCATTTCTGAAAACGCGGGAGGTCTTCCTCCCGCTTTTTTGTTTGCGCTATCGCCTCGTTACTTGAGCGCTAGAGCAGTGCTGAAAGGGTGAGGCTTGCGCCGGCACAGATGGCGAGCGTTGTGAGAGTGCCGAGCCGGGCGGCGAAGATCAGAATGGCGGCAAGCACCGAGAGTAGTGCGGCGTCCCACTGGAAGCTGCTGAGCTCCGGAGCCCAAAGGCGCAATGGGCCGTAGTCCGTGGCCGTCACGGTCTTGAAGATGACGTGAAGCGCGAACCACAGGCTCAAGTTCAAGATGACGCCGACCACCGCCGCCGTGACGCCACGTAAGGCGCCGGCCAGTTTCGGGTTGGCCCGCAGCTGTTCCACGTAAGGCGCGCCCGTGAAGATCCATAAGAAGCAGGGAGCGAACGTGGCCCATAGCGTGATGAGCGCGCCGAGAAGCCCGTAGGCCAGCGCCGTTTCGCCGCCTTGACGATAGGCGCCCAGAAAGCCGACGAACTCGGTAACGAGGATCAAGGGGCCGGGCGTCGTCTCAGCGAGCCCGAGTCCGTCCAGCATTTCGGGCGCGCTCAGCCAGCCATAGGTCTCGACCGCCTGCTGGGCCATGTAGGCCAGAACCGCATAGGCCCCGCCGAAGGTCACGATCGCGAGTTTCGAGAAGAATACGGACAGGTCCGAGAACACCGACGGGAAGAGCAGGCTCGCGACGACCAGCGGCACGATCCAGATGGCGAGCCACAGGCAGGCCGTGTGCATGGTTTTTATATGGGACACCGGCTCGGCATCGAGCGCGGGCGTGCCGGTCTCCGGCAGGCTCTCGGGCGCAATGCGTGCCAGCAGATAGCCGGCCAGCGCCGAGAGCGCCACGATGATTGGAAACGGCACCGCGAATAAGAAAATGGCAATAAACGCGAGCGCGGCGATAGCCCAGGCATGGGCGCCGTGGAGGGCGCGCTTCGCCACTTTGAGTAAGGCATCGACCACGATCACGAGTACGGCCGCTTTGATGCCGAGAAATGCCGCTTCGACCACGGGCGTCTGGCCGTACCACGCGTAGGCGATCGAGAGCGCTAGGACCACGGCGGCGCCGGGCAGAACGAACAGCAGACCGGCCACGATTCCGCCCAGCGTACCGTTGAGGCGCCAGCCCACATAGGTCGCAAGCTGCATGGCTTCCGGGCCCGGCAGTAGCATGCAGAAGTTTAGCGCGTGCAGAAAACGCTCATGGCCGATCCAGCCGCGCTCTTCCACGAGTTCCCGGTGCATGAGCGCGATCTGCCCCGCCGGACCGCCGAAGGAGATGATGCCGATCTTGGTCCAGACGGGGAGGGCCTCGCCCAGCGAGGGCGCGGGCGGACGGTCCGTCGCAGCGTTGGGCGTGTCCGCGGGGCTGGTATCCATAGTTTCTCCTAGCAGGGGATCGGGCCGCTCACCACCGGAGGAATTGGCCAGGCACACATGCGCGTGATAGGCAGATTCGGCGGAGGGTACCCAACCGATATGACAGAGGCGCAGCTTATTCAGGTAACGGTCTTTTTGGCTGCTGCCGCGATTGCCGCGCCCCTAGGCCGGTATCTCCATATCGGGGCCGTGCTCGGCTACCTTGCCGCGGGCGTCATTATCGGCCCCTACGTGTTCGGGCCGCTCTACGCACTGGACCATGTCGAGAAGGTCCTAAAATTCGGCGAGTTCGGCGTCGTCCTCCTTCTGTTTGTGATCGGCCTGGAACTGCGGCCTATGCGTCTTTGGGCCATGCGGTCGGCCATTTTCGGGCTTGGCGCGGCGCAGCTCGTTCTGACCGCGACCATTCTCGCCGGGATCGGGCTCGCGTTGGGCCTTGGGACGGGACAGGCCCTGTTTATCGGTCTTGCGCTGTCGCTCTCCTCGACCGCGTTCGCCTTGCAGGTTTTGGAGGAGAGAGGCGAACTCACCACGCGTCACGGGCGGCTCGCCTTCTCGGTCTTGCTGTTTCAGGACCTTGCGGCGATCCCGCTGATCGCGCTGGTCCCACTCTTCGCGCTTGGCGGTGAGGAGACCACGATGGATCTCGGCAGCGCCGGGATCGCCATCCTCACTATTGCCGGCGTGATCGTTGCCGGCCGGTTCCTCCTGAGCCGCCTCTATCGGCTTGTCGCGGCCGTAGGGGTGCGCGAGGCGATGACGGCCACGGCTCTGTTGACGGTAGTTGGCGTAGCCTTGCTCATGGAAGAAGTGGGGCTGTCCGCTGCGCTAGGTTCCTTCATTGCCGGCGCGCTCCTCGCCGATTCCGAGTATCGGCATCAGATCGAAGCGGATATTGCGCCCTTCGAAGGCCTACTGCTCGCGGTGTTCTTCATGGCCGTGGGCATGTCCATCGACCTGTCGGTTCTGGTGGCGCGGCCCGGCGCGCTGTTGTTCATCGTGGCGGTGCTGATCGCCGTGAAGCTCGCCATTCTTTATGGGCTCGGCTTGTGGTGGGGCCTAAAAAGCGCACCAGCCCGGCGGCTCGGGATCGTGCTCAGCCAAGGCGGCGAGTTCGCTTTCGTGCTGTTCTCCGTCGGCATCGTTGAAGGGGCGATCGACCGTGACACTGCCGGCCTTCTGACCCTTGCTGTCACGCTATCCATGGCGGCAACGCCGCTGTTGCTGCTTGCGGACGAAATGTTCGTGCGGGCCAGACAGAGCGCGGCGCCGGATTACGAAATGCCGCCGGAGGACGAGCAGCATGTGATCATCGCCGGATTCGGGCGTTTCGGGCAGATCGTCGCGCGCGTGCTGCGCGCCCGGCATATTCCGTTCACGGCGCTCGACAAGTCGATCGCGCAGGTCGACTTCGTGAAGCGCTTCGGCGCGAAGATCTATTATGGCGACGCAGGGCGTACCGATATCCTGCGCGCAGCAGGCGCCGGCAAGGCCAATGCCTTTGTGCTCGCTATCGACGATGTGGAGAGTTCATTGCGTGTGGCAGAGACGGTCCGCGCCAATTTTCCTGATCTCCCAATCTACGCCCGCGCGCGCGACCGTATCCATGTGCACAAGCTGACCGATCTTGGCGTCACGATCATTGAGCGCGAAACTTTTTTGGCCGCAATCAAGCTGACATCGGAGCTTCTGCGCGGCCTTGGCCTCAAGCCCAAGGAAGCCAAACGCCTCATCGATACGTTCAGGCGTCACGACGAGACGCGGCTCTTCAGCGACTACCAGTACTATACGGACCAGGAAAAGATGCACGCCAACGCGTTGTCCGCCGCCGTCGAGCTCGAAGATTTGTTCGCCCAGGACATGGAGGCGCTGGAGAATGGCGCGGCTAGCGGTGAGCTAAAAGATGATCGAGGATCATCCGATTGACCTTGGTCGGATGTGTGAACGGGCTCATATGCCCCACCCCCTTGAGGGTTTTCAACTCCACATTGGGAAGTGTCTTGCTCAAGAGCTCGGTCACGGCACGTGTGGGCGGCGGCGTTTTTGAGCCGAGGATCAGCAGGGTGGGCGCTTCGAATTCCGCATAGTCCAGTGCCGTGCTCTTGGCGTCGAGGGCAATGGAGAACTCAAGCGCGACTTTTGGGATCGTGGCGGCGATAGCGCTCTTGAAACTGTCGGGCGAAATCCACCAGCGCCACCGGCCGAGCCAATAGCCCATGAACGCGCCGGCAGCCTTTTTGTCGTCGCCCTTGGCGACGGGGTCGAGAACGGCGACGCTGAGCTTCTCCACGTCCTGCCACTCGGGCAGGTCCTCCAGGCGGAGCAGATGAAAGGAGACAGGCTCGATGAGCGTTAGGCTTTTGACCTTGTCCTTGAGAGTGGTCGCCGCCTCGAGCACCAGCGCCGCGCCATAGGAATGACCGACAAGGTGCAGCGGGCCCTCGGCCAGATCGGCAATCGCGAGCAGCGCCTCGACATCCGCCTCGATGGAAAAGGTCTTTTCAGCGGGCCAGTGGTCTGAGTTTCCGTAGCCGATAAAGTCCGGCGCCAGAACGCGCCAGTCTTCCGCCAAGATATCGATGAGCGGAGCCCACTCCTTATGGGAGGCGGCAGAGCAATGGCCGAGCAGCACCGAAGGGCCCTCGCCCTCGTCGAGATAGGCTATTTCGACATCGCCGGATTTCAAGTAGTTCACGAGCCGCCCCTCATCTGCTGCCCCGATCATTAGCGGGCTGGGCGATTCGCGTCTACCGGCTGCACCGCGCTAGTCGGCGGGTTCGAGCTCCGGCTCCTCGGCAGCGGCGGCCGCTTTCTGCACGGCCTTCTGCACTTTTTCGAACGCGCGGACCTCGATCTGGCGGATGCGCTCGCGGCTGACGCCGAATTCCATGGAGAGTTGCTCCAAGGTCAGCGGGTCTTCTGACAGGCGGCGCGCTTCGAAGACGCGGCGTTCCCGCTCGTTCAAGCCATCGAGCGCTTCATACAGCATGCCGTGGCGCTGCTCCTTTTCCTCGGAATCGGCCAAGGCGGTCTCCTGATCGACCGCGGTGTCGTCCACGAGCCAATCCATCCACTCGCCGCTCTCCGCATCGTTGCGTACAGGGGCATTGAGCGAGGAGTCCCCGCCGAGCCGACGGTTCATGGATACGACATCGGTTTCGCTGACGCCCAGCCGCGTAGCGATCAGCTTCACCTGATCGGGCCGCAAATCGCCCTCTTCAAGCGCCTTTAGCTGTCCCTTGATCTTCCGAAGGTTGAAGAACAGCTTCTTCTGCGCGGCCGTGGTGCCCATCTTCACGAGGCTCCACGAACGCAGGATATATTCCTGGATCGCGGCTCTGATCCACCACATCGCATAGGTCGCCAAGCGGAAACCCTTTTCCGGGTCGAAGCGTTTCACGGCCTGCATCAGGCCCACATTGCCTTCGGAGATGACTTCGCCAATGGGCAGGCCATAGCCGCGATAGCCCATGGCGATGCGCGCCACGAGCCGCAAATGCGACGTCACCAGCTGATGCGCCGCATCGCGATCGTCATGCTCGCGCCAGCTTTTGGCAAGCATGTACTCCTGCTGCGGCTCCAGCATCGGAAACTGTCTGATTTCTTCGAGATAGCGCGTCAGTCCGCCATGCGCGCTGACGCTCGGTAATCTCTTCGAGGCCATGGCTATATTTCCCGGAACCCGTCTCCTGCAAGGGCGCTCAAGTCCCCGCATTTTCAATTAAGAATGTCCCTTGGCCCGTCCGTCTATAGGACGTTTCAGGCTTGCACGAAAGAGGGACTTATCATCACAGTTGCTTGAATTGTCGCACAATCTCGGCGAGATCGTCAGGGAGTTCGCTGTTAAATTCCATTAATGTCCCAGTCGAGGGATGTACGAATGCCAGATGCGCCGCATGGAGCGCTTGCCGGTCGAGAGATTGTATGGCATCGGCCAAGTCTTCGGGAAGTGTTCGCAGCTTCGATTTGAACCCCGGGCCGTAAAGAGGATCGCCCACGAGTGGATAGCCGTAATGGGCCATATGGACCCGCACCTGATGGGTCCGACCGGTTTCCAGCGTGCATTTAATGAGCGATGCGGCGGGGTCTTTCCCGTGACCGCCATAGGACTCAAACAACCGCCATTGGGTGGCGGCGAAGCGGCCCTTGTTCTTGGGCAGGACGGCCATCTTGGTCCGGCTCGCCCGGTGGCGTCCGAGCGGGGCCTCGATCCGCCCGTGAGGCCGGGAGGGTGCCCCCCAGACAAGCGCGAGATAACCGCGCGCCATGTCCCCGGTTCGTCCGTGGTCGGCGAATTGTTTGGCAAGCGCGCGATGGGCCCGGTCGGTCTTGGCGGCGACCATCAGGCCGCTTGTGTCCTTATCGAGCCGGTGGACGATGCCGGGCCGTGCCACGCCGCCAATCCCTGACAGGCTCGTCCCGCAATGAGCCAGTAGCGCGTTCACCAACGTGCCGTCAGGCTGGCCTGCGCCTGGATGCACCACAAGGCCCGCAGGCTTATCGATGACGATCAGGGCGTCGTCTTCGTAGACCACAGTGAGGGGGATCGCTTGCGCCTTAAGCTCCGGATCGGCGGCCGGGGGCAGGGTGAGTTCGAAAAACTCGCCTGGTTTGACCCGATATTTCACGTCCTCTATGGTCGCGCGGCTCGAGGCGCTGCCCGCGATGCGCACTTGACCTTCGCGGATCAGCGCCTGGATGCGCGTGCGGCTTATGTCGGGAAGCGCGTCGGTCAAGAACCGGTCGAGCCGCTCACCGATTTGGGTCGCGTCCACCTCGGCAACCAAGCGTCCGGTGTTAGTCTCTATGGCGTCTGTGTCCATCGAGGCGTCCGGATCGGTCGAGCTATCAGTTTCAGTCGGTGTCGTGCGCGGCATGTTTCGGAGTCTGTCATACGATGACAACGGCGGTCGACCCAGAGAATACGCCCATCGAAGGCACGGTGTTCACGCCGCGCCATGTGCGCCTGCTAAAAATCGCCGTGGTGGTGATGGGGATCATGATCTTGGCCGGGCTCGCCGCCGTAATCGCGGGCATGATCTTCCAGGCGTCGAAACTGGGCAAGAAGACGCCCAAACATGTGCCTGCCGCCACCGCGCCTGTTCTCTCCGGCGCCCTGTCGGCACTGACCATTCCCGAAGGCGGGGAGGTTGCCTCAATGGCGCTCGACGGGGGCCGGCTGGCGGTTCATCTGAGAACGCCGGGCGGCAGCGAAATCGCTATCGTGGATATTGCGACCGGCAAGGTCCTCACCCGCGTCAAGATCGACACAGGGCGGGCGCAGGCGCAATAAGCCTTGATCGTGACTTGGCTGAGAACTATAGGTTCTCGTTCGCGCGCCGGCCCCGTTCGTCTAGAGGCCTAGGACGCCGGCCTCTCACGCCGGAAACAGGGGTTCGATTCCCCTACGGGGCGCCAATTTTCAAAGAACAAGAGCCATCAGGGCGCTGTGGCCGCGCCGGTACACCGCTGGAGCGTTTCCCGACGCCCTTCAGCGGGCGTCGCTCATACGCCAAGTGCCGGCGTAGCGATTGAGGCCACCGGCGCTAGCTTCACATAGGTTTTCAGGAAACGGTCCCGGTTTTGCGTGATCCGGTTACGGGGCGCTTGCCGGACCCGCCTCGGCACAAGGGCCGAGGAGGAGTCCGATTGCGAGACATAAGATCCATCAACGCGGCGCGGTTCAAACCGCGCTCCCAGTCTGATCCATGATTTCTGGTTCGACCCTAGCCAATCATGCTTGCGTGAAGCGCGACGAGTTTCGGGGCCAAAGGCGATTCCATGGCTGCAGCAATGGCCAGAATGGCCGATCCGGCGATGAGTCTCATTGTCATGCGAGAGGGCAAGTACATGGGGGGTATCCTTCTCTAACAACAATTGGGGTTTCGGGTTTCGATCTATTAACCCTATCGGGTTCTTGGCGTTGCGGGGCTGACAATGAGAACACCGGATTTCACACATCGGTGAGCGCAATCTGGGCTGAACCTGGGCGTCCTAACCGAAACGGTCTTTCGGATTTGCATGCCTTGCCGGTTCGCAATAGGCATAATCTCAAGGTCCTGGCGTGCGCCGGGGCCGCACCGATCAACTGAAAGAATGGGCAGACTCGTTGCCAGATTCCTCGATGAAGCTTTGGGAGCAGGCGCTGATCGCCCTATCGGTGCTGGCCGTCGGCTTTTTGCTGATCGACCCGTTCATGCTCGAGCGGGCCAAGGCCATGTCGCCCGCCGCCCGCGATTTCTTCCGCGCCATCACGGATATCGGCCGCTCCAACTGGATGCTGATCCCGACCGCGACCATTATCGGCTTCGCGGTTCTGCTCCGGCGCAACCATATTGGTTTCCGGAACGCGGCCGGTTACGGGTTGATCATCCAGGCTGCTGGGTTCGCCTTTGTGAGCATTGGCGGCGCCGGGCTGATCGCGATGCTGTGCAAGAACATTCTGGGCCGGGCGCGTCCCAAGCTCTATGAGGAGCTCGGCCATTTCGACTTCACCTTGTTTGCGTTTGATGCCGACTACGCCTCCCTGCCGTCGGGCCACGCGACGTCAATCTTTGCGTTCGCGACGGTCGTGGCGATCCTCGTGCCGCGCTCTCGCGTCTTCGTCTACACGATCGCGGTCTGGGTCGCGTTCAGCCGGGTTCTGATCGGCGTTCACTACTTCACCGATGCGGTACTCGGCGCAATTTTGGGGACCGTATTTCCCTATATTGTCCGCGACCGCTTTGCGGCCCGGCGCTGGCTATTCGAGTATGCCCCGGGCGGCGGCTACCGGCTGCGGGGTTTGCGCACTCAGGCTTGGCTGGGCTGGCCTGCAGGCGTGCGCAGCTCTCATGACGCCGCGGGCGCACCGGCGCAGGAAGATTCGGCCAAGCAAGAGTGATTTCCGGCGCTGCCGGGGCCACGTCCAAACTTGCCGCCCCTGTTGACCCTTCGGTCTGTCCTTCCTATTTGCACTTTTTCGCCATAAGGCGCGGCTCGCGCCCCTTTCGGGCTTGAGGGCTCAAGGAGAGATATCGGAATGATAGAATGCCTGAAACGTACCATCGCCATTTTTGCCGTCATCGGTGCGACGCTGATGCCGGCGGTAGCCACGGCGCAGACGCTTACCCTGCAAGACGTTGCCAAGATGGAGGCGCGTCTCAACCTGGCGCCGGAGCAACGCGCGGCCGTTGAGCCGATCCTGCGGTCCTCGATGACCGCCCGCAGCACTTCGTTTCAAAAACATGGCGTGGACCTTAAGACCTGCAAACGCCCCGGCGCTCTGGGGCTCATCAGGCTCAATAAGGATATGAACAGGATCAACGAGGATACGCGCACGCGGCTGGCGGCGATCCTGACGGCGGCGCAGCTTCGCGAATACGACAAGATCGTTGCGGAACAGACGGTCATCGTGAAAAAGAAGATCATGTGCTGACCTCGGACCGTGTTCCGAGGCGGGTGGGCCGCCGACCGGCGAGGCCTGGCCCCTCAGCGCAACCAGCCGGGCGCGGTCCGCCTGTAAGGCTCCCAGGATGGCGATGTGGCGGTTCGGGTCAGAGGACCAAAGACCGGTCGGTCGCTCGCGCGCCTAATTGCGGGCGAGCCGCAGGAGTCGGGTGATCAGCTTGCGCTGGCCTTGTCGCGACCAATCGCCGATCTCCACCGGCGTCGCAGCGAGAATGTTCGGCAAATGTCGCGTGCGGTCGTACCATGCTGCCGTGGCCGTAATCGCTCTCTCACGGTACTGCGCACCGGCGCGTTCGCAGGCTACGAGCCGTTCCGGACCCGGCTCGTGTTTCGTCCGTAGACGGTCCATTGCTAATCTCGGTCCACCCTTTGCTTTCCGGTCCCTTTTGACAGGGTAGGGGAAGACGAGCGCTCGCGGGTTTCTTGAGGATAGGGCCTTCGTGGTAGGGCGGTGGCGTTACTGGGCGAAGGTTACCGCGATGACGACGCCCACCGCGAGGACGGCCAGCGACACGGCGCCCATGACCCAGACCGGCGGGGAGGGCACATGGAACGCGGAGCCGCTTTCGGCTGCCTTCATTTTTGTAGCCATCGTCATTTCGGACATTTTCGCCGCCTCTGCCGCGCTGTCCTTGGAGCTTTCCTTGGACATGTCCATGCCCTCCATGGCTCCTACGCCGGAAGCCTGCGCGCCCTGGCCCTCAGGCCGCACGGTCATCATGCCGTGCTTCAGATGATGCGCCACGAGCCAATAATTCATGGGGTAGGCGCATAACGCGCCCACCATGAGCGCCAGCGACATGCGGAACCAGAATAGGGGCTGCAGGGGATCGTGGGCATCCGGGTTGCCTTGGAAGGCAAGTGCGGAGACCGGCAGCATGCCGCCCATGAGGCAGTTCATGGAGAGAAACTCCGAGCCGAACGTTCCTTTCAGGGCCTTCCAATAGGAGCCGAACATCTCGCCCATAAAGAGGGCCTGGAAGATGCTCCAGCCGAAGGCGAAGCCGAGGACGTATTCCAGCGCGAACTCGGCCATTAGGGGAAGTGCGATGAGGGCGCCGATCACCGCGCCGATCAGGATGCCGATGCCGTCTCCAGCGGCGCAATGCATGGTCGAGCCGAGCGCCTGGCGCCACCGCGCGGCCGCGTAGCGCTCATGGAGCCCCGGCAGAGGCTCGCGGCAGCCAAGGACATACAGAAATGCGCCGAAGGGTCCCGAATACGCGGTGAAGAGCACGAAGGCCCATTTCATCACCGGGTTCTCCGGTGTCGAGCGGATGTCGACGGCGACGAACACCAGTGAAAGCGCTGTTAGGATGAACCATAACAGCATGACCCCGTCGATCAGCATACGTCGCCCTCTCTATCCCAGCCTGTTACCCCGGGTACTGCCGTTCTACCCCGGAAATATGAAGCTTGCGTTCCGGACGTTGCGCCCCAATTCGCCCTGCCGAAAATATAGGCACTTTTGCTGTGCACGTGGCGTCGACATTGTCATTTTTCCCATGGCTGTTGCCTCCATGCTCTAGGGCAGGGACATCGTTCGCGTTAGGCTAAGGATCATCTTGCGAATCAGTGTTTTGCGGCGCAGCATTTGTGTGGACCGTCGGACAAGACGCGAAAGCCTTGGAAATCCGGCACTTCCTGCCGGTCGAAGGAACTTCGAAATGCATGTAGAACCGCCGAGTTCTGAGCATTTTGACGCAGGGTGCCCGTCATGGTCCAGTTTGCACGGGTCTTGCGAAGAGCAGGCTGATCTTGGGTAAACAAGCGGGCTGATGCTGCGATGCAACATCAGCTGACCATGCGGTAGCGAGAGTCCCAACCGGTCTGGAAGAGTTTCGGAAGGTAGCGGTCCAAAACGGACCCAGAGGAGTGGCGTTGGTGCAACCTTTGTGAAGGGGGCCAAATGCCTACGAGAACGACCCGAGTCAGAGCGGCTGCCCTGAGCCCTTCGGTTCAGGCTGTCAAACAGCCGCCCACGGCACCATCATGGACAATCGATGCAGCCATGCGGCTGCCCGAGGTGTTGTCTGCCGCGTTATTCCAGATGCTGTCCACCCGCCTCGCCGGGCTGCGCAGAATAGACGGCGTCGATCGGACCTTTGGGCCGATCCCACGCATTCCGTCTTCACGCCCGGCGGCACGTTTTTCCGAACAATCGATGCTCGCCGCACTGGCGGGCCAACCGGTCCCGTTGGAGGGCCTTACTCAGAATTGGGGAGCATAGATCATGCCGGTACCCATGCCATCTGTCATTGTCTTGATTGTCTGCAAGACGGTCATAGCCGGTCAGGCGGATCAAAATGCCGCCTATACTGGATACGAAAACCTCGAATGGGCCACCGAACATTCCAAGATGGTGTGCCGCCGCAAGGAGGTTCAGCTTTTCGACCAGTCCGAAGCCATGGGCGCCGCCGCGCAGCCGTTCAATCAGCAGCGCTGCCAGCGGGCCGGGATCAAACTTGGCGTCAATTGGGACCAGGCCCATCGCAGTTCGCATTACCGCTTCTGGCGCGTCGCTTGCCCGGTGCCGATCGTCGACACCAAGACCGGCGAAGTCATTGCCTGGAAGATGCCGGAATGCGGTCGCCGTGATATAATGGTTTGCGAGGTCGATACCGCGATCTAACGTCGAACAGCCTCGATCTTGCGAACGCGTTGGGATGCCCCCTGCATGGGGGCGAACTAGGCGGAGGAGGATCTTGGCGATGCCAACTCGAATCCCAATGTGGGCGAAAGTCACTGCCGGGTTGGTCCTTGCCGTGGTCCTGCTGGGATTTGCTGGCCTCAAAGCCACGTCCAACAAGTTCGGTCCGCTCGTTCAGCCGCACGGCACCACCTATTATGGCGGCGACGGACCAAAAGTCGCTACCGTACCGTGCAAATCCGAGAGCGAGATTCGCTCGGCCATTGCCCGAGTCCATGCCGAATTCGACCAGTATAGCGGCCCGCGGCTGAAGGCGTTCGAGAAACGGGCTGCGCATAAAAAGGGCCTGCCGCCGCTCCGCGTTGACACCCTCTATGTCATTACAGAGGATGACCAGATGAGGGATGGAAGAACAGTCCTGTTTATCGGTCTGAAGTCCGATTGCGTGAGCACGGTCTTCAGCTTTCCGACGCGGCTCTATCGTGAGCTGGCCGCCGGACAAGAGGGTGGCGTCTAATTCGGTGAAGGCCACGGTTCCCGACGGCGAACTCGTCTACGCGATCGGCGACATTCATGGGCGCAGGGATCTCTTGTCCGTGCTTCTGGCATTGATCGAGCAGGATGCGGCGCAGTCCGATTGTGCGAAAAAGATCCTGGTCTTTCTCGGTGACTATGTGGACCGGGGGCCGGACAGCCGCGGCGTGATCGAGAGGCTAATCGAAGGCTTGCCCGATGGCTTCGAAGCGCATTTTCTCAAGGGTAATCACGAACAGTTACTGCTGGATTTTCTGAAGGATCCCAATTGGCTGGCGCCCTGGCGCCGCAACGGCGGGGAGCCGACTCTGCTCTCCTATGGGGTCGATGTGGACCGGCTCGATCGCAGCGGCGCGCCGCCGGAGGCTTGGCGCGAGGCTTTTGCCCCGGCGCTTCCCGACAGTCATCTGAAATTTCTCGAGGGTCTCGGTCTGAACTGCGTCATCGGCGACTATGTGTTCGTGCATGCGGGCCTGCGCCCGGGCGTGCCGCTCTCCGACCAGGTTCCGGCAGATCTCCTCTGGATACGGAGCGAGTTTCTGGATGCGCAGGAACCGTTCGGCAAGGTTGTGGTCCATGGTCACACGCCCGAGCGCAAGCCCGTGGTTCGAGAAAATCGGATCGGGATCGATACGGCTGCGGTGTTCACGGGCTGCCTGACGGCGCTGCGCCTTGCGAATGGGACGCAGGACTTTCTGCGAACCCCACCGTAGGTGCGCGCCTTAGCCGCGCCGTTCGGGACTGTCCGCCACGAGGCCGCGAAGCCGGCTTGTGAGGCTCCCGCCGGATTTCTCCGACTGACGTTTGGCGCGCCGCGCGGCAAAACGCTTGGACAGGTTGCGCGATGCCTCTTCCGGCTCCTCCGCGTCCTCGCCGGCATAGGCTTCCTCGTACTCCGCCTCGCCACCGGCCTCATCCGGCTGGTCTTCTTGGTCCTGCGGGTCCTGGTCCCGGGTGTCGTAGTGTCCGGCGATCTCGTAGGTCTCGTAGTCCTCTTTGATCTCTAAGTCGTCCTCGCCGTCATACGTCTCTGCCGCGGGACCGGTCTCTTCCGCCGCATAAGCCTCTTCGGCTGAATAGGTTTCCTCCGGCTCGTGCGGCTCGGCGGGTGCTTCTTCAGCGTAGGCCGCCTCTTGCTGCGGTTCGGCGTAGGCCGTCTCCGCGTAGCCGGCTGCGCCATTGCCCGCATAGGCGGCGGCTCCATGCAGGGTGACGTTTTCTTCCTCGACGGCCATTTCGTGCTCAGCCGACGCGTCGTGGTCCGCTTCGGCCTTCGTATCCTCATAGGTCACGGCCTGAGCCGGCGTGGCTTGCCAGGACGGGGCCTGCTGCCGCGCGGTGCTAAGAATCTGAGAGGCGAGGTGGCTGAGTTCCCGGCGCAGGAAGGTGATTTCCTCCCCGCTGGTCCGCACACGCTCCAACTCTTCCTGGGTCCGTGAGAGTTCCGCCGCCAGGCGTTGGCTCTCGGCGACGGCGCGGGCATCGGTTTTGGCCGAGCCGCGGCCTGCCGCGCTGCCGCTTTCGAGAGATAGCCTGAGCTGATCAATATCGGCACGCTGGTTGTGGAAGGTCGCGCGGGCGACTTTCAGAGCGTCCGATTGGGAGGCGACCGTCGTGCGGAGTTCGGCATTCACCGTTTCCAGGTCCGACAAGGCTTTCTTGGCGGCCTTCAGCCGCGCATCGAGATCGGGTAGGCGCCGTTTGATGGTCTGCTGCAGCACGCGGTTGGCGTTTTCGGCTTCGTGCAACTCGCCTTTGACGGACTCAAGATTGCCGTTCAGCTTCTGAATCTCGACGCGGCGCTTGTTGGCCTCGATCAACTCACGCGCCGCCTTCTCTTTCGATTTCTCGAGACCGACTTCGACTTTGCGGAGCTGAATGGCGAAATCGGCGCGAATCTGGTCCTTGTCGGCCTGGATCTCGGCAAGCGTCATGGGCATCGTGGCTTCGAGCCGGCGCGTCGTGAGCTTGACGGCGCGGTTCCACAATGGGGGCGCGAGCATTAGGCCGAGCAGGCATCCCAAGAAGAAGCCCAACGCCCCGAACATGAACCACTCGATCATCAAGGCCTTTGATTCCTTGAAAAGAGGCCGCGTCAGCGCCTCAGATTGGCGCTGCATGCCAGCGCTCCATGTGCCGCCCGCGCCATGCGCGAAGCCCATCGGGCACACCAATAACTTGCGCGCCCGATTATCCACGACCCGCAAGACTCGTGCTACAGCTTCATTAGCGCCTATTTAGAACGGATTCCAGGTCGGCTGGCGAGTATACTTCAAATAGCCGACATTTGCGCCCAGTCTAAGGCCGACACCTGAGCGTATGGGGGCGAGAATGAGTTCGTCCCGCGCCAGATAGGTGACGCCGACGCCGCCGACCAGATAGGCCGATCCATCCACACCAGCGAATTTGTTGTAGATCTGGTTGGGATCATGAAGATTGTACACCAAAACCATGGTCTTGGAGCCTTCGGCGCCGAAATCGTAGCCTACCGACGGGCCCTGCCAGAAGACGCGATGCTGCTGACCGGAGGCGGTGTGTAGAGTGCCTTCGCCATAACGCAGACCCGCGACGAACGCGCCGCCCGCTTCCTCGCCGATGATGTAGCCGTTGGGCCGTCCCGACCGCTGGAACGTGTATTCGACGGCGGACGCAAACCCCGACGAGACTTTTCCGAAAAACTGGTGACCGGCGCTTTTGATCTCCTCGGGGGAAAAATCGTCCGAGGCGCCATCCAGTTTCTCCGAGGCATATCCTTTCGCCGGGACGTAGGTCTGCTCGGATCGGTAGGCCTGCTGCTGATAGGTCGGCTGCGGCGTCGTCTGTTGGGGCGCTGGCGCGGCCGGCGTACCCCTCGGCGCGGACGCGGGGTCCGGCACGTAGGCGTTCGTTTGCGGGTACGTCCCGTTCGCGGTCGCGTTCGGAACCGACATCGTGTTGGGCAACGTGTTTTGCGCCGTTGAGTCGGATGTCAGGACAACGCTGAAAAGGATTGCCGACGTTGCGGCGATCGCGATGCTCGTATTACGCATGACTAAAGCCCTCTGGCGCGAGCGCCGGCGAAATGGCCGGACACAGAGACACGACGCCCCTGCCGCAATTGTTGACCGAAAGCGTTACCAAACGGTGGAAGGCTTACCGGGGCGTTAAGACGGTGCGGCCCCAGGCAATGAAGTTTGAATTTTTTAGTCCGGCGTCTGTTTTGCCATAACCGAAGCGTGCACCCTTGGCGTCCAGAACGTGACCCCCGGCGGCTTCCAGCACGGCCTGGCCAGCCGCCGTGTCCCATTCCATGGTGGGGGCGAGGCGCGGATAGAGGTCCGCGTTGCCGCGGGCGATTTCCAGGAATTTGACCGACGATCCCGCGCCGCTGCGCTCGGTCACGGAAAATCCTTTCAGGAACTCCTCGGTCTTTCCGTCCAGATGAGACAGGCTGACAAGCGCCGTGAGGTTCTCCGGGTTCGCGGCCCGCGCGTGCAGCCGATTGTGCTTGAGTGCGCTCAGATCGGCACCGTCGGCGCTCGGCGCCATCTCGGCCTCGATGGCGACGCCGTCGGCGATCGTAACCGTGAGAAGCGCGCGCGCCGGCGCGTAAACAAGGCCGAAACAAGGGAACCGGTCCTCGATCAGCCCGACATTGACCGTGAAGTCGGTGCGCGTCTTGATGAATTCCTTGGTGCCGTCCAGCGGGTCGACCAGGAAGAACGTCCGGCCCAGGGGAGCTTTCCGGTCGGCTGCGGTTTCCTCCGACACCACGGGGATGGACGGCGCGAAATCGCGCAGCGCGGCGGTAAGAATGGCGTCGGCGTCCCGGTCCGCCCTGGTCACGGGGGTGTCGTCGTCCTTGTACTCAATTCCATCCGTGGAGCCGTAATGGGACATGATCGCAGCGCCCGCTTTTGCTGCGGCATCGGTCAGAACCTGTGCGGCGGCGCTGAGATCGAAGACAGTCGTCTGCTCGGCAAGCGCCGCTGTTGTATGTCTTGGTGCTGACAAGGCAAGATGCTCCAAAGGGCTGTGATTCGTTCCGCGTGTCTTGGATGATTGCGCCCTTCCTGTAACAGAATTTCGTACCTAGGCCACGATAACTCCGCGGGGGTCCTGCGGACGCGACAAGGAGCAAGCCATGTCGGAGCCGATCGTGCTCGGCGATCTCGATCTTGCGGCGTTGGTTTCCAGCCGCATCTGTCATGACGTCATCAACCCGGTTTCGGCCATTTCCAACGGTTTGGAGATGTTGGCTGAGGAGCCGGACGACGAGATGCGCGCCGCTGCGATGGATTTGATCCTCAAGAGCGCTAATCAAGCGTCCGCCAAGCTGCAATTTGCCCGAATTGCTTTCGGTGCGGCGGGCTCGGCCGGGGCCGAAGTTGACACCCGCGATGCAGAAAAGGTGGCTCAGGCCTTCGTAGGCACCAGCGAAAAACATGAGCTTGTCTGGGAGGGGCCGGCGCTGATCCTGCCAAAGAACAAAGTCAAGCTGTTGCTCAACCTGGTCGGGCTCGGAATGGTTGCCTTGCCACGCGGTGGCACAGTTAGTGCAGTGATTTCCGGTGATAGTGAGGACTTATCCTATGTGATTACCGCGACGGGTAAGGCAGCGCGCCTCGCCGAGCCAGTCCAAGCGCTGCTGGCCGGCGACGCCGTCGGCGAGGTCGATGCACATTCGATCCAGCCTTACTACGCGTCGCGCGTGGCGCAGGCCTCCGGCATGACGGTGACGACCGAATCGGGTGAGGATGAGGTTGTGTTAACGGCGCGCTAGTCCGTTAACGACAGCCTCTGGTCTCAACAGGCGCCACGGCCATGACTGTGCGACCGGTCGCCAACGGACCGTAAACCAGAAATCGTGGACAATCCGCCAAGCAATTTGAGCGGTCCTTAGTACGACGCGAATCTTGTTCGCTTCGCGCCGCGGTCTGTCATGGCCGACCTTCTAGCGGAATTCCTGGTTGAAATGGGCGAGCAGCTTGACGAGCTCGACGCGCCTCGTGCGCTTCGAGCAGGCGCCGAACGATGCCGAGATGTTCAACACGATTTTCCGTGTCGCGCACACCATCATGGGAACCAGCGGTTTTTTCGATTTGCCGCGTCTGGCAAAGCTAGCCCACGCCGCCGAAGCCCTCATGGGGCACTATCGAGACGGCCCGCCTGTCTCCGCGGAGGGCATCACCATCATTCTGGTGAGTCTCGAACGGTTCAAGGAAATTCTGGCGCAGCTCGGGCGCGACGGCGCGGAACCGCAAGGCTCAGACGACGATCTCATCCAGAGACTTGAGGCTTTGACTGAGGAGCAGGATTCGCCCGGGAAGCAGACTTCCGACGAGGAGCAGGAAACATCGCCGCGGCTAGGCGGCGCGGGCGAAAGCGTGCAGCCTCAGGCTGCGACAGACAAGGAACCTGCGCCTTCGCCGGTCACGATCACCTCGATGCCCTGGAGCGGGCTCGGCACGAGGCCCCAGCCGCGCCGGTAACAGCCCAGCCGGACCGTCTTGCGGAGGTTCCGGGTGCGTCCGAAATCGTAGATCCGACTACGGACTATATCTTTGAGGCGCCCGCCAGCGCGGAGCCGCAAGAGCCGCTAAATTTTTGTGGATTGAGGCCGGCGCCTAAATGGAAAAATGGCCGGGATGAGCCCAGCCATTTTCGTATCCAACAATCGAGACTTCCGAGACTTACGCGGCGGCTTCGCCGCTATCCACCTCTTCCTCCGGGTTACGCAGCACGTAGCCGCGTCCCCAGACCGTCTCGATGTAATGCTTCCCGCCGGTCGCCGCTGCGAGCTTTTTGCGCAACTTACAGATGAAGACGTCGATGATCTTCAGTTCCGGCTCGTCCATGCCGCCATAAAGATGGTTCAGGAACATCTCCTTGGTCAGCGTCGTGCCCTTCCGCAAGGAGAGCAGTTCGAGCATCTGGTATTCCTTGCCGGTCAGATGGACGCGCTGGCCGTTCACATCGACCGTCTTGGTGTCGAGATTGACCTTCAGGCCGCCTGTCTGGATGACAGACTGCGCATGTCCCTTGGAGCGCCGCACGATGGCATGGATGCGTGCCACCAACTCGTCCTTGTGGAAAGGCTTGGTCATGTAGTCGTCGGCGCCGAAACCGAGGCCGCGTACCTTGTCCTCGATGCCTGCAAGGCCCGAAAGGATAAGGATTGGCGTCTGAACCTTGCTGACCCGCAAGGATTTCAAGACTTCGTAGCCGCTCATATCTGGCAAATTTAAGTCCAAAAGAATGATGTCGTAGTCGTAGATCTTGCCGAGATCGACACCCTCTTCGCCGAGATCAGTCTTATAGACGTTAAAGCCTTCAGACTGCAGCATTAGCTCAATGCTCTGAGCCGTGGCGCTGTCATCCTCGATCAGAAGAACCCGCATTTTAATCCCCCGCCTTCTATAATTCCTGGCTGTCCCCTGACCCAATACATCGGACGCTGATTGGTTAATTTCGAATCAAGAAGTTAATGGGCAATAGTTAACAAAAACTAATCAACAGGAAAGTGCTAACCAAGACCGCTAACCAAGCCTGTCTCAGCCCGGGTCCCTCGATCGCTTAGATGCAATTCATATGGTTTACCGGCGCTTAAGTCCTCTCGGCGATGATCTTGCGTGAAGGGGCGGGGGGAACCGGTCCTTGAGACTTGTTTAGGGGCCGTTTTTGGGGTGCGGGGTATAGTAATGCCCGGCGGTCAATATTCGGCTCGTGTAATCTAAAGAGTATTGTCCGCGGGTGTGCGGACACCGAACAGGCTTGAGGGTATTGAGTATGAAGTCACGCGACGCAGTCATCCGTTTGAAGCGCTTCGAGGTCGACGAGAGGCGCCGCAAACTTGCCGATATCGAGTCCATGATCGCCGAGTTTAACGACATGGCGGTGGATCTCGACCGGCAGATCGCCGTCGAGCAGGAGCGCGCCGGCGTTACCGATGTTAACCACTACGCCTATCCGACCTTTGCCAAGGCGGCCATACAGCGCCGGGACAATCTAGCGGTGTCGGTGGCCGGCCTAGAGGCCAAGTTTGCCGCCGCCAAGGGCGAGCTAGCCGAATCCGAAGAAGAGCTTCGGAAGATTGAGTTCATGCAAGGGCGCGACTCCGATGGAGCGCGGGACGAAGTGCCCGCGCCCGAGTTCGGCATGCTGGGCGTCCAGCGCGTCGCAGGTTAAGGTCGGCTCGCGGCGTTCTCAAGGGTTCGGCGGCGGCGGGCGGCAATGGTCCGCCCGATCCCGCCTGCAGGACTCCGGACGCAGGAACGTAGAAACGCTCAAAACCACGGAGGCACGGCCATGCCGTCTTTCGATATTGTCTCCAAGACGGACCTTCCGGACGTCGATAACGCGCTCGCGAACATGACGCGCGAGATGAGCCAGCGTTACGACTTCAAAGGCTCAGCATCCAAGATCGAGCGGAACGAGGGCGTCATGGTTATACACGCGGACGACGATCTGAAGCTCAAGCAAATGCACGAGTTGCTGCAAGGCCATCTCGCCAAGCGGGGGATCGAAGCAGGTGTGGTCGATTACCAGGCCGTGGAGAAAGCGGCCGGCCAGTCGGTCCGGCAGAACGTGCTGCTCCGCCAGGGCATCGATAAGGAACTCGCCAAGCGCATCGTCAAAGAGGTCAAGGGCAGCAAGCTCAAAGTGCAGGTCTCCATTCAGGGTGATGAGCTGCGCGTCACCGGCAAGAAGCGCGACGATCTGCAGGCGGCTATCCAGTTCGTGAAGGGCCTCGGCATCGAACAGCCGCTTCAGTTCGAGAATTTCCGGGACTGACTTCGGGTGAAGGGCACGCGCGGACAGCCATATCTATGGCTCGCGGTAGTCGCCGTAACGGTTGCCGCATGACGCCGCCTCAGGCGGCCAAGATGCAATACGACATCAATCGCTGGAAAGGCGGCCAGACGAATTGCAGTCGCGCCGTGCCGAAGAGCAGCACTTAAGCCTGCCTTTTATGGGGCTGACTGAGCGGATAATGCTGCCCCACCCTCAATTGCATTTTCGACTGGGACCGCCCACTTTGTGGGCGATGCGCTTGGCAGTATCTTCGCAACCGGCAAAGCCCAAACCACGCACCTCTAAGCCATGATTTCGGTCATCATCATCGTTGTGCTTGTGGTTGTCCTGCTTCTGATCGCAAGACGCAGCAGCAAAAACCGGGACGCGATCTTAATAGAAGTCTTATTGGGGGTCGCGGGATCCGTCGCGGCAGCCATTGTCGTCACGTCTTTTCCCAAGGTCGATACGGATAACTTATTGGGTTACCTGGACTCCCAGCTCTACGAGGCGGTTTTCGGCAAAAAGGCCGACGACGCAACCAAAAAGGACGCGGCCGAGACAAAAGCGGTCACCATTAAAAAGAACGTCAGTTCCGATGACCGGAAGATCGAAGGGGTCTATGCGGGGCTCATCCGCGCGATCCAAAACGGCTCGGATGTTCTCTCGGAGAAGGCGTATATCCTGCGGGTCGATCCGGCCAAGAAGGAGAAGGTCCTTGAGATCTACCAGGGCGGCGACATCGAGTACAAAATCCGGATCAACGGAAAGCTCGAGAAGGACGGTGTGACTTGGGTCGGCGAGACCAAATCTGTCTTAAAAGGCGGGTCGTTCGTTCAGGACGATTTGAAGCTGCTCCTGTCCCCCGAAGTCGGGCGGATCGACTGGCACCAGCACGACAAGGTTCAGCACGTCGAGTCGATCGGCACGCTGCATAAGATCGATGAGGACACCGTCTCGGAGCGCATTAGCGCCATAAACAGGATCAAGAACAACATCTTCATCTGCAAGGAAGACAGCGCCAAAGCGGGCGACGTCGCATCGCAGTTCTTGTTCATTCCCGTAGCGGCCCTCGGCGCATCGAGGGCGCTCTCTCTGGAGGGCCCATCTTACGCCGACAAGCTGTTCTCGAAGATCATCTCTGGATCCGCCGCGCCGTACGGAGGGCCATACAACCTGCACATCAAGACCCGATTCAAGAGCAACGACTTCCCGAATCTCACCGGCATGAACATGCTGAAGCCGGACTTGTCGTCTTTTGTCGGATTTTTCGACATCGAGTACAGCATCGGCGTCAATTTCATGAACCAGGAGATCAGCTGGTTCAAACAGACCTTCGGCGAGCCCGAGCCGTGCCGGGTGTTTTTTGTCGGATTTCCGCCGGGGCCGGCCGCGCCGGTCAACCCGACGAGTCCATGACCCAAACAAAATGGCCGGGGCGGCCCCGGCCATTCGAAACTCATCTCTTTTAGGGAAATAGCCCGGCTAGTTGCCGCGATAGTCCTGAATGCGGGTCGCGCGCAGGCCGGCGAGGCCATGCTTGTCGATGGAGCGCTGCCAGCTGAGGAACTCGTCTACGGTCAGCGTATAGCGGTCGCAGGCCTCTTCGAGGCTGAGGAGGCCACCGCGCACGGCGGCGACAACCTCCGCTTTCCGGCGGATGACCCAGCGGCGGGTATTCTTCGGGGGTAGGTCGGCGACGGTCAGCGGGCTGCCGTCCGGCCCGATGACGTATCGGACACGTGGCCTGTAATGTTCAGTCATCGTACGCAACACTCACAATACTTCGATGAACTACAATCAAGCGGGACCCTAGCAGCCCCCCATTTAAGAATTGCCTAAGCCGCGCGTTAAATAAGCAGCAAGGAAATCGCCAAAACTCTCTGAATTGTCTGAAAATTCTCGGCCCGTGCTATTGTCTCAAGGTGCGGTTTGCTGTCCCTGTGGCTTGCGTGGCGCCCGCGCGCTGCCTATGTTTTGGGACTTATGCAAACTGTCACAAGGGATTAGGGGACAGGTCAGCGTCCGCGCGGCGAAGCGTCGAGAAGCAGTCAGGTCGGGCCTCGCGCCACCACCGTCGTGACCAGCCCACCAGGCAGGGCCCTGATGGCGAAAG
>NZ_JBAWCQ010000052.1:0-16871 GCF_049590335.1 Methyloceanibacter sp.
CGCATAGACCTGAATGCCCACTTCCGGATTGGGAATGGCTTTCACCAGGCCGACGAGATCCCGTGGCTTCGACATCGCTGCCTGTACGAATTGCTTTTCTTCGTCGGTGATGCCGCCTTCGGAGAGCTTACCCGTCAGGCGCTTGATCTCCGCTTGGGAAACCTGGCCGTCGGACTTAATGGCTTCGATCATGCCGCGCAAGCAGAGCTCCGCGGTCTCAGGAGCCGAAATCTGCTTCACCTCGGTCTCGGTGAGGCCGAGAGCGTTCTCGCCAGCTTCGCCCGACTGGGCTTGCCAGTTCTTGAGGGCCGAAAGCGCCAGGGTGCCGAGAATGGCCATGGCACTGCCGCCGATCGCGCCTCTGGTTGCGCCGCCGCCGCCGCCGAGCAGCGCGCCGGCCAGCGCACCCAGGCCGCCGAGCTGGCCCTTGTTCATGCCGCCAACCCCGCTAGGGGAGCCCAGCATGCTGCCGAGGCTGCCGAGAATGTCACTGACACCGCCGGCGGACTGGCCGCCGGACGATTGACCGCCAGAAGATTGGCCGCCGCCCAGCACGCTGCCGAGAATATCGCCAAGACCGCCGGCCTGTCCGCCCGCGCCGCCGCTTTGGCCGCCTAGAAGGCCGCCCAGCACGTCGCCGAGGCCACCTGCGGTGCCCCCGCTGGAGGTTCCGGCCCCCGAGGACGCGCCACCCAAGACGCTTCCTAGAATGGCGCCGAGATCGGCCGATCCTCCGGCGCTTCCAAGGCCGCTCGAGCCCGTCGCATGTTCGACCCGCTGTTGTGTCTGGGGCGATACGCCCTGACGGATCAACTCGCCGACTACATCTCCAAAATTCATGACTGACTCCGCTCGCAGAAACGCTTTACTTAGGTTGCACTTATTTTGGTGGGAGATGACAATCTGGCGACGTGGAACCTCTAGGAGACCCTCTTAAACCCCTTCCGTCGCCTCAACCCCTCCATGCCCACAGGCGTGGGACCTCCACCATGGCGGTGGAAGCCGTCATGTAGGGACGGTATCGTCGCATTACCAGGGTGTTCAGGGTGTTATGGTGCGAGCCGACAGAATCGAAACTTAGGTCGGCGTATCATGACAAAAAGAGTCACGACGGCTGCTCTTGCCGCACCGGCAACGGTGACAGTTTTCACCGCTGCTATGCCGGCGTCGCAAGCTGCCGTCTCGAATGCGGTGCGCGATGATTGCGCGATGAAGGCGAACGCCGTGACCCCGCAGCTTCGCGCCGGCGAGCGCGAGGCCTACATCACCAACTGCATCGCCGACGCGACGGTGACGCCGGGCAAGGTTAAGAAAAAGAAGGACTAGGCGCTTTTAGCGCGCTTTGAGCGCGGCCATCATTCGGGGCCCCTAAGGGCCCAGGAAGTCACAATGGCTGGTTGCAACATCGTCCTGGTGCGCTGTTGCGCCACGCCCACAAACCGGCCGCTTTCTTGATATTGAAGTTACGATTGAGAAAGTGGACTTGCGCCGTCCGGCGCCTTTGGTAGGTTGCGCTGCCGGGAACAAAGGGACTTTGAAACATGAAGACTGTACTTTTAGGGCTGTTGATTGCGGGCTTTACGGCTGTCTCTTTCGCCGGTGTGGCCGATGCTAAGACGTATACCAAAGTTATCCGCGCCAACTGCAAGGCGGATTACAAGCGGCATTGCAGCGACAAGCCGGTCGGCTCCAAGAAACTGGAAGCCTGCATGCGGCAGAATAAGGGCAGCCTTTCGAAGACCTGTCGCTCGGCCCTGAAGGCCGCCGGCTACAGGTAGTCAGCCCTCCGTTAAGAACGTCCAATGGCTGAAGGTTGCCGCGACGCCGTGGATCATGCCGCCGGCGTCGCGCAACTGCCACAAAACGCCGTCCTCGATGCGGAAGCGGCGTCCGGATTTCGAGATGCGGACGCCGGAA
The DNA here is from genome assembly GCF_049590335.1 of Methyloceanibacter sp. Taxonomy (GTDB): domain Bacteria; phylum Pseudomonadota; class Alphaproteobacteria; order Rhizobiales; family Methyloligellaceae; genus Methyloceanibacter. The sequence continues at coordinate 1,918 of NZ_JBAWCQ010000052.1, forward strand.
TATCCAGTCGCGAAACCGTATCGTTTCACGGCGTCCAGGAGACGCTGGCGCTCTGTACGGTTCGGCGCTTCGGCGGACAGTCTTGAGGGTATGCCGACGATCTCGTCCCAGTCATATTCGAAAAGGGTCTGTGCGGACTTGTTGGCATAGATGAAAAGTGGATCGGCTGCGGTACTATGGGCGAGGACACACGACTGCGCAGAGGCATAGAGCCAGCGCGGGCCGTCACGCTCCGAGCCTTCGAGAAAGGGTGGGTTGTGAGCGAGCAACCGCTTGTAACTCTCGGCGAGAAGTCGGTAAAAGGCAGGGTCTATGGCTGTTGTCATGGACGATGGGGTGTAAACGGGCGCTAGGGGCATGAGCCACAGTCCGTCTTTCGCGGGTTGCCAGCGATGCTGATTGTCGCCTTCAGTATGATGTTCGCCGCCTTGCTGATCTTCCTTCTCTGGAACCTTTTTATCAAATGCCGGGCGTTCTGGCTCGCGCGCAAGTCCCGCCGACGCCGGGGGAGGGCTTAGGTTTTGCGCGTGCGGGAACCCGCCGCCGGTACGTCTTGTTTACTCTCCGCCGCTAATCTTTCCTTAAGGCCGGACGTCGGAGCGCGTGGCGCAAGACTTCAGTGCGGACGCATCCTCGCCCCCGGTACCCAGTGAACCAGATTAGCCAATGCGGCAGGCGGCAGCGTGTCGCTGAACGTGCCTCCCCGCGCCAATCGTCTCGCGGCGATGGAGTGGGGGTGTTCCAGACGGACAATGGGGATTGAGTGATGTCGAAGAATACGATGAGAGCGGGACGGGCCGGCCGGCCGCCGGCGAAGCCAAAGCTTGCCAAGCCAGCAACCACTAAGCCGAAGCTCACGAAAGCCAAGAGCGAGGCGTTCACAAAAGCCGCCGGCTCGGCACCGACCAAGGCCGCGGTCAAAAAGGCTGCAAAAGCAGTCGCCAAGGCTGCCAAAAAGGCCCCAACCAAGTCGAATGCGTCCGCAGAGCAGGCCAAGACGGATGCCGCACGAAAACCAGCCAAGGCGGCGGTGCAGCTAAAGCCACGCAGCACCAAGCTGCGCACGTCAGATAAGCCGCGCACATCGGACAAGGTTGTCAGCAAGGGGCATGCGCCGGCCGTGCCTTCGTTGGGCCAATCGCTCCAGGCCGCCGTTCCAGCCGCCGTCGCGGTGAACACCAAGCTCGTGGACATCGCCCAAGAGAACGTGAGCGCGGGCCTCGAACTTGCGCGCGATCTGGCGGGTGCCAAGAGCCCGATGGAAGCCATGCAGCTCGGGGTCGACTATTGGTTCAACCAAATCGTCGCCGTCCAGGCTCAGACGCGCGAGCTGCATTCCTTGTCGGCTGCCTGGGTTAAAACGGCCAGCGAACAAACTCGGGCCGGCTAGCAAATATGTTCGAGCACGGTGCACTCGATTGCGGCTCCACTTTTCGGCCGGCTGACATAGACTGACGTCCCCGTATCGGGGACGTTGGGAGGTGTCATGCTGCGTGAGGATTTAACCTTCGTCGGGACCTGCGACATTGCCGGGCTTGTTCGCGGCAAGGGCTTTCCCTCCACCGAATTGCCGGCGCGGCGGAAATCCGGCATCGGTTGGACGCACTCCAATCTCATGCAGACCTGCTTCGGGCCGATCCTCGATACGCCTTTCGGCACGACCGGAGACCTCATGATCGTGCCGGACCCCTCGGCCGAAGTGCATGTGGACTTCCGTGACGGGTCGGCGCCGGAACACTTCTTTCTGGGCGACATCCACAACACCGATGGGAGCCCCTGGGAGTGCTGCGTCCGTGCCTTCTTGCGCCGTGCGATCGAGGCCCTGAATGAGGCGGCCGGCCTGGAGCTGCTCGCCGCAATCGAACAGGAGTTCATCTTTACGGGCGTCGAGGATGTGCCGGGTCATGCTTATAGTCTGAGTGCCTTCCGGAGGCAGGGTGTCTTCGGCGAAATGCTGATGGCGGCTATTCGTGCCGCCGGCGTTCACCCGGACTCCTTTCTCGCGGAGTACGGTCCACGCCAGTTCGAGATGACAGTCGCACCCCATGCTGCGCTTCCCGCCGCGGACGCCGCGATCATTGCGCGCGAGATGGCGCGTGGCGCAGCTTTTCGTCTGGAGAATCGCGCCATCTTTTCGCCGATGCCGGTCGCGGACGGCTCCGGCAATGGCGTACACATCCATTTCAGCCTGCACGATGCCTCGGGCGCGCCCGTAACGCGTGATCCAAACGGTCCGATGGAGCTGAGCGCCGTCGCCGCACATTTTGCCGCCGGCGTGCTCCGTCACCTTCCGGCGCTGTGCGCGGTCACCGCGCCGTCGCCAGTTTCCTATATGCGGCTGACGCCGAACCGCTGGGCTCCGACGGTGGCGGACCTCAAGCTTCAGGACCGTGGCGCCGCCTTGCGCATTTGCCCCGTCTTCGATGCGGCCGACAAGGAGCAGCGGGACGCGCAATTCAATTTGGAGTTCCGCGTGTGCGACGCTACGGCCAGTCCTTACATGGCCCTTGGCGCGTTGATCTTCGCCGGTGCGGACGGGATCCGGAAAAGGCTGGCGCTCCCGCCGAACGAGGCGACTTTGCCCATTTCCTTGACCGCGGCCCTCGATCTCATGGACGCGAGTGCGGCGATGAAGTCCTGGTTCGGTCCGGTCTTCTTCGAGGCCTATCTGCGGCATAAGCGATCGGAAGCGGCTTACGTGGCCGATCTGCCGGCCGAGGAACTCTGCGCGCGCTACGCCGATGTCTACTGAGGGGACCGGTGATAATCGCGCGTTGACATTGTTGACAATCGCGATCGCCGGTTAGGCATGACGGTACTAGTGTCGCAGGGGAGGTGCCAAGCCATGTGGAAGTCGATCATTGCCACTTCGTTTCTATCGGCGGGCTGTATCGTGCTCGCCGGTTGCGATGAAGGCGCGAAAGACAGCTTCGTTATTTGCTAGAGTACATAAGCGCTGTGCACGACCGCGGCCAGTGCGGCAGCTGATGGCAGCACGGAGACGATCGATTGCGCCTGTGACGTGAAGACTGGGTACTCCGCCGGTGAGAAGCCATGCACGAACAAGGTAGAAACCGGCAAGGTCATCGAGCTCCGCTCGCGCTATTACCCATAAAGAGCTACGCGGCCTGCGACAATGATCATCCCTGGGCCTGGTGTCTCGATGAGCCGTGTGTCGTCGACAAGGACGACCCGACGAAAGCGTCCTGCGCCTGTACGGTCGACCGGAACCAGGGGCCGTATCTGGTGGTAGCCGACACCTATGCCGACACGACCTGCACGACGAATTTGTGGTCGTCCGCGACGGTGCAGGTGTCAACCAGATCACCGACTTCCTCAAGTCTACCAAGGAATTGAAGCCCTACGACATCAAGGTCTTGAACGCGCCGAACTAGCGGGACTTAGCCGGCCGTGATCAAGCCGACCACGTCGGCCGTGCGCAGCATCCGGCAATAGCCGTTAAAGCATGCGAGGGCGGCTTGGTGGCGTGCCTCCGTCTCGGCAGCGCAGGCGTCGTGGACGCAGGTCATGTAGAAGCCGCGATCCGCACCGTCCTTCACCGCATGATCGATACATTGATCGGTCAGACAGCCGGCGACAAACACGTCCTGGATGCCGATGTTCCGCAAGAGATAGTCGAGCGTCGTGGAGTTGAATACGGACGATGAGGACTTGGGCAGCACGAGCTCGTCTTTTTGTGGCGCGAGCGCTGGGGTCACCTGTGCCTCCGGGGATCCCATTGGGAAACCCATACTCGAAAGCTTGTAGTCGAGGCTACGGTCGCGCCCGTCCGCGGTCAGGTTCTCGATCACCGTGTAGATCACTTCGAGCCGGGCGCTCCGGAAAGTGCGGAGCAACTGCGCGATATTGGGGATGACCCGGCTCGTGAGCGCGGAATGAAATTCGGGGCGCCGCGCCGCCTCCTCGGGGCCGCAAGTCCCATTTTGCATGTCGACGACCAGCAGGGCAGCTTTGCCCGCTGTGATCGGCCTGTCCCGTGTCAGTGGATTGATGGACGTCAATGGGTTGGTCGGCGCCATGGCATCGAAGTTCTGTTGTGCTAACGCGCTCGACAGGATGAAATAACGATCGCCAATCAACGACGACGCGAATGGGAGCCTAGCATGATCAGATGTCTTGCCGCCTTGTTGACCTTTGTCTTTCTGTCGCTGCCTGCCTCGGCCGATGAGAGTCTTGCTGATGTCGAGGCGATCGACAATGTCGTCGGCCGTCTCGACGCGGCGTTCGCCGCCCGGGATGTCGAGACGATAAAGACGCTGACAACCCGGGATCACATTGCCGTCGTGCCCTATTCCAACTCCCCGGAAAGGCGCGGAACTCTGCTCGAAACGTTGCCGGGTCTCGAGATCAAGCAGACGGATCCCAGCGAACCGACGGTCGTCATGCTGGGGCCGGACAGTGCCATGCGCACGCTGACGGCAAAGTTCGAGGGCTCATTTGACGGCGAGCCGATCGATTACAAGGTCTACATTACGTCCATCATGACGAAGAAGGACGGCAAGTGGCTCGAGAGTTTCTATCAGGTGACCCCGCTTGCCCCGTGAGGTGGCCCGCATCGTGCGGTCAGGAGCCCTCGGTGTAGAGCTCCCGCGGGGTCCAAAGGCCGACGAAGCCTTTGACGCACTTGTCGACAGCCGGGGCGTTCGCATCGAACGCATCGTGTCGATGGGTCAGATCACGCCTGAGGGCCAGTGGTACGATCAGGCGCGGGACGAGTTCGTGCTGCTTGTCACCGGCGCTGCGCGGCTGCGCATCGACGGCGAAGACGTTGACCGGAAACTCGCGCCCGGGGACTGGCTGGTACTACCTGCGCATTGCCGCCACCGGGTGACCTGGACACAGAGCGGGCCGCCCACCATTTGGTTGGCAGTCCACTACGGTGCGGCGCCGGCAGGCACGGCCGATAAGGATTAAGCCCATGGAGACAACGTGGAGGCCCAATGCCGAGCACGGCAAGATCCATGACCGTGCGGAGCTTCCCGAAAGCGTTTATGTCTTTCCGAAGCAGCGGAAAGAACCGCTGACCGATGCGGCGCATGTGAAGAACGCGCTCGCACGCTTCGATCAGCTCGAAGGGGTCGGCGACGCGGATCGGGATCTGGCTTTTGCCAATATCAAGAAGGCCGCGGCCCACTACGGCGTTCCGTTACACGAGACAGACTGGCGGAAGCTCGGGCGCTAAGAATCCGGATTTGCGAGCATGAAAACCTAGAGTCCGGCAGCAGCGCGCGAACGCCCGCTTAAGGGCCAGGCGCATCGAGCTGCTCCTTCAACCAAGTGCTCATACGCTGGCGTATGCTCTGATAAGCCGCCCGCAACATCCGTCCCATGTTCATGAAACCGTGCACGGTGCCTTGATAACACACATACTCGACGGGAACGCCGGCCGCCGCGAGCCGCTTCGCATATTCGACGCCTTCGTCGCGGAAGGGATCGAACCCCGCCGTCACGATCAGCGTGGGGGGCATACCCGAATCGTCTTCGTATAGAGCCGGAATCGCGCGCGGGTCCGCAATCGGCCAAGCCGTCCCGAAATAGTGGTTGAAGAACCAGTAAAGCATGTCCTCGGGAATCGGGAACTGGTCGACGAGGTCTTTGCGGGAGGGCTGCTTGGCGCGCAGGTCGAGCGCCGGATAGATCAGAAGCTGAGCCGCTGCGGGGGCCACCAGCCGTCCCTTGGTCTCGTGTAGCGCCACGGCCGCCAGCGAGCCTCCGGCACTGTCGCCCGCGACGGCAATCCGCGCCGGGTCGATTCCAAGGTCGCGCGCTGCGGCGGTCAGCCATTCGAGCGCGGCGACGCCGTCGCACACAGCGGCCGGAAAGGGGTGCTCGGGCGCAAGCCGGTAGTCGACCGAGAAGACATGCGCGCCGGTATCGACACACAGGGCCCGGCAGAGGGTGTCGTGAGTGCCGATATCGCCGAGGACGCCGCCACCGCCGTGGAAGAATAGAATCGCAGCACCACTCGGCTTAGGCGCCAGATATTCGCGGAGGGGAACGGACCCGGCTGGTCCCGAAATCACGAAGTCGCGCACGGCGCCAATAAGGATCGGCGCCACGTCGGTCTTCGAGATCGAACGGCGATACACGTCCCGCGCGCTCTTGTGGTCCATCTGCCACAGCGGTTTCGTCGTCGATGACGATACCCAAAAGAGTAGCGCTTCGGTCTCGCGGTCTAATTTCACCGGTGTCGTCCTGATATCCCGATGCGAAATTTATGCCGTGTGCAGAAAAGGAGCAAAGCAACCCCGTACCTAGCGGAAAGTCGCCGCCGGGGGGACGCCTTTCATGCCCTAAAAACCAGATTCCGTCAGCTCAAACCAAATCTCTACATAAGGGGGTATTGCCGAAGATTGAAGAACGCGCCCGCGGCGCTCTCTACACCTTGTCACCGGCCCCATGACCTGCCCCGATAATTGGGGCTGAAACGTCTTTGGCTGCGAACGAGGATGGCAAGAATGGTTTCCCTATTCCCCGGCGGCCACGTCGCGCGCCCTTCGTGCGTCGCAAGGCCTTCGAGGCCCATTTGCGCCATGGCACGCCCTGGTTCGGTCGGGGCGAGTAAGCCCCGGCACGTCGTGAAGTCGTGCAAGGACGCCTAAGGAGCCAAGACAAGGCTCGGCCCCTTAAGCGTCCTGAGATTCCGAGAGCCGATTAGTTCAGGTAGCGGCTGTTCACCCAGCCGGTGGTGCCGTCTTTAGTGATTTTGAACCAGCGCCCTCGCTTGGCGATGACTTCAACGAAGCATGTGTGGTTCGTCAGTCGGCCGACAATACGGTTCGATGCGCTGGGGCCGGAGCGGACGTTCAGCACGTCATTCGAGGCGACGCCGATCACGCAGCGGAAGGCGGCATCGCCGCCGTTGCCGCGTTGGCCGCCACCATGGCCGCTCTCGTCGCCGTCTCCGCCTTCGTCGCGCAGGTATCGCGAATGCACATAGCCACCCCGTCCATAGTCGACCCAGACCCAATTGCCTTGGCGCCGTCCGGTTACGACACCGCACTCTCCTGGCCGGACGAAGCCGACAATATTGTAGCTGCCGCCGGCGCCGTTGCGGATGTTCAGTACATCGTTGCTTGCCACGCCGTAGACACAAGCGGCCTCCGCATTGGTGGAGGTAAAGGGGGCAGCAAGGGTGTGAAACGCAGTGCCGAGGACGAGCGCCCCAAGCAGCCGAAGGGATTTTGAAATTAGGGTGGTCATGGTCGTCGCCTCTCGATTGATTCCCGTTGGCAAGGAGGAAACTGTTCCGGCCCGGTATTGGCCGGTGAGGAAAGGCTAGCCTGAGAGCCCGTTAGGCTCGATAGGGTGGATCCCCTATACTGGCGGGATGGCCCAGACAACGAGAAACATCGTATGCCTCTGGCCCGGCTGAGCTCAAAACTCGTGGAGCCTGAGCTCGATCTTTTGAAAGTTCAAATTGACGGCTGCAGAATTGAAGATTGCGATTTTATCAAAGCGTCGTTTCATTGGCGACGGTAACGTGGGGGTTCAATGCGCTCTATATAGCCTTGAGCATCATTTTGATTCTTGCACTCTCCAAAGGCGCTTTCGACGGCGCCCAGAAAACATGCATCGAAAAGGCAGATGTGACGCCGGTTTTCCGCGGCTGTGTCAGTAATGATGGAGTGTTGGAGACGCGGATCGAAAAGCCTGCCGACCACTTAGACGACCATAGCTCACTCCATCTTTCTGAATTTACTGCCGAAATAGAACGCTATGTAGAGTTGGTATTGGACAAAAAGGGTCCGGTGCGGCCGAAACGGCCACATAACTACCTTTTGAAAAAGTGATTTTGGGAAAGCCGATTGGTTTTGGTGCCCCAGGCCGGACTCGAACCAGCACGCCCTTGCGGACAACAGATTTTGAGTCTGTCGCGTCTACCATTCCGCCACTGGGGCCAAGGCGCGCGAACATGGGGGAAGTGCCGCGTCTGGTCAACACTTCGGGGCGGCTCTCTGCCGGCATCGCCAGATCCGGGCTGGTGGCGTGGCGATAGACAGGCGGTGCGTACCCCGCTAAAGGATGCGCCATGTTACGGCGCGCCTACGACAAAATGATGGACCTTGCCACGCACCGCAACGCGCCCTGGGCGCTTGCGGGGGTGTCGTTCATCGAAAGCTCGGTCTTTCCCATTCCCCCGGATGTGATGCTGATCCCCATGGTGTTGGCGGACCGGCGCAAGGCGTGGCTGTACGCGGCAATCGCCACCATTGCCTCGGTGCTGGGTGGCATCTTCGGTTACATCATCGGCTATTTCCTATTCGACACGATCGGCCAGCCGATCCTGAACTTCTATGGCTATGGCGAGAAATTCGAGGACTTCGCCGCGCGCTATAACGATTACGGCGCGTGGATTGTGTTCATTGCGGGCGTGACGCCATTCCCGTACAAGGTCATCACCATCGCCAGCGGTGTGACACAGCTGAACTTCTTCGTGTTCATGCTCGCGAGCATCGCGGCACGCGGCATTCGCTTCTTCGTGCTGGCCGGGCTGCTCTATTGGTTCGGTCCTCCGATCAAGTCCTTCATCGACAAATATTTTGGCCCGCTGTCTGTGCTGTTCGTGGTGCTGCTGATCGGCGGCTTCGTGCTCATCAAGTATGTGATGTGACCATGGATGACACGCGCGACACGCTGGCGGGTCAGCTGATGGCGGTGAGCGCCATTCTCTTCGGCGGTTCGCTGCTGATCATTCTGACAGCGCATGCCTTCGAACAGTTCGGCGGCTATGCGCCATGCCCGCTCTGCCTCCAGGAGCGCTACGCCTATTATTTTGGGGTACCTGCGGCAATGATCGCGTTCTTCGCGGCACGCGCCGAGAGCTTTGGCTTTGCACGTTTGGTGCTGCTGCTGATCGCGATCGGCTTTGTCCTCAACACTGCGCTCGGCATTTATCACGCTGGCGCGGAGTGGAAGTTCTGGCCAGGTCCGGAGACCTGCGCCGGCGGCTTCAACTTGGAATGGGGCAAGGAGGGCATTGTGGATACGCCCGTGATCCGCTGCGACGAGGCCGCCTGGCGCTTCTTGAGCCTGTCCTTCGCGGGCTGGAATGCGGTGGTTTCGGCCATTCTTGGCGGCCTTGCGCTCTTCGGCCTCTCGCGGCGCGGCTGACCCGCGTTTTCCCGAAGCACCGCTTAAGATAAGAAGTGCCACTCACGACAAGTTCAAGCACCTTGATTGGCGGGTTTGTCGCGCGGGCTGGTACCAACATGGGGAGAGAAACCCTGTTGGAGGTTGTGATGACCCAGATTCGCGCATTTTTTGCTGGCCTCGTGGCCGTCTTGCTCGTGGCGTCCGTACCTGCATCGGCGGCGGAAACCCAGCCCTACAGCCCCGAAGCGCTGGCCGAGGCTCAAACCGCCGGCAAGCCCATCCTCGTGGATGTCTATGCCGCATGGTGCTCGACGTGCCGGACCCAGAAGCCGATCCTCGCGGCGCTCACGGCGCAGCCGAAATACAAAAACCTCTTGGTGCTAAGAGCCGACTTTGACAAGGACAAAGAGGTCTTGAAGGAGCTCGGTGTACGCTCTCAGAGCACCCTCATCGTGTTCAAGGGCGATCAGGAGCTTGTCCGCTCGGTCGGGTCCACGAACGCGGTGGCCATCGAGGGGTTGCTCGACTTGACGCTCTAATACTTCGGTTAGAGCCGCACCATGCTTGCAACGCTCGGACTCGCGCTCATCGCCGGCGTCTTGTCGGTGCTCTCCCCTTGCGTCCTGCCGCTCCTGCCCATCGTATTCGGCACGGCGCAGAGCGAGCATCGGCTGGGGCCGGCAGCGCTCGCCTGCGGTGTCGCCCTGTCCTTCACACTGATCGGTCTGTTCGTGGCCACGATCGGCTTTGCGATCGGCCTCGACACGGACGTCTTCCGTGCAGTGGCGGCTGTGCTCTTGATTGCGGTTGGGACGGTGCTACTTGTCCCGCGTCTGCAAGCGCAGATCGCTGTGGCGGCCGGCCCGGTCGGCAATTGGGTCGACGACCACTTCGGCGGATTTAGCGGCCACAGCCTTTGGGGGCAGTTCGGTGTCGGCGCGCTGCTTGGTGCCGTCTGGGCGCCTTGCGTTGGCCCCACACTTGGCGCCGCTTCCGTGCTCGCGGCCAAGGGTGAAGATCTCGGGCAGGTCGCTGTGACCATGTTGGCCTTTGGCGTCGGTGCGGCGCTGCCGCTCATGGCGCTGGGCTTTGCCTCGCGCGAAGCGATGCTGCGGTGGCGCGGGCGGTTGGTCGAGGCGGGCAGAGGCGGCAAGATGCTGTTGGGCATCGTGCTCGTCGGCGTCGGGCTTTTGGTGGCGACCGGCGCCGACAAGTCGCTCGAGATCTTGCTTGTGAACGCGTCCCCCGATTGGCTGAATAACCTGACCACGCGCTACTAGAGCAGACGCCTACGGCTCCAGCTCGGTATCCCAGTAGAGATAATCGAGCCAGCTTTGATGCAGGTAGTTAGGCGGAAACAGCCGGCCATTGCGGTGCAGCTCAAACACGGTCGGCCGGTAGGGCGTCTGCGCCGGCCACATCTTTGCGCGGCTCGGCATGTCGCCGCCCTTGGCAAGGTTGCAGGGCGCGCAGGCCGCGACCACGTTGTCCCATCTTGTCAGTCCACCTCTGTTGCGGGGAATCAGATGGTCGAAAGTCAGGTCCTGGCCGGTGCCGCAATACTGGCAGGTGAACCGGTCGCGCAGGAACACGTTGAACCGGGTGAAGGCCGGATAGAGTGCTGGACGCACGTAGCTCTTAAGCGAGACGACGCTTGGCAGCTTCATCTCGAACGAAGGTGAATGGACTGCGTGGTCGTACTCGGAGACGATGTTCACGCGGTCCAGAAACACGGCCTTCACCGTGTCCTGCCAGTTCCAAAGCGAGAGTGGATAGTAGGAGAGCGGCCGATAGTCAGCATTCAGCACCAGGGCGGGGTATGTCCCCGGTGCGGCCGATTCAGATGCGACGTTCAAGGCCCTCAATTCCTCGTCGTTGCCCGTCGCACTCGGGTCCTACCTCAGTTGTCGCAGGAGATACTATAAGCACGTGTCATGAATGTGAAGAACCCTAGATGATGTGCTTATGACATGGTCAATCCGCAGTGATGGTTCCCGCAAACGCTTGTTTCAAGAAGTCGCCGCCAAGGCGCAGGCCATCGCCGTCAATGCCGTGACCAATGCCTCGGCTGACATGCCACTGCACGCTCAGTCCCGCTTGGCCTAGCACCTCGCGCGCCATGATCATCGCATCAACGGGAATCACTTCGTCGATGTCGCCGTGAACGAGGAGGATCGCAGGTCCCTGACCGGGCAGCGGCAGAGCCTCCACCGTCGCCAGCGCGCCCGAATAGCCGACAATCGCCGCGGGTGCGGTCGGTCGTGTCAGCCCCACGGAGAGAGCCATCATCGTGCCCTGGCTGAATCCGACCAGCGCGAGCGATTCGGACGTCAGCCCCTGGCGTTCCAGTTCAGTATCCAAAAACGACTCGAGGGCCGGCGATGCTCGCTTTACGCCTTCGGCGATGATGGACATGTCTCCCATCGACAGGTCGAACCACTGACGCCCCATCGGCGCCATGCCGCAGGGCTCCGGGGCATGGGGCGACACGAATGCCGTATGGGGCAGGAGCGGCGCCCACTCTTTTCCGAGCGCTATGAGGTCGTTTCCGTCTGCGCCGTAGCCGTGGAGGAAGACGACAAGCTGCTTTGGCGCCCCGCCGGCGGCAGGCGCCAGGCGGGGGCCGTCAAGCTCCGGTGTGGTCATGAATGTGCCGAACCTATCATGCTGCAGCCTAGCCCTCGCCGCCGTCTGCGTTGTCGGCGGAGTCGGCATTAAGCTGGCCGTAATTCTGCGCGCCGATGTCGTTCAGGAGGCCAAGCTGGGTCTCGATATAATCGATATGCCCTTCCTCGTCCTTCAGAAGGTCTTCGAACAGCATCATGGTGACATAGTCTTCTGCTTCACGGCAGGCGGCGCGGGCTTCCATGTAAAGGGCGCGGGCGCTGTACTCGGCCTTGAGATCGCATTCTAGAATCTCTTTGACGTTCTGCCCGATCATGAGGGGATCGAGCTTCTGCATGTTCGGAAAGCCTTCGAGGAAGATGATGCGCGTGACCAGCTTGTCCGCGTGCTGCATCTCCTCGATCGATTCCTCGCGCTCCTTTTTACCGAGCTTTTGGTAGCCCCAGTCGTCCAGCAGCCGGTAGTGGAGCCAGTACTGGTTCACGGCGGTGAGCTCGTGCGTCAGCGCTTTGTTCAAATAATCGATTACCCTTGGGTTGCCCTTCATCAGATCCTCATCTCACAGGTTAGTTTAGAATAATTGTAAGGTACACGTTTCGGCGTGGCTAGTCCGCAGTTGGCGTGTCATCAAATTATGATCGATGGGGTCGAGAGCCCGCCGAGCTCGGCCCCTCCTCGTCATAGCCAACAATGAGTTTTACGACGAGTGGCATGCAGTCCCCGCAATTCGGTCTCTTGCTGAGCGTTCGGTAAATGAGCCCGGGCGTCAAGACGACAAATGGATCCTTCGTGCGTAACGCCGAGACCGCATCGTGAATGTCCTCTGACGTGAGGGTGGTGCAAGAACAGACGATCATCTTGTGTTTCTAGGCAAAGCGCGTGCTTTTGTTTCCGTTCCCGCCGGTCGGCGCGGAATTTTTGTGAGACGAACGAGAAGTGTTACCAGAGTCTAAAGGGACGACTTAGGGATTCGTCAACCAACCCACTTAGCGACGTTTTAAATCATCTCCGCGATGCTTCGCCAACGAAACAAACGGTAGACCATTCGGTGGGGCATAGATGCAGGGCAACGAATTTCGCGCTGGCGATCTGTTTGGGCAGATCGAAGATTTGGCTGCGCAACTCGAGATGGAGCGGCAGGCGCGCCTCGCCGCGGAGGCGGCGAGCGTCGGCACGCTAGGGCTCATCGACATCGTCAGCAAAAAATTGCGGCCGCCGATGGAATCGGTCTCGGCACTGACCGACCGGATCCTCGACGGCCCGCTCAACCTGGCTCAGCGGCGCGACGCGGAGAGCCTGTCCCACTCGATGCACCGAATCTTGAACGCGCTGACAGAGGTTCTCGACTTCAGCACGCTTCAGTCCGGCGATGCTGAGTTCTCAGTGGAGTCGTTCGACTTTCATGCCCTTGTCCGCGAGACGGCTTCCGCGTTGCAGGCCTGTGCAGCGGCCAAAGGCTTGAGCAGCAGCGTGGACATGGCCGCCAATTGCCCCCGCTATATCGTCGGGGACGCCATGCGCGTCCGCCAGGTGCTCATGGCATTGATGGAGACCTCCATTCAGGCAACGGCCGAAGGGTCGATCCGCCTCTATGTCAGCGTGAACGATGCCGTTTCGCCCGTGACCGTTCGTTTCGACATCACCGATACCAGCGCCGGCTTTACCCCGGAGCAACTGGCGGCTTTGTTTCAACCCTCCACTGAAAACATGAGGTCCGACGGCGGCCTTGGCCTGCCGATCGCGCAGCGGCTTGCAGAGGCCATGGGCGGCGGGGCGGCTTGCGACAGTGCGCTGGGGCAGGGCGCGCTCTATTGGTTCACGTTCAAGGCTCTGGTTGAGGAGAAGGAGACAGAGGCCGGGATGCCGGCTGCCCAGGTCGCGCACCATGTGCCTGAGGACCTAGTCTCCGCTCAGCCGGCCGCTAGCGATGCATTTGAGCTTAATTTGGCGGATGGGATCGCACCGGAAGAGGTTGATCCCGTCAGCCTTGAGACGGAATGGGCCACGGCGGAAATGCTGGATGCACCTGCGCCTCAAAGCCATCCGGCGCTCGCTCCGGCGAGTGTGATGAAGACCGCCCCGGCCCCTGTGCCAGAGAGTGCCCCGAAAGCTGCACGTGCCGATGCGCTTGCGGGCCATGTGCTTTTGATCGAGGACAACTCGGTCAACAGGCTCTTGATCGGCGCCTATCTCGACGAGTTCGGGCTGACTTTCGACGTCGCTGAGACGGGTGCGGCCGCTCTGATGTGTCTGGACCAGCGCCCCTACGATCTCGTGCTCATGGACACGGTTCTTCCCGATTATCGCGGGCTTCAGTTGGCGCAGCGGATCCGCGCGACGGAGGCCCGGTCGGCACACGTCCCGATCGTTGCGCTCGCCACGCTGTCGGACAATGAAGAGGAACAGGCCTATGTCGAAGCGGGCGTAAATGCCTCGCTGGACAAGCCTATACAAGGGCGCGAACTCTATGCCGCGCTCGTTCCGCTCGTATCTGCGCAGGCAGCGCACGCCGACGACGACGACGGATGGACCCCAGTCTTCTAAGTTAGTGCGCGTACACCCAATTTAGCCGTTCTGGCTAGCCGGCCTTGGCGAGCGCGTCGACGTTCCGATCCACGAGATCGACGATGCCCGTCATGATCTCGTTCAACTGGAAGTCCTTCGGTGTATAGACCGCGGACGCGCCGCATTGCTTGAGAATATTGACGTCCTCTTGCGGAATGATGCCGCCGACCACGACGGGGACGTCGCTCATTCCAGCCTCGCGGAGCTTTTGCACCACGTCGCGCACGAGCGAGACGTGGGATCCCGACAAGATGGAGAGCCCGACCACATGGGCCTTGGAGTCCTTAGCTTGCGACACTATCTCGGCCGGGGTCAGGCGAATGCCGCCATAGACCACCTTCATGCCCGCATCGTCGGCGCGCACGGCGATCTGCTCGGCGCCGTTCGAGTGGCCGTCAAGGCCGGGCTTGCCAACGACAAAGGTCAGTGTGCGGCCTAATTTGCCGGAGACTTCCTGGACGAGATCGCGAATCTCCGTCATGCGCGTCTCGTCGACCTCGTGCGCCGCCCCGATGCCAGTCGGCGCCCGGTACTCCCCGAACACCTCGCGCAGCACCGCGCCCCACTCGCCGGTGGTGCCTCCGGCTTTGGCGGCGGCGATCGACGGCGGCATGATGTTGCGGCCTTCGGCGGCCGCTTCTTTCAGT
>NZ_JBAWCQ010000053.1:0-41629 GCF_049590335.1 Methyloceanibacter sp.
GCGCTGACCGCCAGATCGGCGAGTTCTTGACTGGGAATCGCCGCCTCGGCCCGTGCACCCAGCTTGATATTGGTGATCCAGTTCGCGCCGTGTCGGATCATGGAGGCGACGACGCGCTCGCCGCAGACGAATAAGCGCCAGTCTTTGTGGTGCTCTTGGGCGGGCGGCACGAACTCCTGCAGGTAATAGACACCATCGACCGCCTCCGGCGGCGACAGCTCGCTCGCCGCCTCGACAAGGCGGACGCCTTTGCCTTGGGCGCCGAAAAGCGGTTTCTCGACGACTTTGTGGCCTTCCGAAGCGAGGCGTGACACGACGGCCTCCGCGGTGCTGTGATCGACGCCGGCAAAGGTGCGCGGAGTCGGCAATCCGGCCTTCTGCAGGAAGAATGTGGTCGTGGATTTATCGACGCAGCGCTCGATGCCGCGGGCATCGTTCCAGACCGTAACGCCGAGTTCCCGCAACGCATGCAGAAGACCGAGATAGAGTGTCACCTGCTCGAAGCTACCGCCGGGAATGAAGCGCACGAACGCCCCGTGCGGGCAGTGGTCCCCAAGGCCCGGGATAGCAAGGCCGGTAGCCGTCTCCGTAGAGAAACCGCAACTGGCCAGAGGCGCGACCACGGGTTTTATGCCCCGCCGCTCGAAGGCCCGCCTGAGGCTTCTGCCGTGCCAGTCGCGTCCATCGCCAAACAGTATGATGGACGGTGCTATGGCCGTTTCGCTGGTCATCGACCTAAAAGCGCCCCCTAGGAGAACGAGCGATTGAGAACGGCGTCGTCGATGGCGCCGCCTTCGAAGCTCTTGCCCGTGGAAAGGGAAGTCACCGTGACCTTCGCCGGGCTGAACAGCATCGGGTCGATCTGATAGAAATCGCCATTGACCGCAGCGAAGATTTCGGCGAACGGCTTGCCGTAGTCCTTCGAGTTTGCGCTCGGGAGTTCCTCGGCGAGTTTCCTCGCCGTGGCTTCGTCACCCTGCACATAGAGGTGGGCGCGACCGCCATAGATGATGGCGTCGTTGGTGCGGCCCATGGCTTCCACGAAGCCGGGGATCGGCGGCGGAATCGGCACCGTGGCCAGGCCGTCGACGATTTGCTCCAGCGGGAAGTCCAACTCATGCGCCTTGTGCAGCGCGACCTCCAGGCTCCGGCCGGCAACCTGTACGGTGCCTGCGAGGCTCCATGTCGGCGCGTAAAGAAAGACGAGTCCTTTTGGCGACAGGCCGCATGCCTTGGCGACCTCCTTGACCAGCACGGCGGGCGGGGCCTTGTCGGATTCGATCACGAGCGTGGCGCTCTCGGCCTTGTCGCGATAGTCCAGCTCTTTGAACAGCGGCTCCGACGAGCCCATGGCCCGTGCCGGGCCCGATCCCAAGAAGTAGAAGTCGTTGCCATCGCCGTCCTTGCCAGAGAGGCTCCAGCCCGCATATTGGGATCCGAGGCAGGCCAGAACCGGCTGGCTCGTATGCACCGTCACAAGGAACGGCCACTGATCGGTTGTGCTGGCGGTCTCGAAGGTCACGACGCCGAGTCCGCCCAGGCAGATTTCCGCGAGGCGGCGTCCCGCTTCAAGGCCACCTATGGCGTCGACACCGCAGTCAATCAGTGTTTCCCCCAAAGACCCTTTGGACACGCCAACGCGCAAGGCGTCGGCATTGTCGATAAGATCGTGCACCAGGGGTGCAACCTGTGCATTCAAGCTTGGTTTTGTCATCTGTTCCTTCGCATTCGCGCGGTGTTTTTCTTGGGCAACTCACTCGTGGGCGTGTGACTTAGCGGCATGCGCGGAATGCTCGAACATTTTCAACGCTGTCAGCATGTCTCCGACGCGTGTTTGCACGAGGCGCCGCGCATCGGCCGCTGATCCCGCCCGCGCCAGTAAAGTACATATCGGACGCTCTTTGTCGATCCGTTGTCCGATCGTCGGTAGATCGGCGGCCCACGAGGGCCACACCATCTCGGTTGGTATTGTGAGCGTCTCCGGGGCGAAGACGATCGCCGATGCCGTCGCGTCGTCATAGACGGGCACATGGGACGGCACAGCCCCGTGCCGCACGGCATCGAGATGGATCGCGAGAAGCGGCGTGGAAGTGCTCGCGAAGATATCGAGCGTTGCACCTGGCCGCGGATTGATCTCCAGCAGCAATGGATCGTCGCCTTGCAGCACGAAGTCGGCGGCGTTCAAACCCATCAGTTGGAAGTCGGCGGCGACGCGCGAAACGATCCCGGTAATCCGCTCGGTGGCTGCCCGCGAGATGTCCGCCGGCTGAGACGCGCCACCATAGCGCCAAGGCTTACCGGGGGCCGGAGCCGTCCATTGTTCGCTGAAGCCGAGTACGATCGTTTCGCCGCCGCTTGCGGCAAAGAGCGCAGAGATCGAACGCCCGGAAACCAGCTCTTGGTAGTAGAGATCGGCCCGGTCCGTCCACGTGACCGCCGGCCTGATATGGCTTCCGCCGGCGCCGCCTAGCCGCTTCGCGACCCAGCCGTCCGGTTTGGGCGGCGGCTCTCGCCGCGTTTTGGGGTGCGCGATGGCCAGTTGTTCCAGCGCGCGGAAGAAATGCACCGGGTCGTTGATCCGCGCCACGGTCGCGGCGTCGTTACCGAGTAGCCGCCAGCGTTCTGCTATCTGACCGAGGAGCTGGGGCCGGTCCTCGAACCCCGACCCGTAAATTAGGCCGAGAAGCGGGGAGGGCGCATTGGCGGCGAGCGTTTCCAGCGCGGCTTCAAGCGCCGCACGCTGAAAGCCGCGTGCGATGCCGCCTGGCACTTTGCAGACTCTATGGGCAATGGGTTCGGTATCCCGGTCGGCGAAGAAGTCCGCGACGAGGGGCGTGCAGCCGGCATCCGTTGCGGCGCGAGCCAGCGCCCGGCCAGAGACCGCGGCGATCAGGACCGAACCGCGCGGATGTCCCGCCAACTTAGGACGTGAGGTCTTGGGCGAGTTTGTAGGCGGCGCGGAAGTCGAGATAGACCGGCTCCTCGGCGTTGATCATCTGTTTGAACATGCCGATCTCAGTCTTGTACTTGATGTCGCCGATGGCCAGCGCGCCGATGCCGACAGCGCCACCAGCCCCTTCTACTGGGACGCCGTTGTCCTGAATGCCGACGCCCTCGATCCCAAGGGGCGGCACGGCGTTCACGTCGGCGACCACATTGAGGTTCTTGGCCGGCTTGTATTGGGCAAGGCTCAGGATTTGGCGCCCCGCGGGACCTGCGGAAAAGATCACGTCGGCGCCTTGGGCCAGCTCGACCTTCTGCTCCTCGGTCGTGCCGTCCGCATAGTTGAGATCGACGCCGAAACGGTCGTTGGCTTCCATGGTAAGGCGGCGCACGCGTTCGGGGCCGTCATAGCCCACCAGGAACGCCTTGGCCCCATCCATTGAGGCGATCACGGCGGAGGCGAATGCCACGACGCCCGTGCCCCCATAAACGATGACCCGCTTGTCCTTGAAATCTGTGTTGAACTGGGTCTTCAAGGCGGTCTTGGCGCAAGCCACCATCGCCGCGGCCGTGGTGAAGGAACCGGCGGGATCGGCGAACACCGACATCTCGAACGGCGGCACCATCGCTTTCCTGGCCTTGTCCATCATGTCGAGAGCCTCGATGGCGCGGTTGCCGCCAATAAACATGGCCTGACGTTTGATGCCGTCGGGGCTGCGGGAGAAGATGGCGTCCTGCACGAGACCGTAAATGTCCTCGATCGTCGCGTTCGTGTAGGGAATGGCGTGATCGTAGCCGGCGTCGATCCCCATATTGATGTCGAACGGGCTCATATATTTTAGCGGCGTCACCATGTGCAGAATACGCGGCGGGGCCATCGTGTGCTTCTCCCCAGAATTTGCGGCCTCGGCGCGTCAGCGCGCGGCTGGCCGTGGGTTGCTCTTATGGGCTCCGCTTTAGCACATTGGGCGCGGCTGCAAAGGATCTCAAACGCTCAAAGACTGTCAAATGCCAGACGAATCCAAGTTTTTCGCGTCCCGGCCACGCAAGCGTGTGATCTCCGCCCCTTCGTTGCGGCCCCCGGCCAAGACCAGCCGCAGCGACGCGCTCGTGTCCGCCTCGGACGCGATCTCGAAGAGCCTCTTTGCTTCGCTCTCCGACTCGGCAAATGCGAACCCCGTCGGACCCCAGGAACTCTGCCCGAGCCCTGTCACGCCCGCTGCGCGCAAGACCTCCAGGACCACGCCGACGCGCGGGCTGGTGAAAATGCCCCCCTGGCGCGCCGCGAAATAGTCGCCCATGCGCGCCTGGAGGTGACCCACCTCTTCGCAGAAGACGCCGAAATCTTGATCCTTGAGCGCCGGTAGCGCGCGCTTGACGATGAGCGCCTCCAGCGCGGCCCGGGCGTCTTCGGAATAGGCCGGCGGTGACTCGAAGGCCGCAATTTCGTCCGCGCCGTCGAGGCCCTTGGTCTCGGGATCGAAGATCAGCAGCGTCCGCCAGCTTCTCGGGAAAGGGACGCGCGCCACGAGCTGAGGCAGCGTGCCATAGCGCGGCCCGCTGTCCAGCACGGCGCCCCCGGTTTCGAACGTGGCGATGCCGATGCCGGACCGGGCGCCGCGTCCGAGCAGGGCGGCGATATCGGGTGGCGACAGGTCGAGACCTTCGAGCGCGGCAAAGGCGGCGCCGACAGCGAGGGCGAGCTGCGTGCCCGAGCCGAGCCCGGCATGGGATGGGATCGCCTCGGAGATATCGAGCCAATACGCGTTGTCGACCCCGCGTGCCTCGGCGATCGCCCGGAGATAGCGCGCGGCACGTCTCGCCTCGGGACCGCTGAAAGCTTCCTCGCGTGCGTGCCGCAAGGTGAGCCGGGTCCATGGCCGGTCGAGCGAGAGTCCGAAACTGCCAAAGGGACATGACGTCCGGCCGCTGGGGTCTAGGAAGCCGAAATGCAGACGCGCCGTCGTGGCGACGGTCACGGCTGGTTCGAGATCATCTGTGTGGGACTGGGACAAGTCAGTGAACGTTGTTTCCGTTGGCATCAGAACATGCCGTTCGAGTTCGCCGAACTCTCCGGTGCAACTTGCAGGACGTCCCAGTGCTCGACAACCTTTCCCGCGTCGTCCAGGCGAAAAATGTCGATCCCGATCCAATCCTCATCGCCTGGCCACTCCTGGAAACAATGCAGAACCACGAAATTACCCTCGGCCAAGATGCGCTTGAAGATCACACGCTTGCCGGGATAGCGGCGGTGCATCTCTTCGAAATACGCGATAAAGCCCTCCTTCCCGTCGTTCACGTGCGGATTATGCTGAATATAGGTGTCACCAGAATAGCGTGCGATCGCCTCGCGCGGCCGCGATTCATTGAAGGCCAGGTCGTAGAAGGCCACCGCAGTCTCCTTATTGCGCTCAAGGTCCGGCATTGACATTCCCCTCGAACGGGCTCCATTGATCGGTCCGAAGCGCGCCGATATGCTTCACGAAGCGATAGCGGAAAATGCGGCGCATGGTTCGAAGATGTTGCGGCGCACTGTTTCAAAAGAAGAGAGCAATGGCAACGAAAGAGCGCACCTATAGCGACGCGGAAGTCGAGGAGCGTCTGCAAAAAGAGCTCCCGCACTGGTATCTCGAAGACGGCTGGATTCGCCGCAAATTCAAGACGAATAGCTGGAAGGGGACGCTGATGGTGATCAACACCGTCGGCCATCTCTCCGAGGCTGCCTGGCACCATCCCGATATCACCGCCTCCTATGCCTGGGTCGAGGTGCGGCTGATGAACCATGCGGCAAAAGGAATCAGCGACAAGGACTTCGAGCTAGCAAAGAAGATCGAGGACGTCGTGCACTGGCAACCGGGCGCCGAGACGGGCGCGTTGGAAGGGACGCCTGAGGACGACATGCGGTTCTCATACATCAAGTACGACAAGCCCAAGGGTTAGCCGCCACAATGGCTATCCGCGACAAGGGTTAGCTACATCGAGGGCAGCCGCTCGGGCGCACGTGCTCAGTTGGTGAGCACGTTTGTCTCGGTCCGCTGATCCATCTCCGTTCCATGACGCATGTATACAATTTTGTCCGTGAACGCAGCGGGCCGCGCTTGCGCCCGCCAAGCCACCTGTTTATCTGTGTAGCGAGTTCAAGAAGAAGACGCCGGGGAGGACGACGAGTTTGGACAGAACGCTCCAACGTGCAGCGGATTTACTTGCGCAAGCACGTCTCCCAGTCATTGGCGGTCTCTTTACCGATGTGAATGGTGCCGCTGCGGCCTTGGCCTTGGCGCAGAAACTCGGCGGTGTGGTGGACCATGCCGCAAGCCGGGGCATGTCCCGCGCGGCACGCGTGATGCGGGAAACGGGATCGACCCCGGCAAGCTTTGGTGAGGTCCGCAATCGCGCCGACACGGTCGTCGTGATCGGCGATGGTCCACGCGACCGCGACCCCGAACTCTTGGACAGACTATTTCCGGCCAAGGGCCTGCCCCGTCCTGGCGACAACAAGCGCGAGCTCATCGTTGTCGGAACCGGGAAGGGTAAGACGCCCTCCGGCATTCGGACCAAGGTGATCAAGGGCAAGCACGCTTTGCCGGAGCTTGTCGCGTTGTTGGGAGCCGCCGTCCGCGAGACGCCGTTTGAGATTCACGATGAGGCGCTGGCCAAGAAAATCCTTTCGGCTGGGAAGCGGCTGCGGGAGTCGGCCTTTGCTGTATTCGTCTGCGACCCCGCCGAACTCGAAGAACCCGTGCTGCACACTGTGCTCGAAACGGTACGCCTTCTCGTGAAGACGACACGCGCCGCGACGCTGGCGCTGTCGGCGCCAGGAAATGGCGATGGCGTCAATCTTTGTTCGACATGGACCTGCGGACTGCCGGTGCGGACCAGCTTCGCGGGGGAGGTGCCGGAGAACAATATGTGGGCCTACGAGGCGGAACGCTTGCTGAAGAGCGGCGAAGCCGACACCCTTGTTTGGATAGACGCTCTGGATGGCGCCGATGCCACACCGCCGACGCGGGCGTTCCGTGGCATTCCATCGGTCGTGCTGTCGTCTAAGCCCGTGAAGGCGGGCCGCGACGATGTTGTGATCGAAGTGGGGGCCGCCATCGCCGACCATGACGCCGCCGTCTATCTGCCGCCTATCGCGGGGATCGGCGAGGTCAAGGCGACATCTGCCGATTCGAGCAAGCCGACCGTGGCTGAAGTGTTGAATAAGATCGGCACGCTGATCGATGCGAAGGGAGCCGCTTGATGCTCATCCAGCTAAAGGGCGGCCGGGTGATCGATCCCGCGAACAATCGCGATTTCGTGGGCGACGTTTATCTGGAGAACCGCCGCATCGTCGATGCGCCGGACGGCCGCGAGCCCGACGAGGTTCATGATGTTTCGGGCAAGATCGTTATGGCAGGCGCGATCGACGTGCACTCCCATATCGCCGGCACCAATGTGACCCTTGGCCGGCAATTGATGCCGGAGCTGCCACTCATCGCCTCGGCCGAAGGACAGCCTATTCTGCCGTCGCCCGCTGCTTGGGGTGCCTATGCCACCGGTATTCGTTATGCCGAGATGGGCTACACTACTGTCATAGAGCCCGCGATGATCCCGACCCATGCGATCCAGTCGCACAAGGAGATGGCCTCGATCCCGATCATCGACGTGGCCGGCCTCGTGATTCTCGGCAACGACGACTACACGCTCAACCTGCTCCGGACGGGCAACGTCAAGAGCGACGAATTGAAGGATTATGTCGCCTGGACCTTGTCGCATTCGAAGGCGCTGGGTTTGAAGGTCATCAACGCAGGCGGCTCCGAGGCCTTCAAGTTCAATGCGCGGACATTCGATCTCGACGAGCAGGTGCCAGAATACGGCGTGACCTCGCGGGGCATTGTCGAGGCGATGCAGCAAGCGATCGCCGACCTCGGCGTCCCGCATCCGCCCCATGTCCATACCAACAATCTCGGCATTGCCGGGAATGTGGACACGGCGGTGGCGACGCTGGAAGCTACCCAAGGCAACCCGATCCATTTGGCTCATATCCAGTTCTATGGCTACGGCAAGGAAGGCGACAAAGGCTTCTCGTCCGGTGCGCCGCGCCTCATGGAAGCGATCAACAAGCACAAGAACGCGACTGTAGACGTTGGTCAGGTCATGTTCGGTCAGACCATCACCATTTCCGGCGATGTGTTGCGCCAGTTCGACGGGCGCCGCGCTGCCAATCCGAAAAAGTGGATCATCAATCAGGCGGACGGCAATGGCACGGGCGTCGTGCCGTACAATTACAAGAAGAAGAGCTTCGTCAACGCGCTGCAATGGGCCATCGGCCTAGAGATCTTTCTGCTGGCGGAGGACCCGTGGCGAGTCCTGTTCTCGACCGACCACCCCAATGGCGCGCTCTTCACACGCTACCCGGAGATTTTTCATCTCTTGATGGACAAGGACGAACGCTCGCGCTGGCTGGACCAGTTACCCGAAGCCTCGCGGCAGGTGTCCGGTCTTGCCGGTATTTCGCGGGAGCTGACATTCTCCGAATTGGCCGTCATAACGCGCGCGGCCCCTGCGAAGGTGCTGGGCCTGACGGACCGGGGCCATTTGGCGCCGGGCGCTGTCGCTGACGTCGCCGTCTACACCGATCAGAGGAACAAGACGAAGATGTTCTCCGCCGCCGACCTGGTGTTCAAGTCCGGCAAGCTGGTCGTGCGTAAGGGCAATATCGTCGATGTCAGCTGGGGCCGCTGCTATCACGTGGAGCCCGGGTTCGACGTCCAGATCGAGAAGCGCGTGCGTTCCTTCTACGAGACCTATTATGGCGCCGACCCATCATGGTTCGGCGTGACTGAAACCGTTTCCGATGGTCCCGATCGGTTCGCGACCATTCCTTGTGCGAGCTGACATGCCAGAGCTGAAAGTCAAAGGCGTCACTATTGTTGAGACGTTCGCGGAAGCCTTCCCGATGGTGGGGACGCGCGTTATCATCACCGCGCCGACCGCCGAATGGGCAAAGATTTCAGCCCGCACCATGACCGGTTTCGCGACCTCTGTGATCGCCTGCGGCGCGGAAGGCGGGATCGAACGTACGCTTCCGAAATCCGAGACGCCCGACGGGCGCCCCGGCGTTTCCGTGCTCTTGTTCACCATGGACGCGAACATGCTTCAGACCCAGCTGCGCAACCGGGTGGGCCAATGCGTGCTGACCAGTCCGGGGTCTGCCTGCTACGCGGGCCTTGAGGGCGAGAAAACGCTTAAGCTCGGCGCGTCTTTGCGGTTCTTCGGCGATGGCTGGCAGATGTCGAAGGTGATCGGCGGGCGCCGCTACTGGCGCATTCCCGTCATGGGCGGCGAATTCGTCTGCGAAGACAAGACGGGCATGACGACCAAGGCCGTGGGCGGCGGCAATCTTCTCGTCGTCGGCAAGTCTCATAGCGCCGTGCTGGCAGCGTGCACGCGAGCGGTCAAGGCCATGGCCGACGTGCCGGACGTCATCACGCCGTTCCCGGGCGGCATCGTGCGCTCTGGCTCGAAAGTGGGTTCCAAATATGCAGGCCAGATCGCGTCGACCAACCATGCCTATGCGCCTGGCCTCAAATGGCATGCGGATTCGGAGCTGCCGCCAAACGCGGAGGCCGTGCTGGAGATCGTCATCGACGGACTGACCGCGGATGCGATCCACGAGGCGATGCATGAGGGCCTTCACGCGATCGCCAAGGGCGGGTCGCGGGAAGGCATTACGCACATCACGGCGGGAAACTACGGCGGCAACCTCGGGCCCCATCACTTCCACCTTAAGGAGATTGTCGGGTGAGCGCGCTTTGTTTCGAGCTCAAGGGACGGCCTGAGCAGCGGCTTGACCTGTCGTCGTTGGTGCCGGCGCGCCTTGACGGTCTGAACCGCAAACAGATCGAGGCGTTGTCGATCGCGACGACGCGCGAGGCGCTGAGCGTCGGCGATGCCTTCAAGGTGAAGGGCAAGGACGTCCAGAACCTGCACTTCATTGACACCGACGATCGCTGCGACAAGATCGGCGCCAAACTGACAGGCGGCGAGATCGTGGTCGAGGGCGATGCGGGCATTTTGCTCGGCGCGCAGATGAAGCGGGGCAAGATCGCTGTTCAGGGCAGCGCGGGCGTGTCCGTCGGCGCGACCATGACCGGCGGTGAAATCAGTGTACGGCGTGATGTCGGCGACCAGGCAGGCGGGGTCGCCTTCGGCGAGACGTTCGGCATGAAGGGCGGCTTCATTTCCATCGGCGGCGACGCCGGCGCGCTTGTGGGTGAGCGCTTGCGCCGCGGGCTCATCGTGGTTGGCGGCAAGGCGGGCGAGTACGCAGGCGGCCGCATGGTTGCAGGTACGATTGTGCTCCGAGGCAGCGCGGGCCGTTACGCGGGCTATGGCAATCGGCGCGGGAGTCTGATTTTTGCCGACAAGCCGCGGCATCTCCTGCCGACCTATGTCGACAGCGGCGTGATGGAGTTCGACTATATTCGCCTGCTTGAGACCTGGCTGCGCGGGCAAGGCATGCGGATTCGCCTCGGGGGCCGTGCGCGCCGGCTCATGGGCGATATGGCCGTTCTGGGCAAAGGGGAAATGCTGATCCTCGACTGACACGATTCGGCAGGTGCCCGCGAGCGGCACTTGACGCCGGATCGGCGCTTCTCCTTTATGCTTGAGGTTTCAAGCTCTTTCGTCCCGCGCTTTAGAATATGACGTCTTCACCTTTTGTCCTTCTCGACGACAGCCTCACATCCCGTGAGCGTAGCCTGCTGTTTGAGTCAGCCGAGGAGATCGTCTGCGTCGACCGGCCGGAGGACGTGGAGGCCGGGCTTCGACGCGTTTCCGACGGGCTCGCCCGCGGTTTGCATGTGGCGGGTTACTTTAGCTATGAGCTTGGCTACTGCCTTGAGCCGAAAGTGCGCGCGCTGCTCCCGGCGAGGCGCGCTGTGCCGTTATTCTGGGTCGGGCTCTACAGCCAGGCGCGGCGGATGGACGACCAGCATGTGCGGCAATGGCTCGACGAGCGTGGTGGGGCAGGGCAGGCGAAGGTCTCGGACCTGGCGCTTTCCTGGAGCCGCGAGAACTATGGATGCGCGTTCCGGGCGGTCCAGGATTACATCGCGGAGGGCGATGTCTACCAAATCAATCTCACGCAGAAATATCTGTTCGACTTCGAGGGCGATCCCGTCGCGCTTTACGCGAGCCTGAGGCGCAGGCAGCGGGTGGCCTATGGCGCGCTGATCGAAACGCCGGACCTCGCCGTGCTGTCGCTCTCGCCCGAGCTGTTCTTCCGGCGCGAGGAGCAGCAACTCACCACACGGCCCATGAAGGGCACCGCGCCGAGGGGCCGGACGCCCCGTGAAGACGCACGGCTCAAGACCTGGCTCGCCATGGACGAAAAACAGCGCGCGGAAAATCTGATGATCGTGGATCTCCTGCGCAACGATCTCGCCCGCGTCTCGCGAATCGGCTCGGTGGAGGTGACGGACCTGTTTACGGTCGAAACCTACCGCACAGTGCATCAGATGACCTCGGGCATCACCTCGGAGCTGCGCTCGGATATGGAGATCGCCGATATGCTTCGGGCCCTGTTTCCGTGCGGGTCCATCACCGGGGCACCGAAGGTCCGGTCCATGGAGATCATCCGAGAATTGGAGAAGGAGCCTCGGGGTATCTACACTGGCGCCATCGGCACCATTGCCCCGTCCGGTGAATGCCAATTCAACGTAGCCATCCGCACGGCCGTGCTGTCAGGCGGGCGTGGCGAGATGGGCATCGGGGGCGGCATCGTCGCCGACTCGAAGGAAGACTCCGAATACGCCGAATGCCTCCTAAAGGCCCAGTTCCTTACTGAGTCCGGCGGAGCTTTCGAGCTCATCGAGACGCTGCGATGGCAGAGCGAGCACGGCTACCATCTCCTGGAGCGGCATCTCTCGCGCCTTCAGGCCTCCGCCGCCCATTTCGGTTATCCGTATTCGCGCGAAGCCGTCCTCGCGGCGCTGGATGCCGAAGCCGCCGGTATCCAATCGCCCGTGGCCATGGTCCGCCTACTTCTGTTCGAGGATGGGACCGTCACGACCAGTTCGCGGGAAATCGAGCTGCCGACAAAGGACACGGTCTGGCGCTTCGTCATCTCGGATCTGCGCCTCGACGAGAAGGATCTGTTTTTCTATCACAAGACCACGCGGCGGCAGTTCTACGACCGGGAGATGGAACGGCAGAAGGACCTCACGGGCTGCGACGAGGTCGTGTTCTTCAATATGCGTGGAGAATTGACCGAAGGCACCAGGACCACCCTTTTCGTGGAACGGGACGGGCGCTTGTTCACGCCTGCGCTGCGCTGTGGACTTCTGCCGGGCACGTTGCGGGAGGAGCTTCTCGATCTGCCCCGGGCTTCCGCCAGTGAAGCTGTCTTGACGGAGGCCGACTTGAGGGACGCCGATCGCATCTATCTCGGCAACTCGGTCCGCGGCCTAGTTCAGGACAAGTTGTTAGAAGCGGCCGGTACCCCCAAGCCTTCTCGCGCGGACCAAGCGCATTAGGACGCCATAAGAACGAGAACACCACGAGAAAATGCCCAGATCCGAAGACCTGGGCACTTTCTAGGTGTGCGCTCTGTGAAAAAAACCTCGATGCGGAGACTTATGACGGCTGATTTTCAGTCGTTTCGGAACTCTCGTTCTCTGCCGTCTCCTTGGCCTTATCCGACTGCACCTTCTCGGCTGCCTTGCCGAACGAGGCGGCAATCTCCGACCAGGCCCGCAAGAAGCCTTGGCCTAGTTCCTGTGCGCCGTCGCGGAGCGGCTCGGCCCTTTCCCAAAGCTCGCGCGCCTTGTCCTTGGCCATCTCGGCGGATTTCTTGCCCGTCTCCGTCAGCGTGGATTGCGTCTGGCTGGCCTGGTCGAGGGCGAGCTTCTGCAAGTCCTCCATCTGGGCGGTGGTTGTATTGCGGTAGGCGTGGGCCCGGCTGAGCACATCCTGAAAGCGCAAGTCCATATTGCCCAGAACGGTTTCGCCGAGGACGCCGGCATGCGTTCGAAGGGACTTGACCTGCTCTCCGAGCGTGTCCAGATCACGCTGCAGATCTTCCCATTCCTTGTCGGCCTGTTCGGCCTTGGTCGTGTTGTCGGTCTTGGCTGTCTGGTCTGTCATTTGGGTCTGCTCAGTCTCTTTGAGATCATCGGTCATGGCGGGTCTCTTGAGGCTTGGACGAAGAATCAGCGTTCAGTTTGGTCGTAGCGCATTCAAGTGACGGTAGGACAATCCCCCGCAATTGCTTGTGGCGGGGCGCCGACTCGGCCTTTACAGCAAAAGGTGCCGTCGCGAAGCGGCGGACCGGATGCTAACATCGGGGCGTCGTTCGGAGCCTACGGGGTGCTTCGAATAAGGCTTACACATTTGGTCTGTTGGGGCGGACATCAAGAGGGGCTGCTCTTTTTGATTTGAGGCCGGCCTATCGTAGCCTGCGGGGGAGCGAAGCCGGTCGCGCGCCGTTCACAACCTGCCGGCTAAAATGCGCCGCTTGCTCAAGGCGGTCCCTCGGGACCGTGTCACGACTGCTGCAGGAAACCAATGATCGGACAAATTTTAAGCGCGCTGCTTCCGGCGATCATCACCATCATGCTCGGTTATTTCGCGGCGTGGCATCACGATTTCTCCCAAAGCGAGGTGCCGACCCTCAACCGCATGGTGATGACCTATGCCTTGCCGCTGGCCCTGTTCGTGGGCGTCTTCAGCGCGGGCCGTGAGGAGCTGCTAGCGGATATTCCACTCCTGGTGTTCCTGTTTCTTGCGATCGTGGGCACCTTCGTAGTGGTGCTCTTGGTCGCCGTTTTTGTGTTTCATCACCCTCCCGGCTTGAGCGCGCTTCGCGCGTTGATGGCGTCCGGTCCAAGCACGGCCTTCGTCGGCGTTCCCGTCTTGGGCTCGCTCTACGGTGCGACAGCCAATATTCCGATCGCGGCCGGCGGCATCATCATCGTGATCTTTGTTCTCCCGACGACCCTTGTTTTGCTGGGGATCGATGCCGCGCGAAACGATCAGGCGGCCGCAGGGGCGGGGAGCGCGACAGCAAGCACTCCGCCCATCGATGTGCCGGGCACGGTTCTGAAGTCTCTGAAGCAGCCCATCGTGTGGCTGCCGATCGCGGGGTTTGTTTTGGTCCTCTTGGACCTTGAGCTGCCAACGGTTGTGGAACAGTCCATGTCGCTCTTGGGGCATTCTTCATCCGGCGTCGCCCTGTTTGCGTCAGGGATCATTCTGGCCGGCTACAAGGTAACGCTGAGCGCGCCGGTGCTGGTTCTCGTTTTTATCAAGAACGTCGTGCAGCCCGCCATCGTCTGTTTCGGAATGCTGGCGCTCGATTATGGCCAACCCATTCTCGGTCAAACTGTCGTCACCACGGCATTGCCGGCGGTCGCGCTCGTGGTGATGCTGGCGGTGCAGTACCGTACGGCCATTCCGGAAGCCGCATCGGCGCTTCTGATCAGCACGTTTGGCTCGCTGCTCACCATCAGCCTCTTCATATGGCTGGTGAGCTAGGGAGTCGGCCCGGCTGAGAGCGTGGATACGCTCAGGCGCTGCGCGATGCGGCGGAAGCCTGGCCGGCAAGTTCTGGTTTGGCCTCGTCTTCAGCGTTGAGATGCAGGGCCTCGGCGATCCGGCGGCGGGCGCGATTGACGCGGCTCTTGATGGTACCGACGGCACATCCGGAAATCTCGGCAGCTTCTTCGTAGGAGAAGCCCGCCGCGCCGACGAGAACCAGCGCTTCACGCTGATCGTCGGGGAGCTCCGAAAGGGCTTCCTGAAAGTCCCTCATGTCCATATGGCCGTATTGCTCGGGACTGGATGAGAGTTTGGCCGCGTAGGCGCCGTCGACGTCTTCCACCTCGCGCTTCTTCTTGCGGCGTTCGGAGAAGTAGGTGTTCCGAAGGATCGTGAAGAGCCAGGCCTTGAGGTTCGTTCCCTCCTGGAAGGAATCCAGATTGTTCCAGGCCTTGTACAGCGTCTCCTGCACAAGATCGTCGGCACGCTCGCGGTCGCCGCACAACGAAACACCAAAGGCTCGCAGGTTGCCGATTTGAGCCACGAGAGCATCCCGCAGGCCCGGTGATACGGTGTCGGGCAAGTCAATTCTCTCCGCTGTCGTCGAGATCCTTGAGAAGTCTCAGCAGGTGCTCGGGAACCGGTTCTTCGGCAACAGAATCGAACACGGCTCGAACCTGCCGGCCTATATGGGCTTGGAGGGCGGGTGACATACTTGCATCCGGCTTGGCCGCAGGCTCGAGAACCCCGTCGTCTTGCCGCTCGGCGCTGTTACTCGCGTCGACAGCCATGCGCCTTTGAGCCTTATCCTTGTCGTCTTCGGTCACAACGGTTCCTTATCCAGTACGATCAGCATGCCGATTGTAACCGAAAACCGCTGCATCTCTGCACCGTAAAAACCCACAATCCTTCAATAGGTTCCAGGGCCAAGCCCGTTTTGCGAAAGTTTCGGCGCAGCTTTCCGCGCGATCCGGAACGCACGCATTGTTTCTTTCGCCCCTCTATGTGAGACAATGGGGCTGCCGACTGACCACTATCTTTTGCTCTTGGGGGAGCACCGTTCCATGCAGCTGTCTCAGACCGTCGCGCCGCATCTGCCCTTGCTGAGGCGTTTTGCGCGTGCCCTTGCGGGCTCTCAGAGCGCGGGGGACGCCTATGTCGCGGCGACATTGCAGGTCCTGGCCGAGGATCCGTCCCTGTTCGACGCCAGTCTTGACCCCCGGGTCGCGCTGTACCGCACCTTTGTCAGCATGTGGAACTCCGTCGGGTTGAACCTGAGGACGGAGTTTTTCGACCGGGGGGACACGCCGGTCGACCGGCAGCTGGAGCAAATTACCCCGCTGGCCCGTCAAGCCTTTGTCCTGTGCTCGGTGGAAGGGTTTTCGCTCGAGGAGACGGCCGAGATCCTCAATACGACGCCCAGCAACGTCCAGGCTCTGCTCGACGACGCAGGGCGTGAGATTGCCGCGCAGGTGGCGACCGAGGTGCTGATCATCGAGGACGAGCCGATGATCGCCATGGATCTGGAAGCCATTGTCGAAGGGCTGGGGCACCAGGTAGCGGGTGTCGCCAGGACCCATTCCGAGGCGGTCGATGCCACCAAAAGCAAGACGCCGGGGCTGGTCCTTGCCGACATTCAGCTCGCGGACGGCAGTTCGGGGCTCGATGCGGTCAATGAGATGCTGGGCTCGTTCGAAGTGCCTGTGATCTTCATCACGGCCTACCCGGACCGGCTGCTGACGGGCGAGCGGCCCGAGCCGGCCTTCCTGATTACGAAGCCGTATCAGCCGGACACGGTCAAGGCCATCGTCTCCCAGGCTCTATTCTTCCAACAGCACGCTAGGCGCAAGAGCTGATCGCCGTGCGGCAAGTCCGCGAGCGGCGGCCCTAGATTTTGCCGAAGAACATCAGCAGAAGCAGCATGAGGATGATCACGGCGACTAGCCCGGACGGGAAGGCACCCCAGGCGCGGCTATAGGGCCAGGCCGGCAGGACCGCGAGAAAAACCGCGACCAGGATGATGAGGAGAATTGTTGGGCCCATTGTGCGTCTCTGAGCGTGGTTCTACGCGATGATTGTCCAGATCGGGCAGACCATAGACTATTCTCTGCTACGCGCTAGGCTTCCACACGCCACGGTTCGACACAGGGCTGGCGAAACTGGTTGCCAGTCTCCACGTTTTAGTTGCGAATGTGCCAGTCTCGGCGCGGGAGGGATTCGACGTGATCAACCCACATCCGATTCTTGTCGTGGAGGACGAGTTTCTCATTGCGCTCGACATCGTGGCTGCGCTCGAGAACGCCGGCCTGGCTGTAGTGGGTCCTGCGAGCACGGTCAGCGACGCGCTGACGGCGATCCAAACGGGTCCGATACGCGGCGCCTTGCTCGATGCGCATCTGGGGGGCGAGTCCGCAAGCCGGATCGCCGACGTCTTGACGTCGCGAGAGCTGCCCTTTGCTTTCGTCAGCGGCTATGGGCGCGAGAGCCTGCCACCCGCGCACAGTGCGGCCCCCTTGGTCCGAAAACCGTTCACGGACCAAGAAATTTTGGCTGCGGTCGCCGGGTTTTGACCGCAGGGCCGTGCAACAATTTGCGCGAGACGGCGTTTGCCGCATGCGCTCACGGCTTTCGGCGCGTTCGAAGGACAGGTGAGGTCGTAAATGTTGCTAACATGGGCGATTATCTTTGCGGTCGTGGCGCTCGTCGCCGGCGTGTTTGGCTTTGGCGGCGTCGCGTCGGCCGCGGCTGGGGTCGCGCGGGTCTTGTTTTTCATTTTCCTGCTCGTGTTCCTGGTCACGCTGATCGCAGCGCTCGTCTAGGCAACGCGCGCGCGGTGTGGGGCTCGTCATGAGCAGCGCACTCTCTATGGGGAATCTGCAGGCCTTTATGAGCCCCGCCGTCGGAACCCTCGCGACAGCGCTCGGGATTCTTTCCATCTGCGGGCTCTTGATCTATCTCTACCGGGCCAATCGGAAAGAGCAGGGTCGAGAGGCGGCACGCCAGCGCCTCGAAGCGCATCTCGACCAGCGTACGAAGGAGTTGGCGGACGCGGAGCGCCAGTTCGATGCCGAGCGGCAGGCAAGCGAACAGCAGCTGCGGCTCATGCTCCGCGAGCTCACGCACCGGTCCAAGAACCTTCTCGCTGTGGTCCAGGCGATTGCGCGCCAAACGGCGCGGCAGACGGCAAGCGTCGATGAGTTCCTCGACAGGTTTGGCGCGCGGCTCCACGCGATCGGTATGTCACATGATCTTCTCGTAGCGGACGATTGGCACGGCGCGTCCTTGCGTATGCTGGTGGAGCAGCAATTGGAGCGGCACATGAACGGACATAGGGACGGTTCAGGCGCCCGGGTCATGATCGAGGGCGAGGATGTCGTACTGAAACCTGAAGCGGTGCACAATCTCGGCATGGCGTTGCACGAGCTGACCGCGAATGCGGAGAAGTACGGCTCGCTGTCCAAGCCGGAAGGCGCGGTCCATGTGAGCTGGAAGGTGTGCGAGGACGAGAAGGCGCTCAAGCTTACTTGGGAAGAGCGCGGCGGCCCGGTGGTGCAGGAGCCCTCCAGATCCGGCTTCGGGCGTACGATGATCGAGGACATCGTGGGAAAGGCGCTCGCGGGCGAGGTTGCGCTGTCGTTTCCGGCGCAGGGCGTGCGCTGCGAGATCGTCATCCCAACGTCCCACATCACCTCGCGCGGCTAGGCGGCCTGCCTGGCGCGGTCCCTTGGCGCCTCCGCCGATAAAGCGCTCGTGATCGTCTGTGCGCGGAAGTTGAATTGAAGCTTCGCCGACAATCCATAGATTCAAGTCACGGTCGTTAACGCATCATGAGAGCCGCCGATGAGCACGAGAAGCCCCAATGGGGAAGGAGAGCCACAATGGTAACGCGACGACAGATTCTTCTCGGCACCGCAGGCGTTGCTGCCGCCACAGCCGGTGGCGTGGCCTTGCTGCGCGAGCAGAGCACCAAGGCAACCGCCGCTTCCGAGGGTACGTTCGAGATCACCAAAACGCCCGAGGAGTGGCGCAAACTTCTGACCCCGCAGGAATACGCTGTACTGCGCGATGCCGACACCGAGGCGCGCTGGACCAGCCCGCTTAACAAGGAAAAGCGCAAGGGAACATTTGCCTGCGCTGGGTGCGAGCTGCCGCTGTTCAAGTCCGAGACGAAGTTTGAGTCCGGCACGGGCTGGCCGAGCTTCTACGAGCCGATCGACGGCAACATCGGCAAGGCCAAGGATTTCAGCTGGGGCATGTTTCGCGACGAAGTGCATTGCCGCCGCTGCGGCGGACATCTCGGCCACGTCTTCAACGACGGGCCGAAGCCGACCGGCTTGCGCTACTGCATCAACGGCGTCGCGCTCAAGTTTATACCGGCCTAATTTTCCCCGGCCCTGACGTTTCGAGGTCCTCCCTGACGAACTCCGGCGTGGCTTCTACCGAAGCTACGCTGTTTTTTTTGTTGATTGAGTCGTCAGGGACCGGAACCAAGCGCGCGCCGGGAAGTTCAAATACCGTGGCGGGGTCAGTAATGCGTGTCCCGCTCGCCTTACGGGTATACGGGGGTGAGGGAGACGGTAACGGCTCCCCTCGCTCGTCCCGAATATCCTGGCGTGCCCGGTTGACGCTTACGCATCCCGCCACGCCCTATCGTGAAACAATCCTGGAAACACTGTCGGCTCTAGCCATGCCTGCTGGTATAAATCGATTCATCAACCTAGAATAGCATGGCGTCTTGAGACTCTAAAGCGATTGTGGCGGATTTCGTAGTTCCTTCATCGACGCCGACGGCAGGCAGGCAGTGCCGGCGCGCCCAAAGATGGCGGTCACTTTGGCGCGTCGGTAACTTGGCCGAACCACCACAAGCCGGTAGGATTGGTTCATCCACCTCATGGATCTGGAAGGCCGAAATGGTAAGTCGATTTGATGGGCTGGTGCCCATCCAGTTGCCAGTATGGGTCGCGCTCTGCATTCCACTGTTCATGGCCGGTTGCGAGGACAGCAAGACCGCTACCAAAGAAGCGTCGAAGCAGAAGGTGACAGTCGCCGAGGCGGTTGCCGCCGATATTCCGCTCACCCAAGAGTTCGTGGGGCAGACTGCGGCAGTGAAACTTGTCGATGTCCGCGCGAAGGTTCAAGGCTATCTAATGGAGCGACCGTTCACAGAAGGCTCCGATGTCAAAAAGGGCGACACCCTCTTCGTGATCGACCAGCGGCCCTTTCGAGCTGCAGTGGATCAGAACAAGGCGGATCTTAAACAGAATCGGGGTCGTTTGGACTTCGCGCAGGAGCAGCTCAAGCGATACGAGAAATTGAAGGACGAGGGAACGGCATCAGTCCAAAAGTATGAATCCACTCGTGCCGAAGCCATCGAGGCTGCCGGCGAGCTGGCCGCCAGTCAAGCGGCGCTGCAGAACGCCGAACTCAACCTGGATTATGCCACCATCACCGCGCCAATCGATGGCCGCGTGGGCAACACCCTGGTCAATGTCGGTAATCTGGTGAGTGTCGAAGATACCTTGCTCACCACGCTCGTTCAGCTTGACCCCATCTATGTCTATTTTAGCCCGAGCGAGGCGGCGTACCAGAAGATGGTGCCGTTCGAGGCCAAAGGTCCGTTGAAGGTTGCGATGGTATTGTCGTCGGGCGAGACCTTCCCCCACCAAGGCGTCGTAGACTTCGTTGACAATCGGGTCGATCCAAACACCGGGACGCTCAAGATGCGGGCGGTCATCCCGAACCCAGACCAGACCCAACGGCCCGGTCAATTCGTTACGGCGAAAGTCACGCTTGCGGATAAACACGCGGTCGTGTTGATCCCAGCGAAGGCCGTGGCCCAAGACGAAGGCGGGCACTACGTCTATGTGGTCGAAAAGGACAATACGGTGCACCAACAAGGCGTGACGGTCGGGTCCGAATACAAGGCGAGCTACGTTATCGAAAAGGGCGTCAAGCCGGGCGATCGGGTCGTCGTTACGGGGCTCCAAAAGGTCCATGGGGGCGCCCAAGTCGAGGTCGTGAAGTCGTGGGACAAGACCTCAGTGGGCAGCAAGTCCTCCGAAAAGACGGATACGGACAAAACGGATGCCTGGAAGTCGGATGCCGGCAACAAGGACGTGGCGCCAAAGGACAACAAGACTAAAGCTTCGCAAGGCTAGGAGCCTTCTGGACTGAACGGACGGTTCAGGCCTCGGACGGCTGAGCGTGTCGGCTCCGGAAGCGTTCAATCAGCACGTAGAACACCGGGACGACGAACAGGCTCAATATGGTTGCGGCAAACATGCCGCCAAACACTGCTGTTCCGAGCGACTGCCGGGCGCTTGCGCCAGCGCCAGAGCTGAACACCAGAGGTGTCACGCCAAGAATAAAGGCGAATGCGGTCATGAGGATCGGCCGCAACCGGATGCGGGCCGCTTCGGTCGCGGCCTTTTCGACGGACAAGCCTTCCTTGCGGCGGCGGCGAGCAAATTCCACGATGAGAATGGCGTTCTTGCTCGCCAACCCGATGAGCATGACGAGGCCGATCTGGCAGTACAGGTCGTTGCTCAAACCACGCAAAGCCTGCGCTCCGAGCGCGCCGAGCATGGCGAGCGGCACCGCCAGAATCACGATGAACGGCATGGACCAGCTTTCGTATTGCGCCGCGAGACATAAGAACACCATGGCAAGCGCGAGAGCGAAGATATAAGGCAAGACGTTGCCGGCCTTGATCTCCTGGTAGGCGCTGCCCGTCCATTCGTATCCCATCGTGTTGGGCAGGACCTCCGCCGCAACCTCCTCCATGGCCTGGATGGCTTGATGGGAGCTATAGCCCGGCGCATGCGAACCATTGATCGGAGCCGACCTGAAGAGGTTGTAATGGCTGATATTGCGGGCGCTCACCTCGGCATGCAGGCTCACGAGGCCGGTCAACGGGATCATCTCGCCACGTATGTTTCTGACAAAGATTTTTGAAATGTCCGTGGTCAATGAGCGGGCGTCTTTATCCGCTTGCAGATAGACGCGATAGACGCGGCCGAATTTGTTGAAGTCGTTCACGTAGTAGCCGCCGAGATAGACTTGGAGCGCGGTAAAGACTTGATTGAGAGATGCGCCTTCGCTGAGGACCTTGTTTCGATCGACATCGATCCGGTAGCCTGGCGTTTGTGCGGAGAACGTGGTGAACAAGCCTTGGAGTTCCGGGCGCTTGGACGCTTCGGCAATAAAGCTGTTGGTGATGCGTTCAAGATCTGTCAGAGACTGGCCCGTATAATCCTGCAACTCGAACTGGAATCCGCCGGTGGCGCTGAGGCCGGGGATCGCCGGCGGGTTGACGGCGTCCGCCTCTGCTTCCGCGAACTTGGCGAACTTGGCGTTCAGGGTCGGAAGGATATGGGTCAAGAGTTGTTCGTCGGCGGCCTTGCGTTCTGACCACGGCTTGAGAATAGCAAACATCGAGGCTGCGTTCGGTGCCGAATTGGAGTTGAGAAGGCTGAACCCGCCAAAGGCGATGACATGCGCCACCCCGGGGGTCTCCATCAGTGTTTTCTCGATCTGGTCTACGACCGTTTGAGTGCGCTGAAGAGATGTGCCTTCAGGCGTCTGAAGCAGAACGATGAAGTAGCCCTGATCTTCGGGTGGGACGAAGCCTGTTGGCACCGTCTTGAAGAGATAGCCCGTGCCAAACAGCGCCACGATGAAGAAGCCGACGACCAACACCCAACGCCGTATGAGCACGCTCACGAGCCGCTCGTAGCCCTCATTGAGATGTGCGAAGCCCTTGTCGAACCACGCGAACAGCGGATGTTTTTTCTTGCCGCCGTCTTTCAGCAGAACGGCGCACAGGGCCGGGCTCAAGGTCAGCGAGTTGAAGGCTGAGATCGCAACGGCGAAGGCGATCGTGAGGGCAAACTGTTTGTAGAGTCCGCCTGTGATCCCGGGCGTAAACGCAACCGGGACAAAGACGGCCATGAGAACCAGGGAGGTTGCGACGATGGGCCCCGTGACTTGCTTCATGGCATCGTTGGCAGCCTGATGGACTTCGATCGCTTTGCTCTCAAGATTTCGCGCAACGTTCTCGACAACCACAATGGCGTCGTCGACGACTAGACCGACGGCAAGTACCATCCCGAACAGCGTCAACGTATTAATCGAGAAGCCAACAGCAAGTAGCGCCGCCAGCGTTCCCACGAGGCACACCGGGATCGTAATCACCGGGATGAGCGTCGAGCGGAAGCCGTGCAGGAACATGAAGATGACGAAGACGACCAACGCAATCGCGAAGCCAAGCGTGGTCAAGACCTCTTTGATCGACGCCCGTACGAAGCGCGTCGTGTCATAGATAACTTCGTATTCCAGGCCCTCGGGAAACCGCTCGGACAGCCGCGCCATTTCCGCTTTAACCTGATGTGCCAGTTCGATGGCGTTGGCATCGGGGAGCTGGAAAATGCCGAACGGCAGGGCAGGCTGCCCGTCGACATTGGCCGTCTCGTCATAGAGTTCGGCCCCGAGCTCCACACGGCCAATGTCTTTGATCCGCACGATCCTTCCGTCGGAGTCGGCACGGACGATGATGTTGCCAAACTCTTCAGCCGTCTGCAGGCGCCCCAGCGTGGACAAGGTGAATTGGAAAACCTGCCCCTTCGGCGCCGGCTGTTGTCCGAGCGAGCCGGCAGCGACGACTTGGTTCTGGTCCGATACGGCGGTCGTCACATCCTCAGCAGTCACGCCGAGGCTCGCCATTTTTTCGGGATCCAGCCAAATCCGCATCGCGAATGTGCGCTCCCCGAACATTTGCACTTCCCCAACTCCGGGAATACGCTTCATGACGTCGAGGATGTGGATCGTGATGTAGTTGCTGATGAACAGCGTGTCGTAGCGCCCATCAGGCGAATACAGATTGGGTGCAATCGTGATGTCGCTCGACTGCTTCGTCACGGTAACTCCGGCCTGAACCACTTCGTCAGGCAGCTGGGAAGAAGCGATTTCAACATTGTTTTGAACATCGACGGCGGCGATATCGAGATTGTACCCGGTCTCAAATGTGATGGTGATCGTCGAAGTTCCGTCATCGGCACTCACCGAAGACATGTAGACCATGCCTTCGACACCGTTAATCTGTTCTTCGAGAGGTGTCGTGACGCTGTCTTCGACGGCTTGGGCGTTGGCGCCGGTAAAGGTTGCCGAGACGACAACTGTTGGCGGGGCAATGGAGGGGTACTGACCGACCGGTAGGAACGGCATTGAAACCGCGCCGAGCAGCACGATCACGATCGCAAGGACGCTCGCGAATATCGGCCGTTCGATGAAAAAACCGCTAAACACTTTGCGCCCCCGGTTGCGCCTTTGAGCGCTGCCGACAGTCTCCGAACCCTCGGAATCATACCTTGAGTGAACACGGCCGTCTGATGAAAAGTGGGTCCGCCGAACACGATTGCGCCAGGATCACGTTGTGCGGCCTAAGCTCGTTGTAAGCCAACAAAGAGGCTGTTTCGGCGGCCTTCAATCACCGGTGTCACCCCGGCTTGTTTGCCGGATGATCTTCTGCTTTAGGGTCTGCGTGTCCGCTCGTGGTTTCGATCACATGAAGGCGCTTGACCATAAGCTCGTCAATTTCCACCTCCCCGAGGTAAAGCTTCTGCGCTTCCGCCCGTCGTACGCTTAAGCGGCCGATGGCAAGTGCGCCGATGGCAATTGCACCAACAGCAAAGGCACCAACAGCAAAGGCACCAACAGCAATTCCGCCTGAGTCAATGCCCGGCACATGTACGGGCGGCAACTCAAGATCACGTCGTTTGCCGATCAGCATCGTCATCGTTCACGACCTCCTAGGTGGTGACCCGGCCTGCGTACTTATGCAAACCGCGCCTCGGCGGTGCCCAAACAATACCCGGCAGGGACGTGATTCTCTCTAAGCGCGGCTCTGCCATTAGGCTCCTGCGGGCGTCGCAATGGCTTTGACGGGGATCAAGCCAGTTGCCGGTCACGCGCTATATCGTCGTCTGTCATGTGGAAGCCCCTCTGTGCTTCCCCCGCGCAGGGCTGAGAATAGCTTGCTGCATCGCATGTGAGTTAATCAATCCTCAATTCCAACACAGTGAAATGGTGGTAGTTGCGCCAAGTGAAGTGCAATTACCTAAGCCTTGGAGGTTCCGACGATGCACGCAAACGTTACGCCCGACCAGTTTGAGGTCCGAGATGGTGTGGTCGTACACAAACCGACCGAAGCAGAATTCATTCCGCATCCTGCGCGTGAAGATTCTGTCGTCGTGTGGACGGGGCAGATTGGCAAGAATCTGTCGAATGGAGCCGTCTATCAATAT
Organism: Methyloceanibacter sp.; assembly: GCF_049590335.1. GTDB lineage: Bacteria > Pseudomonadota > Alphaproteobacteria > Rhizobiales > Methyloligellaceae > Methyloceanibacter. The sequence continues at coordinate 24,768 of NZ_JBAWCQ010000053.1, forward strand.
GCTGACGTATTGGCCGCTATGAAGACTTTTTGGCTGGAACGGTCGAAAAAGCCCGAAGGTTCACTCGCAGCATAGGCTGAGCATAGCCGCCCGAGAATTGCCACGCTTGCCGGTCTAAAGTGCGCACGAATCGAGCTACAGATTTGAGGGAACTAGCATTTGCTAGGGGGGAAAGCCTGGTCCGGGGGGACCGGGCTTTTTCTTTGCCTAAACTCTTCGGACAAGAAGAAGCCCCAGACGTGGGGGGCGAACCGGGGCTTCGGGGGTTCCTCTTGGGGGGAACCTTACTCATTGTCAGGTCTCGCAAGCCCCAAGAAAAGGTCGGTAGACAGGGCCACTCCACCCATTATGACAGTGTCACAGGGCTGATATAAATAGTGGGGTCTACCAATGCCCGTGTTAGATTTTGAGAAGCTGAAACTGGGAGGACAGCAATGTCTGAAGTGGTCGCCAAAACGCCTCTGCAATATCTCGACAAAGCAACCAATGCGATGCACAGCCTCGGCTTGATGCCAGAGAAAAGTGGCGAGGAACCGATCGCCGGACTGCTCGAAAAGATCACCGATCTCGATCCTGGACGGATTGCCGTCATCACGCGGACGCTCGATCAAATGAGCGTCTTTAACGAAATCGTCCGTGAGCAGCTCAGCCAAGTTAAGATCGGTGAACGCTACGACGACATTACACGAGGCTTTAACTCGATACGCGATGATACAAAGCGAATGGTTGACCAAATTTCGGACGACAAACTCGACGTCTTCGAGCGCGCGACGAACGTTTGGATGAAAATATCGCGCGGAGATATTGCAGCCCGCTTCGACAAGCTCAAAGAAATCTATCTTGAAGTATCGAGTGACACCAAGGATCAGATTCAGCGCGAGCAAGTGATAATGGAAGCTTATCGGGACTTTCGCGGTGCGTTAAAGCAGGCCGAAGTGTCAGCACTCGAAGTTCTCAAAAAGGCTGAAACCGAATTAGTTCAGGCCAAAGACAAGCTCAACGAGGCATCGAGGGCGGTCGAAAGCTATCAAGGGAAACATTCTGTCGAACGTGCCAAGCTAGAACTTGCCCGCGACGAGCTCTTACGCCGCATGCAGGATTCGGAAGGCCGCTACCAGATCGCCAAGGATCTCGCCGATAATCTTACCATCGGTTACAACACCTCCGAGGTCATTATGGCCCGCCTCATGCAGGCGACATCCGCCAAGGAGCGAGTGTACCAGCAATCGGTGTCTTTCTTCACCACCAACGACTCAGTCTTGACCGCGCTTAAAGCGTCATTCACAGGCATGTTTGGCCTGCATGAGGCCACCGAGACACTCAACGAAATGAAGGAAGGCGTATCGAAGTCGATTGAGGTCCTCTCTGAAATCGGCGGCAAGGTACAGGAAGAGGCGCTTAAAGCCGGCTATGGTCCGACTATCCGGGCCGACGCTGTAAAGAAGCTAGTGGATTCAGTAGTCAATTATCAGGAGAAATCAACCGAGATCATCGCCGAGATGCGAAAGCTTGCCACTCAGAATTCGGAGGAGATCCGAGAGGCCGTTGAAGACGGTAAGCGTCGTGTCGCAAGGCTGGCTGAAAAAGGCAATGCTTTGGTGATTGAGGAACAGCGCCAGGCAGAATCGGTCTCCGGCTAACATAGTCTTCTTGGCAGGCAACGAACAATGATGAGTGGAGAGCGTGTCGGCAAACCGGTGCCGGCACCCAAGCTTGATGACCTAATGCTGGCGATGGATGTGGTCGACACACTCCGTCATGAGCAGAATCTTGTCGAACGCGAACTCGACCAATCAAGTCGGGATAAGGTGCTAAAAAGACGGTTGCGTGAAATTTACCAAGGCCAGGGACTTGAAGTTAGTGACCGAATTCTTGATGAGGGTATCGAGGCGCTAAGAGAGAGCCGCTTCACCTACGAGCGCAAAGGCTCGACGTTCAAGCGTAGACTCGCGATGCTGTGGGTCAGACGAACATTTGTGGGGAGCATATTAGCCGCCTTCTTGCTCGTCGGCGGGCTGTTGTTGGGCAATTGGTGGTGGCAGTCGTCATCAGCAAGGCAAGATGCAGAGGCGACGCGCATCGAGCTAACGGAAACACTTCCAAAAGAGCTGGAGACCGCGGCGACGGAGGCACGCGCGGAAGCACGCACAGACGAAGCCAAGGAAGCAGTGGAGGCTCTTGAGGCGGAGGCTGCGAGCGCCATATCGCGTTTAGATGCTGCCCGTGCAAGACAGGCAATTGCCAACCTCAAAGTTATGCGGGAAGACCTCACGCTGACTTACAACTTGGTTATCGTCCAGCGCGGCCAATCAGCGGTGGAGACGACCCCGGACGTTAATCCAAACGCTCGGAACTACTACCTGATCGTCGAAGCGATTGCGCCTGACGGATCAAAATTGTCGCGAGCGATTACCAATGAAGAGACTGGCCAGAAGGAAACAGTCGATGTGTGGGCCGTTCGCGTACCCCAACAGACTTATTTAGACGTCCGCGACGACAAGCTCGATGACGGAATCATTCAGGAGCGTGTCATCGGTATGAAGCAGCGTGGCGCACTGAAGCCGGTGTACTCTATGCCAGTTTCGGGCGGATCAATAACCAACTGGTAGCGGGTTCAAATGATCTCGTCTCGCAACGCCCTATCGTCCCTCGAACAGGCCCTCCGCGGTATCCGCCGCGACGAGGACAACTTGGCAGGGGTTCTGCGCAATGCGTCCGAAGAGCTTGCTGCACTGAGGACCCGGCAAGCCGATGCATTCCGAGAGCTCGCACGCTTGCGCCTCGACGCACTGAAACAAGGTGAAATATTCGATCAGATTGACAATGTAGAAGCCAAGGCGCTCGAATTGATACAGCAATGGCAGAAGCGCGTAGATAAAGCGATGGCTGATCGAAAAGCGCTGGAGAGGCAGATTGCAAAAGCAGAAGATGAGCGTCTAGTGAAAGTCGATGAGGTTGATGCCGCCATCCAGGCAATTGAAGACCTCAAAGATGCTGCAGAAGCCGAAATTGAGGCGGATGATGATTGGCGCACACAGCGCGAGAATCTCGCAAAGGCGGCGGCTATCGCGAAGGCGGCTGACGCGAAGGCGGCCAATGCTGAAGCTGATCTCGATGACAAAGGCAAGCCCTACAAAGCCGATCCGCTCTTCATGTATTTGTGGAATGCCAGCTATGGGACGTCCCGCTATGAGGCCGGTGGCCTCACACGTTTCTTTGACGCCAAAATTGCACGGTTAATCGGCTTTGAACATGCTCGCCAGGACTATCGTATGCTTACAGAAATCACGAAGCGGCTTCGACAGCACGCCAAATATGTGGCGGAGAAAGCTGAAGCGGAAGATATCGCTTTGGAGAAGGTCGAACGCGGTTTATTGAATGCTCGCGGGATGGGCGAGCTTGAGAGTCGATTGGAAAAGCTGCATGAAGCTCTAATTGATGCAGAGGGCCGACTTGACGAACTTCGCGCGGCGTTTGAAGGGCGTGCCCAGGAAGACAAAATTCTCTTGGATCCTCGTCGAGACTCCACATATCGCGGTGCAGTAGAAATGCTCGCGAAGGCACTCGAGCGTGAGGACCTCAATCAATTGTGGCGCGAGGCAAAGCAGACCTCTACGGGTGAAGACGAAAGTCTTGTCAGCCAGCTGAATCAATACGTGAGCCGCATTCGAGATATTGAGAGTCAAATTGCCGAGGCGCGACAGGCGATAGTCAGACTTTCTGAAAGACGAGCCGAACTGGAAAATTCACGCGACCGATTTTACCGTTCGGGCTACGATAATCCGATTGGCGGTTTCAGCAACGGGGACGCGATCGGCGAAGTGATTGGGGGAATTCTCGCAGGCGCGTTGGAGAGCGGACAACTCGGTGATCTGTTCGACGTGGGCTATCGGCAACGGCGGCGTCCACACCGCGGCAACCTTGGTGGTGCCCTCCGCTTACCCTCCAGCGGGCCATGGACAGCAGGCGGCACGATCGGGAGTCGGCCACGCGGCCGGTCGAGACCGGGCGGCTTTCGCACAACCGGCGGATTTTAGCGGACCCCCTGAAATGTCCGCTTTTAGGCAGATGACGTTGGAGTCCTCGATGTGATCCGCGAGCGTCGGCCACCATTCAGCCCAGAGGCCGTGGTCGCTGACTTTGCGAACGTGCTGAAGGCGTATGGCATTATCAGGATCAATGGTGACCGCTATAGCGGTGAATGGGTCCGGGAAGCCTTCCGACGACATGGGGTTATTTACGATCCCGCCGATGCTCCAAAGTCGGACCTCTACCGTGATTTTTTACCGCTCGTGAACTCAGGGAAGGTCAAGCTGCTTGGCAACAAGCGTCTGATCACACAGTTGTTAAGCTTGGAACGCCGCACTTCACGCGGAGGCCGTGACAGCATCGACCACGCACCCGGCGGGTTCGACGATTTGGCTAACGCTGCGGCGGGGGCTTTGCTGTCGGCAATGGCCAAGAAGCCCCGGTAGCTTAGCAACATTCACGGCGATCCGCCGCGCCTCATCGAAGGTCAGAGCCTGCGCTATGTCAGCTTCTTGATTTGTCGGTCTTGCGTAGATGTAAGCTCACCGCCTGTCGTAGCAGCTAGCCATAAGCTCGGAGTTTGGAATTGGGCCATTGTTGCGAAGGCAGATGAACCGATATCCCGTGCTTTCCATGCACTCCCGCGTCTCCTCGAAGAAAAAGCTGTTCACCCTCTCCCTGTCCCAACCCGATTTTTTCCCTATGGAAGCTTGACGAAATGCTTTCTTCTTGCAGGTTTCGTAGGCATCAAAAAGTGCATCGGCTGATGCGGGCCCCGCAAAGGTTATTACGAGACACGTGATTGCAATACGCGTGTACACAGTCGTTCCCCCTAACGCACCTCTCGGCGACTTGCCATGGTGAAATGCCACCACAACAACCCCGGCAGCTTAGCAACATTCACAGCAATCCGACGCGCCTCATCGAAGGTGAAGATGTCAGCAATTTGGTGGGTTTCCAGGAGTCGGATCTTGTGTTGTGCCGTCGGCTGTGCAGCAACCCGGATGGGCAATTGGCGTAAGAAACTTGTTCTGGCGGAAATTCATTTTGTATTCCGGGTGAAAATCCATCGTTGGAGCCTGAATTTGCGTTACACAATTGGCAGACCAGTCCGGCACGTTACCCACCGCTGTGGCGTTCGTAATGACGCTGATCGTGTACTCACCTGGATCGAGAGCTATGTTGGCTATGTAAAAGCAGTCCGTTTGAAAAGAGTCACCGGCCTCAAATCCAGGTATTATGTCATTGGCAAACACAATATTTTTCGGACTACCTGCCTCGCTAGACTGCTAAGAGAACGATATGGCGTTCTTTATCTGGTCGCAGAGTTGTGCTTCCTCAGCAAAATCGATTTGGGGTTTCGTGAGGCCAGGAGAGAGGATAACTGGATTGATGCGGACGTGAAGAGTTACTTTGATCCCCTGCGGGTAACAGACGCTTCTTCCAAGTCATCCCACCCGTTCAGAAGGAACGGAATGAGAAAGAGAGAAGCAACACGCCCATTTTTTTTGGATGAAAGCTGCCACGGCTCTACTCTCCCATGTTTTCGGCTTTTCAAAGCCGCGGTAGTTTAGCAACATTCACAGCAATCCGCCGCGCCTCATCGAGTGTGAGAAACTGCGCTATGTCAGCGTCTGCATTTCGCTCGCATTCCTCAGCGCGTGTCCGCTCTTCTTACTAAGCAGCTCCTGATGACGGGCTCTGTTCACCTCTCGCCACAGAAATGGCCTGCGCAACATTTCGCCACTGGGCATCGTTAGTTAACATGGCCGAATTGCATCGGCGGTCGTGAAGTCCTTCAGTTCACAACTAAGGTCGATGATATGCCGAAGAGCCACATCTCGGTCGACGTCCTCTGAAATTTCCAGTGCTTCCCTCAAAGCATCACTGACAAGGCGTCGGTATTCATCAAGGGCCTCTTGTCGTGTCTCTGGGTGCGCAAATTTTGGAATGCAGTTTCGTGCGTCTAAGCACTTTAGCTTCACGTCAATCGAGCTAACGCCATCATCTTCATCGTTATCACCGTCGTAGTCCTCCAGCTCCCCAGTGAAGATACAGAACTTCTTTCCCTTCGGCGCAATCTCTCCCCACTTGTTGAAGCAGTCTCTGTCCTTTTCTCGAACCCGGGCCAGTTCGTGCTCTGCATCCTCACCGATCGCAGCGGCAAAGCCATTCTCGATAACGCGAGCGCGGGACCTCAATAGATCGCCATCCCGCCGATATTCCTCGCCTTTCTTCTCGTCATCTGTCTCGAACGAAAGAAAGAAATCGGTTGGCCAACGCTCCAAGGCGTTCAGATACTCCAGCCAGTCAATACGTAAACGCTTCAGCATGTCCTCGTCATAGCGATGCTTGGCGGTGAGCTTCTCGAACCAGGGTTTGGCTAGCTGCGAATATATGTAGAAGTCCTGCCCCTTGATCGCGTCCGGGACTCCATATTCAAAGGAATGCCTCGCCTGCCTCTCGAAGCCGGCTGTCGCTTTAAGGCTGTGCTCTTCACTAGCCCGTTCTTTCTCCCATTGGCTCGCGAACGGGTCTCTTCGGGCTTGCTGCTTCTTGTCAGCCCACGTGGCCCAAACGTAGAAGGCAACACCCGCCACAGCTATGATGACTGTGATGAAGTCCATGTGCTCAGTTCCCCGCCTCCCTCAGCGCCTCCACCAGCGCCGAATAGAAAGCCTTGATGTTGATCACCTTGTGATCCGGCCCGATGTAACCCTGGATTAGACCCTTCGCTATCTCGCGTGCCTTGTCGTCTGTCATTGGGAAGCCCCTCTGTGCTTCCCCCCGCGCAGGCTGAGTGTACCAGCGTCAGCCTACCGCGTTTAGGACCTGGGATCTGGCGGCCGGAAAAGAGTTGGGGCGGCGCTTCAACAGAAAAGGTCTCAGCGGTCTCAAACCTGCAGGATGTTGCCGAGATGTTGCCCGAAGCCAAGGGCGGCGGAAACTGAGATGATATAAGTTATTGGGAGATTTGGCTCCCCGGGCCGGACTCGAACCAGCGACCCAGCGGTTAACAGCCGCTTGCTCTACCAACTGAGCTACCGGGGAGCAGGGCAGGCCGGTCGAACCCGCGCCGTGCCGACGCGCTAGATAGCAAAACGATGACGTGCTTTCCAGCGCTTTACGCGTGCCGGGCCAACGGAAGTTGGCGATGGTTGCCTTGCGCGCCAGGAGGTCTTATCCCCGGCGTCGGGCCGGTTCAACCAGAATTGGCAAAATTCGCAAAGTCGCGGGCGCTCCGGCGCGCGCCTTTCAAGGAGCCGACGTTTCCGAGCATGGCCCAAAAAATCCGCATCTTCGACCGCCGCCTCCATCTGCCGAAATCCAAACCGGTCCGCATCGGATTGGGGACCATGCTTGTCGGCGGCGGGCTCTTGGGCTTCCTGCCCGTCCTCGGCTTCTGGATGATTCCCTTAGGCTTGCTAGTTCTCTCCGTCGATCTGCCGGCCGTACGCCACTGGCGGCGGCAGCTCACCCTGTGGTGGGATCGCCACAAGGACGAGAAGCAGACGGGGCAAAACGGAACAGACTAAAGACACTCGACGATGGCCGCCGCCTTGAGAATTGCTGAGAGGACATCATGCAGATACGCGATATGACAGCAAACGACGTGGAGGCGGTCGCGCGGTTGTGGTGGCTGAGCTAGCACGGCGCGCACGCTGACATCCTACCGGTCGAGGTTGTGCACCAGCCGATGCTCGAATGCTTCGCGGCGCGGGCCCGAGCCGCATGTCGGCTCAACCCGTGTCGCACTGTCCGCCGACGACGCCCAGGGCTTCTATACCGTACGAGGAAATCAGGTCTATCTGCTATTCATTGCCCTGGCATTCTGGAGACAGGGCCTAGGGAGCTATTTGCTGTGCGCTGCCGAAGCGGCGCTAGCAAGACGGTCGTACAGGGTGGCTTGGCTGGGTTGCGATAGGGGGAACAGCACCACCGCCAATTTCTATGAGGGCTTAGGATGGAGGCGGAGGCGAACGTTCCTCGAGGAGCATGCTCGCGACGAGGACCGCCGCTCGATCCTGTTGGAAGCCTGTAGATATTAGAAGCGCCTACACGCGGAAAACGTAGGCAGGTCAATCAGCTAAGTTGTTGGAGGCCACGCCCGGAATCGAACCGGGGTATACGGATTTGCAGTCCGCTGCGTCACCACTCCGCCACGTGGCCACCGAGTTGGACCTTGTAGCTCACATCTCGCTCGTGTCCAGCGTCTCGTTGGTTTTTGCATACACCCGCGCGCCTTGATCGTAGGTAAGCCTGCGACCGGCGCGGCGTTCGGTCGCGCCGCTTGGTTGTGGCTCCGGCGAGGGGGGCTCGGGGAAGCCGCACCGACTGACCGGGCCGATGGCAGGAACGTGGGGCAAAAAATGACAAGGTGAGCGGCCTAAGGCCAGTGTTGCGATGATCCCACAGTGCGTTGAGTTTTTTGCGGAAATACCGGGGGAGTGACCCTTCCCGGCTATCTTTTGACGTTTCGCTTGCTTTATTGTGAGACGTGGCAACGGTCGGGGCTCCGTTGACCGTTGGGAGATTGAAAAGAGTGCTTGGTTTGCAGGGCAAGTGCCAGTCGTTGCGCTGTGCGGAGCGTTCGTCGTTCCTACGCATGCTTGCGCTCGGGTTCGGGGTCCTGATTGGCGCGGCATCGGGTCTTGAGCCGACATCCGCCTCAGCCGAGACACTGGAGCAGGCGCTCGCCGACGCTTACCTCCTCAATCCGCGCCTCAATGCCGAACGGGCGCGTCTGCGCGCCATCGACGAGCAGGTCGCTCTGGCCAAGTCGGGACTGAGGCCAAGCATAATTGGCTCTGGCAGCGCCGCTTATCGGAATCAGAACAGCAATTTTCGGGGAGCCGGCGCGGCGTTCAGCAGGGGAATTGGGTCCACCGGCGTGACGCATCCTCACGGCTATGGCGTCACCCTGTCGCAGTTGCTGTTCGGGGGGTTTCAGAACCTAAATGCCGTGCGTGAGGCAAAGTCCTTGGTGCAGGCGCAGCGCGAGACGCTCCGTCAGGTGGAGCAGGTCGTGCTCCTCGACGCGGCCACCGGGTATGTGAACGTGGTGCGCGACCAGGCCGTGGTTCGCCTGCGTGAGAATGATGTGCGCGTGCTGAGCGAGCAATTAAAGGCCACACAGGATCGGTTCGATGTGGGCGAGGTGACCCGGACCGATGTGGCCCAAGCCGAAGCGCGGCGGTCCGAAGCGCTCGCGACCCTGGCTGGCGCCCAGGCCAACCTAAAGACCAGCCGGGCGACCTACGAGCAGATTGTCGGCCATCCCCCAGGGAACCTGCAGGCGCCGCCGTCCATCCTTCATCTTCTGCCGAAATCTTTGGATGTGGCAATGACGCTAGGGGACGGCGAAAATCCCGCTATTCTTACCGCTGTCTATAACGAGGAGTCCTCACTCTTCGCGGTTGAGCGGATCATGGGCGAATTGCTTCCCACAGTTTCGCTTGAGGCCCAGTACGACAAGGCCTTCGATCAAAGCCAGTCGATCAGGGATACCGAGACCACCTCGGTCACTGGCCGTGTCAGCGTCCCGCTCTACCAGGGCGGCAGTGTCTCTGCGCGGGTGCGTCAAGCCAAGGAGACCAACAACCAGCTGAAGCGCGAGGTCGAGGACGCCCGCCTCCGGGTCCACGCGGACGTCATTGCCAACTGGGGAATCTTGCAATCTTCGGGCCCGGCCATCCGGTCCGCGGAGTCCGCGGTCTCGGCCAATAAGATCGCTCTGACAGGTGTCCGGGAAGAAGAAAAGGTGGGGCAGCGTACCACGCTGGATGTCCTGGATGCGCAGCGGGAGCTTCTGAACTCCCAGATTGGGCTCGTTTCGGCCCTGCGCGACAGGGTTGTCGCTGAGTATTCGCTCTACTCGGCAATCGGTCGTATGGATGCCCAAACGCTTGGCTTGTCAGTGCCTTATTATGATCCGTTTGAGCATTATGAGATCATCAAGAACAAGCTTTTTGGCCTAAATCCACCAGAACCGTCCCTTGCGGGCAACTGAACCATTCCTACGCCTTCACGTTAACCATAGACGCCAAACATCAAGCCAATCGAAGACTTGGCCATTAGCATTGTGTTAAGTTATTGGTTGGGATTAGCTCCGGCAGATTTGGCTGGGCAATGTCAGTTTGAGAGGCGGCAAGGGATTTAGTTATGAGCAGCACCGAGCGCGCTCCCGAACCGACGATGGAAGATATTCTGGCTTCCATCCGTCGGATCATTACAGACGATGAAACAGGCAAGGCCCCAGGCGACAAATCGGCCGCCACGGCGCAAACCGAACACGAGGGTCTTGAGGGCGAAGCCGATAATCAGATTATCGACGACATCGCCCGCGTCCTGAGTTCCAGCGGCGACGCGCCGGCCAACGAAGACGAGGAGATCATGGATCTCACCGGCGAGCTTGGCGGGCTGGAGCTGGTTGAGGACGATCAGCCCCAAGAACTTCTGGCGACTGCTGAGGTCGTGGACACCAACCCCGAATTCGTCGACGAGACCAAAGAGGTCGGCGACCTGCTGGAGCTGGACGATATACAGCCCGACGATCTCCAGCCGGATATCGAAGTCGTCGAGACCGAGGGACTCGTCGAAACGGTCGAAGTCGTGGAGTTTGCGGAGCCGACCGAGGCAGCCCCTCAAGCTGAGGAATTTGTCGCGCCGGAAATGCCGCCTGTGCCCGAGATGCCGCCAGTGCCGGCACCGGAGGGCTTTGCGCAAGTTGAGCCGGAGGCGCCCAAGCTGTCTGCCAGCGAGGAGGCGGCAAGCGCGCTTGAGCGTGCTATCGCCGCGCTGAAGGCCGGTCAGTCGCCGTCAGCGGCTCCTGCACCAGCCCCGAGTTTCGAGACACCAGTCCCGAGCTTCGAGGCTGCCGCCGATATGGGCCCCGAGCCGCTTGAGGCAGAGTTTGCCGAGACGCCGACCGGGGTTATTCCGCTGCCTAGCGACATGCCGATGGCGGTCCCCATGGACTCGCCGGCACCGGAATCCGAAACGCATCTGGATCCAGAAGCCGACGCCACTTTGGAATTGGAGCCGACCTCGGATGCCGCGTTCACCCCTGAGAGCCTTGATTTCGAAGCGGAGGGCGAGGCCGAGCTGGTTTTGTCGGAGACGGAAACCGAGGATACGATCGTTCTCGAAGAGGCGGCGCCCGAGAGCGCGCCGTTTTGGCCGCCGCAGGACTTTGGCGTGCCGCCAGCCGAGCCGGAACCGGCACCAGTCTTCACGCCGCCCGTACCAGAGATTGCGTCCGAGGTGCTCGTCAGCGAGACCAATGGCGTAGCTTCGCACGAGACACCCGGGTCTAAGACGCTTGAGGACAGTATCAGGGAGATGCTTCGTCCGATGCTGCGCGAATGGCTGAATGAAAACATGCCGCGCATGATCCGCGAGGAACTCGACTCGGACTCGGTGCAACGCAGCCAAGACTGAACTTCGCGGGCAAGATTGGATCGCGGGCAGCATTGTGCAGCGATTGAAACTGAGCGGACGGCCGTGTCTGCACAGACGATCATTGACAGCATGGAAGTTGCGGTCGTAGGACGCGCAGGCGCAGTGTTTCGCCCAGCACCACCATGCTGGGCGGTTCTTTACAAGCCCACGTATCCAGGCGTTCACGACCGTCCATGCTCGACAAGACATACCAACCAAAGAATTTCGAAGGCCCCATTTATAGTGCCTGGGAGGGCGCGCGCGCGTTCGCCGCAGGCCGCGGCGACCGCGAGGGTGCAAAGCCATTTGCGGTTGTCATCCCGCCGCCGAACGTCACCGGGTCGCTCCATATGGGGCACGCGCTCAACAACACGCTGCAAGATGTCCTGGTGCGCTTCGAGCGCATGCGGGGCCGCGACGTGTTGTGGCAGCCGGGCACCGACCATGCGGGCATCGCCACGCAGATAGTCGTCGAGCGCCAGCTTATGGAGCGGCAGGAGCCCAATCGGCGGACCATGGGCCGCGAGAAGTTTATCGAACGGATCTGGCAGTGGAAGGAAGAGTCCGGCAACACGATCATCGGCCAGCTCAAACGCCTCGGCTGCTCGTGCGATTGGTCGCGCCAGCGCTTCACCATGGACGATGGCTTGTCCAAGGCTGTTCGTAAGGTCTTCGTGGAGCTCCATCGCGCCGGATTGATTTACAAAGACAAGCGGCTGGTGAACTGGGACCCGCAATTGCTCACCGCGATCTCCGATCTCGAAGTCGAGCAGATTGAGAGCAAGGGCCATCTATGGCATCTGCGCTATCCGATCGAAGGCGTCACCTTCGATCCGGAAGATCCCTCAACCTTCATCGTGGTCGCGACCACGCGGCCGGAGACCATGCTGGGCGATACCGCCGTCGCGGTTCATCCGGACGATGAGCGTTACAAGCATCTGGTCGGCAAGAACGTGATTTTGCCGATCATCGGCCGGCGCATTCCGATCGTCGCGGACGAGTATTCGGACCCCGAAAAGGGCTCCGGAGCGGTGAAGATCACGCCCGCGCACGACTTCAATGACTTCGAGGTGGGCAAGCGTCACGGCCTGCCCATGATCAGCGTGCTCAGCAAGGACGCGCGGCTCGATATCGGGCCGGAGACCGATTTCATGCAAGGCGTTGAGATGACGCCCCAGCTGCAAGGCAAGGTCCTCGAATGGAACGGCGTGTTCCGGTTCGCGGCGCGGACCATGATCGTCGAGTGCATGGAAAACCACGACTATCTCGAGACGATCGAGGCCCATGTTCATGCGGTGCCGCATGGCGACCGCTCGGGCGCGGTGATCGAGCCGTTCCTGACCGACCAGTGGTACGTGGATGCGGCGACGCTCGCCAAGCCCGCCATCGAGGCGGTGAGAAGCGGCCGAACCACCTTCGCGCCGAAGAGCTGGGAGAGCACCTACTTCCACTGGATGGAAAACATCCAGCCCTGGTGCATCTCGCGCCAGCTCTGGTGGGGGCACCAGATCCCGGCCTGGTATGGGCCGGACGGCGAGATCTTCGTTGCCGAAAACGAGTCCGATGCCAAAGCCGTGGCAAAGGCGCATTACGGCAAGGATGAGCCGCTCGCGCGCGACGAGGACGTGCTCGACACGTGGTTCTCCTCCGGGCTGTGGCCGTTCTCGACGCTGGGCTGGCCCGACGAGACGCCGGAGCTTGCGCGCTATTACCCGACCGACGTGCTCGTCACCGGGTTCGACATCATCTTCTTCTGGATCGCCCGGATGATGATGATGGGGCTGCACTTCATGGACGAAGTGCCGTTCCGCAACATCTACATTCATGCGCTGGTCCGCGACGAGAAGGGCCAGAAGATGTCGAAGTCGAAGGGGAACGTCATCGATCCCCTGGAGCTGATCGACGCCTATGGCGCCGACGCCTTGCGCTTCACGCTCGCGGCCATGGCCGCGCAGGGGCGTGACATCAAACTGTCCGGCGCGCGGGTCGAGGGCTATCGTAATTTCGCGACCAAGCTTTGGAACGCTTCGCGTTTTGCCATGATGAACGACTGCATTCCCGTCGCCGATTTCGATCCCAAGAGCGCGCAGACCACGCAGAACCGCTGGATCGCCGGTGAACTGGAGCGGTCTGTCTCAGCCGTCACCGAGGCGCTCGAAGGCTTTCGTTTCAACGACGCTGCCGGTGCCATCTACCATTTCATCTGGCACATCTACTGCGACTGGTATCTCGAACTCAGCAAGCCGGTTTTCGCCGGCGAGGATGAGGCGGCGAAGGCCGAGACGCGGGCCATGGCGGCTTACGTGCTCGATAAGGCGCTCCAGCTCCTACATCCGTTCATGCCCTTCGTCACCGAAGAGCTTTGGGAGAAGCGTGCCCCGGAGGGCACGCGCCGCGATAGCCTCTTGATGCTCACCGACTGGCCCACCCATCAGGGGCTCCAGGACGCAAGCGCTGATGCGGAGATCGAGTGGGTGATCCGTCTCGTCAGCAATGTACGCTCGGTCCGGGCGGAAATGAACGTGCCGGCCGGCGCCAAGGTGCCGCTGGTGATCTCGGGCGCCGAGGACAAGACCAAAAAGCATGTCGCCGCCCATCTGGAGACGCTGTCGCGGCTGGCTCGGATCGAGACCATCGATTTTGCCGAGACACCGCCGGCGGGTTCGGTCCAGATCGTTCTGGACGAGGCCACGATCGCGCTGCCGCTCCAGGGGGTCATCGACATGGATGCGGAGGCGAGCCGTTTGAAGCGCGAGATCGACAAGGTCGGCGCCGAGATCACGCAGATCGATGCCAAGCTCGCCAACGATAAGTTTGTATCCCGCGCGCCACAGCATGTGGTCGAAGAGCAACGGGAGCGCAAAGCCGATGCCGAGACGACCGCGACCAAGCTGGAACAGGCACTGAAACGGCTTGAAGCGGCGCTATAGGGACTCGGAAAAGGCTCTGCCAACCTGCGGCAGGCGCGCGGTGAACGATCGACGGACGGGCGCCGAGAGGCCCCGCGCTCTGTCGTTATGGAACGCCGAAAAGTGCGAATAACCGCGACTGTAACTGATTTACAACAAACCAAAGACTTTGCGCCTCGTTTGCGCCATAAAACTTTGTGAAATCAAAACTAGTGTAGTGGGTCATCGGTCTTGTGAGACACTCGCCAAGATTAAGGCGAGGGGGGGCAGGCCAGGGAGCGACTGGCTGATAGGCTTGGCTGAGAGGGATGACCGTCAGCGCGGCTACTGTTGGCCAGCATTAGGTAAATGGACGCAAAGACGTTCGATAAGTCCCGTTTGCCGAGCAGGCACGTAACGGAAGGGCCGTCTCGGGCTCCACATCGCTCGTATTACTACGCGATGGGGCTGACCCGCGGCCAGATTCACCAGCCCTTCGTCGGCGTTGCCACGTGCTGGAACGAGGCCGCGCCGTGCAACATCGCCCTGATGCGCCAAGCGCAGGCGGTGAAGCAAGGCGTTGCGTCTAAGCAAGGCACGCCACGCGAATTCTGCACCATCACGGTGACGGACGGCATCGCCATGGGTCATCAGGGCATGAAGTCCTCGCTGCCCTCGCGCGAAGTTATCGCCGACAGTGTCGAGCTGACCATGCGCGGCCATTGCTACGACGCGCTTGTGGGTCTTGCGGGCTGCGACAAGTCTCTGCCCGGCATGATGATGTCGATGTGCAGGCTCAACGTCCCGTCGATCTTCATCTATGGCGGCTCGATACTGCCCGGCACGTTCCGGGGACGCCCCGTCACGGTTCAGGACCTATTTGAGGCGGTCGGCCAGTACTCAGTCGGCAACATCTCGGTCGAAGATTTGGACGAGCTGGAACAGGTCGCGTGCCCGTCCGCGGGCGCTTGTGGTGCGCAGTTCACCGCCAATACCATGGCCACCGTGTCCGAGGCTATCGGTTTGGCCTTGCCTTATTCAGCCGGGGCGCCCGCGCCGTACGAGATCCGGGACCGGTTCTGCATGGCCGCGGGCGAGAAGATCATGGACCTGCTCGCGCTCAATATCCGTCCGCGCGACATCGTCACGCGCCGCGCTCTCGAGAACGCAGCGGCTGTTGTCGCGGCGTCGGGTGGCTCGACCAACGCGGCGCTGCACTTGCCGGCGATCGCCCATGAGTGCGGCATCCAGTTCGATCTCTTCGATGTCGCCGACATTTTCAAGAAGACGCCCTATATCGCGGACTTGAAGCCCGGTGGCCGCTATGTGGCCAAGGATCTCTTCGAGGCGGGCGGCGTGCCGCTTCTGATGAAGACGCTTTTGGACCACGGCTATCTGCACGGGGACTGCATCACCGTCACGGGACGGACGATCGCCGAAAATCTTTCGAAGGTTCAATGGAACCCAGACCAGGATGTTGTGCGTTCTGCTGATACCCCAATTACACCGACAGGCGGCGTGGTGGGGCTCAAGGGATCGCTGGCGCCCGATGGCGCCATCGTCAAGATCGCAGGTCTAGCCAGTTTGAAGTTCCGTGGACCTGCACGTTGCTTCAATAGCGAGGAAGAAGCGTTCGCTGCCGTGAGTGCAAAACAATACAATGAGGGTGATGTCCTCATCATCCGTTATGAGGGGCCAAAAGGCGGCCCCGGCATGCGGGAGATGTTGTCGACGACCGCTGCGCTTTACGGCCAGGGGATGGGCGACAAGGTTGCGCTCATCACCGATGGCCGCTTCTCCGGCGCGACGCGCGGTTTCTGCGTCGGCCATGTGGGCCCCGAGGCGGCGGTTTGCGGTCCGATCGCTCTTGTGCGCGATGGCGACATGATCACGCTGGATGCGGTCGACGGCCGGATTGACCTTGAGGTCGACGAAGACGATCTGGCGGTGCGCGCGGCGAAGTGGAAACATCCCGATCCTACGTTCCACAGCGGCTACATCTGGAAATATGCGCAGCAAGTCGGTGCGGCGCGCGAAGGCGCGGTAACCCATCCCGGCGGTGCGGCGGAAGGGAAGTGCTATGCCGATATTTAGCGCATCTCAGATCGGCGGCGCGCTTGCGGCCTTTATCGTGTTGACGCCCGCAGGCGTGAGCAGCACGGATGCACCGCCGCCTTATACGTCGGCCACCGATGCCTATCGCCAAGGCGTGAACGCCATGAAGGCCGGTCAGCCGGACTCGGCGCTTCCCGCGCTGGAATACGCGGCGGACCATGGCGTCCTCGGTGCACAGCTCAAGCTCGCGCGGCTCTATGCCAAGGGCGAAGCGGTACCAAAGGACGAAACCAAGGCCTTCCGTTACTATCAGCACATTGCCGATCAGTATGCGGACGTTCCGGCCTCGAGCCCAATCGCCCGTTATGTGGGCGAGGCGTTTTGTGCCCTTGGACGGTTCTATGTCGATGGGATTGCCGGCATGCCGCTGCCGCCCGATCCGGCCTACGC
>NZ_JBAWCQ010000054.1:0-30471 GCF_049590335.1 Methyloceanibacter sp.
AGGCGATCGGTTGTGGCCATATGCGCTTCCGCATCCAGCCGGACGTGACCATCGCGCTCGGCACGCGCGTCAAGGTCCCGGGCGACCGCATGATCGGCGACGACGTGGAGCTGATACTGACCCGCCAACGCACTGAGGATAAACCGCCCTATCAGCGGCTCCTGGGCGATGCCATGGAAGGCATTAGCGATCTCTTCACCCGGGAGGACATCGTTGATGCGGAATGGTGCATCGTCGAGAACATCTTGGGCAATGTGACCCCCGTCTACAGCTACGATCCCAACACTTGGGGGCCCAGCGAAGCCGAACAGCTCTTCGGCGCGGACGGACGCTGGCTCAATCCAACCTCGAAATAGTCGATAACCCATGGCCGAAACGCACAGTTCCGTCTTTCTATTCGATGTGGACGACACGTTGCTGGACAACGACCGCATGAAGTCCGACCTCGGCGACTATGTTGCGGCGACATTCGGCGACGGTGCTCAGCACGAACTATGGGCGCTCTACGAGGAACAGCGTGACAAGCATGGCTATGCGGACTTCCTCGGCACGCTGGAACGGTTTCGCCTCGCCCATCTAGCGGACGTGCGCGTCGTGCAGTTGGCGAACTGGGTCATCAACTACCCCTTTTCCGAGCGGATTTTTCCCGATGCGCTGGCCGCCGTGCGCCATGTGAGCCAATGGGGACTGCCCGTGATCCTCACCGACGGAGACGGCGTCTACCAGCCGCACAAGTTGGAGCGGGCCGGCCTGACCGATGCCTTTGGCGGGCGCGTCCTGAACTTTGTGCACAAGGAAACGGAACTCGACGCCGTTAAGCGCGCGTTTCCCGCCGCGCATTACGTTCTCGTAGACGACAAGCTGAGCGTCCTCGATGCGGTCAAACGCGCCTGGGGCGACACGGTCACGACTGTGTTCCCGCGCCAAGGTCACTACGCCAACGATCCCGAAAAACTGAAGGACTTGCCGCCAGCGGATATCGAAATCGCCCGCATCGCTGATCTGATGATGCACGACTTCGGTGCGATCTGCCCGCCTAAGGAGGAGATAGACCCGTGAAGCCCACGAAAGCCCTGCACGATCTCGGTCAAAGCTTGTGGATCGACGACATCACCCGCGACATGCTCGATAGCGGCACTCTCAAGAAGTATATCGACGAGTTCTCCGTAACGGGGCTCACATCGAACCCGACGATCTTCGACAACGCCATCTCGAAGAGCGCGAGCTATGATGACGAGGTCCAGCGGCTGTTCAAGGTGGGCTATTCGGGCGAAGCTCTGTTCTTCGAGCTCGCCCTACAGGACTTGTCGCGCGCGGCGGACATGTTCCTGCCGACCCATCAGCGCACCGCGAGCGTCGACGGTTATGTCTCGCTCGAAGTCTCGCCCTTGCTGGCCTACGACACGCAAGCAACGGTCGCCTCGGCCAAGCGCCTGTTCGAGCGTGCCCACAAGCCGAACTTGTTCATCAAGATCCCGGGCACCAAAGAAGGCCTGCCCGCAATCGAGGAAGCGATTTATTCGGGCGTCTCCGTCAACGTGACGCTGCTGTTCTCCTCCGAGCACTGCGTGAAGGCGGCCGACGCCTATATGAAGGGGCTCGAGCGGCGCGTGGCCGAAGGGCTTTCGCCGGATGTGCGCTCCGTCGCCTCGATCTTCGTCAGCCGCTGGGACAAGGCGGTGTTGGACAAGGTGCCAGCGGAGCTGAAAGACAAGCTCGGCATCGCGGTCTCACACCAGTCTTATCGCGACTATCGTAAACTGTTGGACAGCGACCGCTGGCAGCGGCTCGAGTCCATGGGCGCGCGACCCCAACGGCTGCTCTTCGCCTCAACCAGCACCAAGGACCCTGCTGCGCCCGACACGCTCTACGTCGAGGCGCTCGCCGCCCCCAACACGGTCAACACCATGCCCGACAAGACGCTGCTGGCCTTTGGCGATCACGGCAAGCTCGACGGCGTGCTGTCCCTCGACGGCGGCGATTGCGAGGACATCCTCGCCGCTTTCGAAAAAGCCGGCATTTCTGTCTCAGGCCTTGCGGCACAGCTGCAAAAGGAAGGCGCGGCCTCCTTCGTAAAGTCGTGGGAAGACCTGCTGCAGTCCATCGAAACCAAGAGCAAGGCGCTCGGCTAAGGGAGACTATTCCGATGTCCAACGTCACCGATACGCCCGCCTGGCAAAAGCTGGCCGCCCATCACGACAAAATCAAGGATGCGCATTTGCGTGACCTTTTCGCGGACGATGCGGCCCGCGCTGAGAAATTCACGGTCGAGGGCGCAGGCCTCACCTTGGACTACTCGAAACAGCGCATCACCGAAGAAACCGTGTCGCTCCTCGCCAAATTGGCCAAGGAGCGGAAGGTCGCCGAACGGCGTGACGCCATGTTCCGCGGCGACAAGATCAACGTTTCGGAGAACCGCGCGGTGCTGCATGTGGCCTTGCGCGCGCCCCGAGACGAGGTGATCGAGGTAGACGGCCACAATGTCGTGCCGGATGTGCATGCGGTGCTGGACCGCATGTCGGCCTTCGCCGAGAAGGTTCGCAGCGGCGCCTGGGTCGGCCATACGGGCAAGCGCATCAAGAATGTCATCAATATCGGGATCGGCGGCTCCTACCTCGGGCCGGAGATGGCCTATTTTGCGCTCCGGCCCCATTCGGACCGGGACATGACGTTCCGGTTCGTCTCGAACGTGGACGGGGCCTGCTTCGAGGAAGCCACGCGCGACCTGGACGCCGAAGAAACGCTGTTCATCGTCTCCTCGAAGACGTTCACCACGCTCGAGACCATGACCAACGCCGCAACGGCGCGCGCTTGGGCGGTGGGCAAGCTTGGCTCAGAGGATGCCGTCGTGAAGCATTTTGTCGCCAACTCCACCAACACCCAAGGCGTGAAGAAGTTCGGCATCGACACAGCCAACATGTTCGAGTTCTGGGACTGGGTCGGCGGACGCTACTCCATGGACTCGGCCATTGGCCTATCCACCATGATCGCGATTGGGCCGGGCGGATTCCGCGACATGCTCGCAGGTTTCCACGAGATGGACGAGCATTTCCGCACCGCGCCGGTGGAGCAGAACCTGCCGATGCTGATGGGGCTGCTGACGGTCTGGTACGACAATTTCTTTGGAGCGCGGACGCTGGCCGTTCTCCCCTATTCGGAGCACATGAAGCGCTTTCCAGCTTATCTGCAGCAACTGCAAATGGAGAGCAACGGCAAGCACGTGAACATGGCCGGCGTGCATGTGAAGACGCAGACCGGCCCGATCATCTGGGGCGAGCCGGGCACCGACGGGCAGCACTCCTTCTACCAGCTCATCCATCAAGGCACGAAGCTGATCCCGTGCGACTTCATCGGCTTTCTCACGCCCTTAAGCGCCCTCGCTCACCAGCACGATCTGCTGATGGCGAACGTGTTCGCGCAGGCCGAGGCGCTGGCCTTTGGCAAGACGGCGCCGGAGCTGACCGCGGAAGGCTCACCAGCTGCGCAGACGCCCTTCCGCGTGACCGAAGGAAACCGTCCCTCTAACATGATCCTCGCCGACAAACTCGACCCGAAGACGCTGGGGCGGCTCGTGGCGCTTTACGAGCACAGCGTGTTCACGCAAGGGGCCGTGTGGAACATCGACTCGTTCGATCAATGGGGTGTGGAGCTCGGCAAGGTGCTCGCGAACCGCATCATCCCCGAACTCGAGTCGAAGGATGTGCCCAAACTCAGCCACGACTCGTCGACCAATGCGTTGATCGAACGTTACCGGGCCCACAAGGCCTCGTAATGCCTCGCCCGGCACGGCTTAGGCTTCGACGGCGACGTCGCTCGAAATCTGCGCTTGGCAGGCGAGGACGTAACCGTCCGCCTTGTCTTGCTCGGTGAGGGCATCGTCGTTCGCCATGGACACGTCGCCGGCATGGAGCTTGATGCGACAAGCGCCGCAAGTGCCGGTGCGGCAGGCATTGTCGATGAAGACGCCCGCATCTTCGGCGGCATCGAGGATGGTCGCCCCTTCTTCCAGAGGCGCCAAGGCGTCGGACAGATCGAACAGGACCTTGCCGGCAATCGCGGCTTCCACGCTACTGTGCCGCCGTGTTGGGTCGCGTTTGTCCGTGCCGAACGCCTCCATGTGGATGTTCGCTTGCGGCATGCCGAGTGCCACCAGATTTGCCTTGGTGGAGTCCATCATGGTTAACGGACCGCAGATATAAGCGTGTCGTGCAGCAACGTCAGGAAGAACCTCAGCGAGCAGCGTAGCGTCGACCCGACCCTGCCGCCCGGTCCAAGATCGGTTGGGGCGGGTGAGGGCGGTGACGACATGAAGATTGGGATTGCGCGCCGCGAGCGCGGCGACCTCGTCGCGAAAGATCAGATCCGCTTCGGTGCGGAAACCCAGAACCAGATGGATCTCCCCTTGCCACTCCTTCTCGGTAAGATAGCGGGCGATGCTCATCATCGGCGTGATACCGACACCACCGGCAATCAGCACGATGCTGTCGGCCTCCTCCCCAGTGAAGTAGAACGTGCCGTTCGGCGATTCCACATCGAGCGTATCGCCGGGCCTTAGTTCGTCATGCAGCCAGCGCGACACCAGACCATGCTCCTCGCGCTTCACCGTGATCTCGACGCTGTCACGCCAGTTGGGGGACGAGGCGATGGTATAGGAGCGCTTGGTGGGCACGCCGCCCGGTGTCCCGCTTAGCGTGAGAACCTGTCCCGGGTGATGGTCGAAGGGAATGGGCCTCCCATCTGGTGTCTTCAAACGGAAGGTCGTCACGTTGTGGGTCACGCGCTCGGTCTCGGCGAGAACGAGCTTGCCTTGCCACCGTATTTTTCCGGTTGCCGGGTCGTTGGCAAGGAAGCGAGCGGGACCGCTCCTCATAGCGGACGTCTCCGGAACGATCTCGACCTTCTTTCTGCGCGGCGAGGCGGATGGGAAACATTTGCCGAAGGCGAGCAGCAGTCTCGGATCTCCCTTGATGCGGATTTTTCGGCGCAGCAGTGCCAGCGGCAAACCCTTTTCTGCAGCCAGAAAGTCTAGCCATGTTTTTGAGTCGGCCGTGACGTGAATATCCGCCTCGCCGATGAGCCCATCTTTCACCTCAATGGTGCGTTTGGAGACGGTGATCGTCGCCTCGCGCGGGTCCGCGCCCGTAAAGACAAAATGGAAAATGGCGTCTAAGCCTTTCGATCGATTGGGCTGGAAGTAGACCGGCATGAACGTCAGTAACGTGTCGATACTCCGGGCCCGGATACCGTTGGAGATCGGCTTCACGGTTTTGTTCTTGAACCGCCGCCGCGCAATGTCTGCTGCGTCCGTCCCCTCCATTACATAAAGGGGCTCGGGCCGCTCCTGGAGCGGCCGCACCACCTCCTCCATGTAACGCTGCTTGTCCTTGAGGTAAGGTCCGATGACATCTTCGCCAGCCGGGCATACGGCCAGACAGTAGGCCGCATTGTAATTTGGCTGAAAGGCCAGAGACTGCCACATGGACATGGACTCCGTGTCGCTCACCCGCTCGCGATACTCAAACGCATCACGCGAGTCCGCGACTTGCTCGGCCCAGTCGGTGAAGCCGCCCAGGAAGTCTCGGTAATTATGCGTGAGGCAAGAGGAAAAGTTGAACGATCCATCGGCCCCGATCGCACCCACCGGGCACGCGGCAACGCAGAGCTTGCACTCCAGGCAAGGGTTGTAGTCGATCGGCGCGTTACGGGTTTCAACGACCGCCTCTGTCAGCACGGTGCCGAGCAGGACGAAATTGCCGAACTTGGGATGGATGAGATTGCGGTGAATGCCCATGTGACCGAGGCCAGCCTCGACCGCGATGGGCTTGTGAGAGATGAGCCACGGCACGGAGCTTCCCATTTCCATGGGGAACCCCATTGACGGGTTGACCGCCCGGATGCCGCGCGCCTCGAGCTTTGCTACGATGGCTGCCCCGATATGATCGATGTCATGCCCGGCCCGGTGGAATTCGAGATTTGCAACGGAGCGCGGCGGTCCTTGGATCGGCCCGCGCGCCATACGGGCCACGAACGCGACGAGCGTTTTGGTCCAGGGATAGTTGCGCAAGAGCTCGTCGCGCTGGGGCTCAAGGGCCGGGCGCGCAATTTCGATAAGGCCCGCATCGGCCGCGCCGCAGTCCAACGCGAGCTGGCGAAGCTCCTCGGCGCCGATCGACGCTGGAGTCGCGTCGCTCGTGCCGTCGTGGCGTGAGGCCTCAAGACGCCGAACGGTGGGATGGTCTTCCAGTCGCATATTCATGCGCTCCGCCGGTTCGATCCGTTCACTTTCGAGGCCGAACTTTCGGTGACCAGCCGTGCAATCTCCTCGGGGCGTTCCAGAGCCGAAAAATGGCCCACCTCCCGCAAGGTGATCATGCGGCTACCCGGCACGAGATGGGCTGCATCCGTTCGCTCCTGCGGCTTCGACCAATCGTCTTCGCCATAGATAAACGTCACCGGTACCGCGATGCGCGGATAAAGCCGGCGCGCCGCGATATAGCTTGGCAGGGCGCGGTAGTAGCTCACGTCCGCAGTCGCGTAGCCGGGACGACTGCCGCTCCTGAGCTGCTCCAGAACGAAGTCTTTGGGTAGCTTCTTTGGATCGTGGAGACCGCCACCCATGATGCCGCCGAGAATCATCCGGTTCGTGAGTGTTGAGAAGACCGGTCCAATGACCGGTGCCCGCAGGGCCTTGATGATTACGTTAGCGAGTAGGTTCGCGCGCTCCACACCTTGCGGATAGTCGTAGGTGTTCAGCGCGATGACCTGTCGAGTGCGGGACGGGATCTCCGTCGAAACAGTCAACGCGACCGTCGCGCCGATGGATTCGCCGACAAGCGTCACATCCTCGAGGCCAAGCGTTTCGATGAAATCAACCACAGCCTTCCGGAGCGCGGGCTCCTCGTAACTGGTGCCGGGCGTGATGTCGGACCAGCCAAGCGCCGGGAAGTCGACGGCGTAGATCGTGAAGCGATCGACAAGCAGCGGAATGAGACGCTGGAAATAGTCGAGCTGGGTCCGGAGCGTGTGCAACAGAACGAGGGCGGGCCCCTCGCCTGTCTTCAGATAACGGAGCCTCGTGCCGTCCGGCAGTGCAACGGCGGCAATCTCGCCATCCGTATTCCAGGTCCTGGTGTAGCTGTCAGCATTGGTCGCGGGCATCGGAACATCCTCCTGATCGTGAGCCTGCATATACACTATGTTTTCTATAGTGACTTGTCAACTTATAGTAACTTGACAAAATGATTTTACTTGCTAAGTGGGAGTCATGGCTGGTGGTTACGGCATAACCGATTGCCCCATTGCGCGGGCCTTGGACATCGTAGGCGAGAAGTGGTCGCTGCTGATCCTGCGCGATCTTTTCCGCAAAGGGCCCTTGCGCTTCCAGGGACTCGCGGAGGGGCTTCCGGGCATCGCGCCCAATACGCTGTCCGCCCGGCTCAAATTGCTCGAGACTCAGGGCGTGATTGAAGCGCGGCTCTATGAGAACCATCCGCCTCGCTACGAATACCTTTTGACAGAAAAAGGCCGTTCGCTCGCGCCGGTGCTGAAAGCCCTCTACAAATGGGGCGAGACCTGTAGCTAGGTGACGGCGCCCGCCGCACGCGCGGTCTCGGCCGCATCCCGGATCGCTTTGATGTTCCCCGCATAGTCACCGCCGTCGAACACGCCCGAGCCGGATACGAGGACGTTTGCGCCGGCCTCTGCCACGAGGGGCACGGTATGCACATGAATGCCGCCGTCCACCTCAAGATGGATCGGCCGGTCGCCAATTATCTTCCGGATCGCCCGGATCTTGTCGAGCTGCGCGGAGATGAAGCTCTGACCGCCGAAGCCCGGATTCACCGTCATCACCAGAACCCGGTGCAGCTTGTCGAGCACGTATTCGATCGCACTTTCTGGGGTCGAAGGCGTCAGCGCGACACCCGCCTTCATCCCGAGGTGCCGGATGAGCTGGAGCGACCGATCCAAATGGGGGCCCGCCTCCGCATGCACCGTCACCATGTCCGCGCCCGCCTCGGCGAAGTCTGCAAGATAAGGGTCGCACGGCGCGATCATGAGATGAACATCGAATGGCTTCTTTGTCTCCGGGCGGATGGCCCTCACCACGTTCGGCCCCATGGTGATGTTGGGCACGAAATGCCCGTCCATGATGTCGATCTGAATCCAGTCGCACCCGGCCTCGTCGACCGCCCGAACCTCCTCGCCGAGCTTGGCGAAGTCGGCGGACAAGATGGATGCGGCGACAACGATGTCTTGGGCAATAACTTGGGTCATGAGAATCCCATGCGCGGGTCCAGGCCGGCTCGCACCCTAGCCCGAGTCGAAACCATGAGTCGAAGCTCGGACATCTCCTAAGCATCTTCTTTTCCCATGGTTGTGACGTTCGTCACTTTCTGCCCCTATCTTGTTCCGACCCTGTAACGAGATGAGGCAGGCGATATGACACCGGCATTTGGGACATTGCGGCTTTGCGAGGACGCGGCCGATCTGGCGCAGAAGGGAGCCGCTTTCCTATGCGAGCACGCGGCCGGCCGCTCGGAGCGAACCATCGTGGCCCTGTCCGGGGGCAATACGCCCAAGCCCCTCTATGAACTCCTCGCGCAGGAGCCGGCAAAGTCTGCGATGCCCTGGGACCGGGTTCATTGGATCCTCGGCGATGAGCGCTTCGTACCGCCGAGCGACCCCGCCAGCAATTACGGCATGGCGCGGGCGGCCTTCCTCTCGCACGTGCCCGTTCCGCCGGAGAACGTGCATCCTCTCAGAACGGATGGAATCACGCTCGACGAAGCCGCTCAGGACTACGAGGCGATGCTGAAAAGCCTTTACGGCGCGGACACGCTCAAACCCGACAGGCCCTTGCTCAACATTACGTTGCTGGGCCTCGGCGATGACGGCCACACCGCGTCGCTCCTGCCCCATGAACCGGTACTGCAGGTGCACGACCGCTGGGTGGCGCCGGTGCCCAAGGGGCGCACGGAAGAACGCGTGACCCTCACCTATCCCGCGATCAACGCGAGCGAGATCGTCGCTTTTCTTGTGTCGGGCGAAGGCAAGCGCGAGGTCCTCGACAAGATCCTGTCCGGCAACCACAGCTTCCCTGCTTCCCATATCACCGCGCGCGGAGAGGTGCTCTGGTTCGCCGACCGCGCCGCCGCAGGCCGCTGGGCATGAAGCGCACCTAAGCCGCCCGCACCATAAAGTTTGGTCCAGAACCGGGCTGTCGCCTGTGCTTCGAAGAGGACGGCGCGAACCTGTTGGGCTGAAAACTTAACCCACGCCGCAGTATCGTCATCCTTTCCTTTTCCAGATAGCCATACGCTTCGAACTGTCAGACCCATGAAAGATTAGACCGTGACCCGCCCCGTCCCGACCTCGAAAGACCTGCCGCGCAAGAGCTGGATGCCCAGCCAGGCTGAGATGGATGCCATCGCGCGCGGCGAACATGGCGATCCTTTTTCGGTCCTCGGACTGAAGCGGTCCCGCGACGGTGCCTCGTTGCGGGCCTTCCTGCCGGATGCGGAGTCCGTCACGGTGTTCGATCCGGAGACAGGCGAGGAAATTCCTCTGGTTCGCTTGCACAAGGCGGGCTTCTTCGGAGCCAAGGTGCCGATGACGTTCACAAGCGCCTATCTCAAGCGCATCGTGCGGGATGACAAGGTCGAGGAAATCGATGACTCCTACCGCTTCGGACCGATCCTCGGCGAGCTCGATCTGCATCTGTTGAGCGAAGGCACCCATCTGCGGATCTACGAGAAGCTAGGGGCTCACCTCACCCGCCACGAAGGCGTGGACGGCGTCAGCTTCGCGGTCTGGGCGCCCAACGCGACGCGTGTCAGCGTGGTCGGACCGTTCAACGATTGGGACGGCCGCCGCCACGTCATGCGCAAGCGCCCCGAAGCAGGCGTTTGGGAGATCTTCGTTCCGGGCCTTATAGCCGGCGCACTATACAAGTACGAAATCGTGGGCCCCGGCAACGAAGTCCTGCCGCTGAAGTCGGACCCGTTCGGCTTTCAGCAAGAACATCCGCCTGCAACGGCGTCGATCGTACACGGTCTACCCAACCGCACGGCGACCGACTCTGGTTGGCATGCAGATCGGGAAGCAGCCCACAACATTCACGCGCCGATCTCAATCTACGAGGTCCATCTCGGTTCCTGGATGCGCGGGACGGGCAATAGCTACCTGACCTACGCCGAACTTGCCGACAAGCTCATTCCCTATGTGCGGGATCTCGGGTTTACCCATATCGAGCTGATGCCCGTGAGCGAGTTTCCGTTTGACGGTTCCTGGGGCTATCAGCCAATCGGCCTGTTCGCGCCCACCTCACGCTTCGGCACGCCGGAGGACTTTGCGGACTTCGTCGCCCGGTTTCACGCTGCCGGTATAGGCGTGATGGTGGATTGGGTCTCGGCCCACTTCCCCACGGATGCCCATGGGCTCGGGCGCTTCGACGGCACGGCGCTGTACGAGCACGAGGACCCGCGGCTCGGCTTCCACAAGGACTGGAACACGCTGATCTACAACTATGGCCGCCGGGAAGTGATTAATTTCCTTCTGGGCAATGCGCTGTTCTGGATAGAGCGGTTCGGGATCGACGGTCTGCGCGTGGATGCGGTCGCCTCCATGCTCTATCTCGACTACAGCCGCGAGGATGGCGAGTGGTTACCCAATCAGTATGGGGGCAACGAAAACTTGGAGGCGATCGCTTTTATAAAGCGGTTGAACGAGCTCGTTTTTTCGGAGCAACCCGGCACCACAACCGTTGCCGAGGAATCGACCACCTGGCCTGGCGTATCCCGGCCGACCTACGTGGGCGGGCTCGGATTTGGCTTCAAATGGAACATGGGCTGGATGCACGACACGCTGATCTACATGCAAACCGAGCCGGTCCATCGGAGCCATCATCAGGACAAACTCACCTTCGGGCTTCTCTATGCTTTCTCCGAAAACTTCGTGCTGCCGCTGTCCCATGACGAGGTCGTGCACGGCAAAGGCTCGTTGCTCAACAAGATGCCAGGCGACCGATGGCAGAGATTTGCGAATTTGCGTGCCTATTTTGGCTTCATGTGGGGACACCCGGGCAAGAAGCTCCTCTTCATGGGCGGCGAGTTCGCTCAAGAGGCGGAGTGGAATCACGACCATAGTCTCGACTGGCATTTGCTCGCCGACGGCCTGCATCGCGGCGTCCAAAAACTCGTCGGCGACCTCAACCGGCTCTATCGCGCAACGCCAGCCTTGCATGTCTACGATACGGAGCCGCGCGGCTTCGACTGGGTCGACACCTCCGATAATGAGGCGAGCGTGATCTCCTTTCTGCGTTGGGGCAAAGAGGGCGATGCGCCAGCCCTCGTGGTGTGCAACTTCACCCCGGTCCCGCGCGAGAACTACCGAGTAGGCGTCCCCATTGGCGGACGTTGGATCGAACGCCTCAATACGGACTCCGAGACTTACGGCGGTTCGGGCAAAGGCAATCTCGCTGGCGTCAAGGCCGACAAAGAGCCCTGTCACGGACGCCCGTTCTCTTTGGATCTGACCTTGCCGCCGCTCGCGACGATCATCCTGACGCCCGAGGGTCAGGCCACCATCGGTGGATAGAGTTCGTTAAGCGGGACCGACTTCCCCGAGCTCTGCACGATCCGGCAGTGGAAGCGCTTCAAACCACGCGCGTGCGGCACGCCGCAGGAATGCGCAATGACACCCACATCGTAGCGGATGCGCTCGACATAATTTTGGACGCGCACCGCCTTGTCCTTCGGGTCAAGGCCGCGCTGCAACCGCGGATCGTGGGTGGTGATCCCGGTCGGACAGGTGTTCTTGTTGCATTTGAGCGCCTGGATGCACCCCAGCGAAAACATGAAGCCCCGCGCCGAGACGACGACATCGGCGCCGGCGCAATAGGCCCAGGCGATTTCCGCGGGCGTGATGAGCTTGCCGGACGCGATGAGCTTAACCCGGTCTCGAAGTCCATGCCGGGCGAGAATGTCGGCCACCATGGGCAGCGACTCCTTCACGGGCAGGCCCACATTGTCCATCAGCGGCATGGGCGCCGCGCCGGTGCCGCCATCACCTGAGTCAACCGTGATGAAATCGGGCGGCGCCTCGGTCCCGCGTTTACCGAACTCTTCGCAGAGCCCATCGAGCCACCCATAGGCACCAACAACGGTCTTGAATCCGACCGGCTTGCGCGTGGTCTCCCGGATGAGCTCGATCATGTCGGCGAGCTGGGAGACATTGCGAATATCCGTGTGGCCATTCGGTGAGAGCGAGGCTTGCTGCACAGGAATGCCGCGAATGTTCGCAATCTCCGGCGTGACCTTCACGGCAGGCAGAATGCCGCCCTTCCCTGGCTTTGCGCCCTGGCTCATTTTGAGTTCGAACATTTTGACTTCG
Source organism: Methyloceanibacter sp. (assembly GCF_049590335.1). Classification (GTDB taxonomy): domain Bacteria; phylum Pseudomonadota; class Alphaproteobacteria; order Rhizobiales; family Methyloligellaceae; genus Methyloceanibacter. The sequence continues at coordinate 12,391 of NZ_JBAWCQ010000054.1, forward strand.
GGGCGCTCGGCAATTGCGCGCAGTCGGTCCAAGTCCAGCCCCCCATCGGTATCCCGCACGCCATACTTAGCGGTCCCGATCTGGAAGACGACGTCGCACCCCCCTTCAAGGTGATAGGGCGACAGTCCACCTTCGCCGGTGTTGAGCCAGCAGCCCGCCAGTCTCGCACCGTTGGACAGTGCGCGTACGGCCGGCTGCGAGATCGCGCCATAGCTCATCCCCGAAATGTTGATGATCGAGTGAGAATCGTAGGGATTGTCACAGTGAGCGCCGATGGTGATGGGAGGGGTGGGAACCGAATCTTCGCTGAGCGTCGGAAACGGACAATTGACGAAAATCACCGTGCCAACAGGCGTCAGGTTCTTCGTCGATCCGAACGCGACCGTGTTGTCGTGGCCTCTGGCCGAGGTCGTGACCCATTCCCGCTCTGCACGATTGAAGGGCATTTCTTCACGGTCCATCGCGAAGAAGTACTGCCGGAAGAACTCGCCCAATTTCGAGAAGACGTAGCGAAAGTGGCCGAGTACAGGAAAGTTGCGCCGTACGGCGTCCTGCGTCTGGGAGATGTCGATGACGAATACGACGGCCACGGCCAAGACGATCAGTCCGACCACGAAAATGAAGAGCGTCGAGAGAAAGCCGAGCCCTTCCATGGTGAAATGCGTCACTGTGTTCAGGTCGGTCACGAGCACTACTCCATTCGTCGTAAGAGGGACCCGACAACACATCGCTGCCGGTTAAGAGCCTGTCCTCTTTGACCGGTGCGGGTCATCACACATGACATCACGTTCGCTTGACGGACCTGGGGGCTTGCAACGGACAGACTGAGCGCGTAGCAGGCAGGGCATGGATGCGATCTTCGATCAGGGCACCCCTCCGCCCTGCCCTGAGCCATTCAATTTGGCTGCCTATGTTCTGGCCCATGCCGGAAGGCTCGGCGACAAGACAGCGCTTTCGGTGATCGCGCCCGATGGCACGGAGTCGTGGAGCTATGGGGCGCTGGAATCGGCGGTGCTCGGCGCCGCGACCGGGCTCAAGCACCAGGGTCTCGGTCCCGGGGACCGGCTGCTCATGCGGCTCGGTAACAGCGTCGAGTTTCCGATCTGCTATCTCGCAGCTCTCGCGGCCGATCTCATCCCCATACCGACATCCGCGCTGCTAACGGAGGACGAGGTCGCGCGTATCGTCGAGGACGTCTCGCCGGCGCTGATCGTGGCCGGAGACGAGATCGCCGTGCCGGCGAACACGCCCTGCCCAATTCTGAGCGCTGGCAATTTCCGGGCACTGTACGACTTTCCGCCCAGCGCCTATGTTCTCGGTGATCCAAAACGTCCCGGCTACATCATCTATACGTCCGGCACGTCCGGGTCGCCGCGCGCAGTCACCCATGCGCATCGGGCGATCTGGGCCCGGCGGATGATGTGGGACGGCTGGTACGGGCTCACCGAGGACGACCGGCTGCTGCATGCGGGGTCTTTCAACTGGACCTATACGCTCGGAACCGGGTTGCTGGATCCGTGGTCGCGGGGCGCGACCGCCCTCGTCCCGGTGAGCGGGGTTGCGCCCGACCGGCTTGGCGCTCTGATCGAGGCGCATGGTGCAACGATGTTTGCCGCCTCGCCCGGGGTGTACCGGCAGCTTCTCAGGACCCCGCCAGGCCGCTGCCCTTCGCTGCGGCACGGCCTTTCGGCGGGCGAAAAGCTGCCCGATGCGACGCGGGACGCGTGGGAGATGGCGACAGGCACGCCAATCTTTGAGGCGTTCGGCATGTCCGAATGCTCAACGTTCGTCTCAGGCAGTCCCGGCCATCCCGCGCCCACCGGAACGCTGGGCTTTCCCCAGAGCGGCCGGCGCGTGGCGGTGCTGGGCGAGGACGGACCGGTGCGATGTGGCAAACCTGGAGTGCTGGGCGTCTCGCGGCGGGACCCCGGCGTGATGCTGTTCTATTGGGGCGCGACGGCGGAGACCGAAGCCCGCTTCGACGGCGAATGGTTTCTCACGGGAGACCTGGTGAGCATGGCCGAGGATGGTGCGCTCACCTATCTTGGCCGCGACGACGACATGATGAATGCCGGCGGCATTCGCGTATCGCCCCTCGAAGTTGAGAACGTGCTCAACTCCCATCCAAATGTTGCCGAAAGCGCGGCAGTAGAAGTCTCGGTCAAGGCACACACGACCGTGATCGTCGCGTTCTATGTGCCCAAAGGTCGGGTTGAGCACATCCATCTGGAGCGGTACGCGGCGGCAAGGCTCGCCCGATACAAATGCCCGCGCATTTACGCTGAAGTTGATACCTTGCCCAAGGGCCTGAACGGCAAGCTGCTTAGACGGCGCTTACGAGATAGCTACGAGAGGACTCGCGACGACGGTTAGGAAAACAACAGTTTAGGGGCGGCGAAAGAGCCCAAATCCGCGCTTGCCAGAGGCTCTGCGCTTGAAAGTCGCCTTCCTTTGCTTCGGTCTCGCTTGCACCGTCCTTTGCTTCGGTCTCGCTTGCACCGTCCTTCTTTTTGGCTTGGCGGCGCGCGTCCGCCGAGCAGTTCTACGCCTCTCGGCCTTCGCCTTCTCGGCCACCACGTTTGATGCCGCCGAGTCGTTGGTGCGTACTATGAAGTCATCACCCTCGGGAAGGACGGAAGAGTGCTTGGCCACATCGGCGACGATTAACGAGGCGCCCGGCGTCAGGCCCATGGAAATTTGATCCCGCATGTTTTCGGGGATGGTGATCCTGTCGAGTACGCTCTTTGAATCTTCGCCCTCAAGGCTAAACCCTACCCAGCCCGGCTCGCTCCCATCGCTGGGATGCACATAGGTGAATAAATGCGTTCCGAGTGGCTTCTTGGCTTCGCGGAGCTGTACCGGAACGTGCCGCACACGACTCAACCCTTTGCGCAGAAAAAGATAGGCGTCAGGGAGCGGCCCTTTGCCCGCGGCCTGGTAGATCTTCGCTGCGACCTCCTCGGTGAAAAGCCCGCGCGGGCGCAAGCCGTGGTCCTTTTCGAAAGCCCGGATCGCCTTCTTAGTGCCATTGCCGAGATAGCCGACAAACTTGTCCTCGGGTTTCAGATAACCCATGGCCGCGAGAGCCTCCTGCGAGCCGATCGCGATATCCCGTTCTTCGCGACGAGTTACCAGAATATGCCAATGTGCTTTGTCCTCAGCGTCCGCTTCTGCATCAATTGCGTTTGCAAGCTTGGTCTTGGACGACAGGACCGCCGCCCTGGCCCCCTCCCGAAGGCCCGCGTCCACACTCGCCACTATTCGCGTCGTGCCCGGATCCGTCTGGGATACAGGCATGACAAGAGTCGAACTCTCGATCCGCTTGGGCTCGACCATGCTTCCAGTTAGCATCGCAACCTTTCCGCCAATCTCGGTCATTCCGTAGATTTTTGGTGCGAAGGAATGCGGCAGACGCACACAGCCGTGTGACGCCGGGCGATTTGGGACAGCTCCCGCATGCAATGCAGTGCCGGAACGAGTGAGACGCTGCATCCATGGCATCGGCGCGGAATCATAAAGATTAGAATAGTGCTCCTTCTTCTTCTGCAGAATGCCGAAGACCCCTGTAAGAGTTTCGTATCCGCGCTTGCCGCTGGAGATGCGCGTCGTCTCCACGCGTTTAAGACCACGATAGACATCCAGCCGCTGATCCTTCAGCGATATGATGAGCGTCAAGGGGTCGACCAGAATCTGCCCAGAAATCTCGGTAAACTCCAACTCTATGGGCTCAATCGGTTCCACGCGAAGACTGCTCAAGAGAGGTTCGCGCATGACTTTCTCTATGGAGAGACCTCCTGAACCGATTGATATGAGGTCGTCCACCTCGAGACGAGCCATCTTGATTTCCACTGCTGGCACACTGGAGGCCTCAAGTGGCTCAGCCTCAGGGAGCTTGGCCTCTTCCCGACCAGCAGAGGCCCAATCGTTGACGCTACCGGAGACCGTGATCGGGCTCATTAGATGCAGCCCGTCGGGACTGTCCTTAAGCTGCTCATCCGAGGGCAACACCTCGTCCTGTTCATGAGATACAGTCACCTCGACTATGTGGCTGGAACCCGTCGGCACAAGTTCAACGGGGAGGGTTTCGGATACTGCAGCGATTTGGGGCGCGCTCGCGTCACGAAGTGCTGGCTCCGCGACAGCCTTCCAAACCGGGTAGCTTGCCGAGAGGATCATCGCTGAGCAGAGGAGACGGACGAAGGACATAATAATTTCTGACGGTTGGCTAAAGCATATCGGCCGAGCCTCTATTCCTTCAGCGGGATTGTAGCAACGTGACGCTATACGAGATTCCGGCGCCATCCTACTTTGTTAGCTTCACATCCACGCGACTCGACGGAACGAGTCGTTGGACGCATTCTTTTTGCTTACGTCTATTCTGCTCGCACTCAAGAACTCCGTTGATCAAAAAGCTTCCAATCTTGTCGCATGCCATTTTCTTCAACTCGAACAACTTCACGGTGCGTTTCTCGGCGTCAAGCGGTGCGACTTCCATTGCGAAGCGGCGCTCAAAGATGTCCTCGGAATTGAAAATTACTAAATCGATCTTCAACTTCCTGTAGTCATCGTTGCCCTGATTATGGAAAACGAAGTATGCGTGGCACCCGTCTGCTTCATCACTCAACTTGTTGAGCTCAATTCCGACCGAATCTTTGCTGGCTTCCGCTGAGGCCTCACAGGCAAAGATCGCGCACGCGGCAAAAGTCATAACCAGCATCGCCGAAAGCGGACCAACGGCGCTAGATTTTGCTAAACGCATACAATCCCCTCTGGTTGCTCATCGCACTCTCCAGTACCTTGGAAAGTGCCGTATCTCATACCCATATCCAACGCTTACTCCGATATAAACGGTCATCTGTTAAAGTAGGATCAAAAAAAATTGCCCACACATGGCAAGCGGCAGTCAAATCTATTGTGACAGGCTGCCGCGAGAGGAAATTCCAGCTATTTTCCAGAATAACGGATGTCCTACGTGGCATGGGTGCGTAGTTGAATAGATAATGGGCGTATTTCCAAGAGGAGGTACCTATGACGGACAAGCAGAGCTTCACCACCGAGGAATGGACAAAGATTCTAATGAGCCCGACCATCGCTGGCATGGCGATCACAGCGGCGGACCCCAGCGGACTTTGGGGCATGCTCAAAGAGTCGTTCGCAAGCGGGACGGCCCTAGTCGCCGCCAAGACCGACCCCGGCGCCAATCCATTGGTCAAGGCAGTCGTCGCCGATTTCGCAACCGCCGACGGTCGCGGCGAAATCAAGGAGGCGTTGCGGACCCGCTTCGCCGGCGCCGAACCGGGCGACATCGTGCCCAGAACGCTGGCCGCGCTTACAGAGGTGGCCGGGATCCTCGATGCAAAGGCCCCCGACGATGCCGCTGCCTTCAAGGCCTGGCTCGAAGAGATCAGCAAGAAAGTGGCCGAGGCCTCAAAGGAAGGCGGCTTTCTCGGGTTCGGTGGAGTTAAGGTCAGCGATGCGGAGAAGGCGACCCTGACCGATATTCAGAAGACCTTGAGTACCTGAGCCGAAAGCGACCCTCGAAAGGAGAACCCAGCATGGCGACTTTGCAGGAGATTCTTGCACGCTCTCAGCATGGCGATCCCATGAGCCTGATCGCGCGCGCCTATGACCTGACACCCGAACAAACCGAGTCCGCCGTCGCGGCGCTCTTACCGGCGATCTCGATGGGCCTAAAGCGCTCCACGGCGACACCCGAGGGCTTAGGCGAACTGTTCGACGTGGCCGGCCGGCAGCCAAGTCTCTACGCCATGTACGAGGACCCCGAAGTCGCGCTCTCGCCAGAAGGCGTTGCCGCTGGGAGCGCTGTCATGTCCAATCTCTTCGGATCGCCCGAGGCCACCCGGGCCGTCGCAGCCCATGCGCAGCAACTCTCCGGCATCGGCGGCGCGATCCTTGAGAAGATCCTGCCGGTTCTGGTCGGGATGCTGCTGTCTGGCTTGATGCGCGGCGGTTCGGGCCAGGCTGCCCCAGCCCCGCAGCAGCCGGCGCCGCAACAACCCGCGCCGAGGCAGCAAAGCCCCGGGCCAGGCGGCGGCGGGATCTTTGATATCTTCCGCGAGATTTTCCAGCAGGGTGGCGCGTCATCGGCCCCCTATCAGCCGGGACAAAGTCCCGTGCCGCCGATCGGCGATATTCTGGATTCCATTGGCGATGGCCGCCACGCAACCGCGGAGGCGGGGCCACCGAAGTTCCCGGTCCCCGATGCCGCGCCGGAGATGCCCCGCACCAACCCGCAATCGCACCCGGTTCCAAAGCCGCCAGTATCCGGCGGCGACCAAACCTTCCCGAGCGGATCAGGCGCTCCGGACGGCGACATTTTCGGGCAGATCCTCAAAGAGCTCGGCAAGGCCGTCCAGGAAGGGCGGGTGAAACCTGTGATCGTCGGCCCGGGTGACTCTGGCTTTCCCGGTCAACAGACCCCCTCGGGCCGCGGACAGGCGCAACCGCAAGGCGGCGGCATCTTCGGCCAGATTCTGAAAGAGGTTCTGGGCGGAGCCCTCGGCCAGCGCGCGTCGGCACGCCAGTCGCTGTTGGCTCCTGCGGAGGGTGCCGGCGCCATGGTGTTTGGCGACGGGCTTGAGCACGGCACGAACCTAGCCGACCATCACGCCGAGAGTCTTGAGGAAATCTTCGGACGGTTCGGCGCGGTGCCACCCCAGGCGGATTAACTCGAGCTCAGACTCACGCACGCCTGTTCTTGCCTTAAAGCAACAAAGCGTGATCAGCTGGGCCTACGCTCAGGCGTCAGACCCAACGTTCGCCAGCACGCACACGTCGCCGGGCAGGTCCGGATTGCCGAAGAAGCCTTCCGCCCATTTGAGCCGCGCGTCGAGATCGCCTGTGGCCTCCGAGAGGAAGATCGTGTCCTTGCCGGCGTGATAGGCGAAAAACGCATGGGTCCGGAACTCTAGCTCCGCTCCCTCGAAGCCCATCTCTGCGAACAGCGATCGGCAAAACAGGTGCTGCTCTGCGGACTACATGGTCTCGAACGTGACGAAGAACGAAATTCTCACGCGCATGGCTGTGTTCAACGAGGATGCTTGGCCGCTTCTGTCGGTGAAGCCGAAACTGTCGGCCGATACCAACGACCGCATCGGCTTCACCGAGTTCATCATGAGCGGCCGCGAAGTGTTCAGTGAAGTCGTGCATAACATCTACGATATAACCAAAAAGCAGCTTGGCGCGGACATCCCCGCCCCGAACTAGGTAGACTTCAAGACGGAGTGCTATGGTAGACTCCGTCCCAAGATGAAGGGCACCGTGCACGAGTGCCCGCGGGAAACGCGGAGGCATCTCATGCAACTGTCTACGAAACTTGCTGCTCTTTTCACGACCGCATGTCTTGGTCTCGGCTGGACATCGTTTGCCCCCGACGCGCTGCTGCAGCGGCTGAAGCAAAGCACGACAAGCGTTGTTGCGCCGGCACAGGCGGAGGAAGCGGAACCGCCCGTTTCACCGACCAAGGTGAGCCAGCGGCCTCGCGACACTTATTTCCCGAGCACTGAAGACTTGAAACCTGATGAGATGCGCGTGATCGCCTGCGGCACCGGCATGCCGACCACACGAGCTGCGCAGGCTGCTGCCTGCTTCTTGGTCGAGCTTGGGAACGGCGACAAATTCCTGTTCGACATTGGATCAGGCTCAGCAGAGAGAATCTCGTCTCTGCAAATACCCTACAACTACCTGGACAAGGTCTTCATCGGCCATCTGCACACCGACCACTTTGGTGCTTTGCACGACCTATTCATAGGTGGTGCTCTTATGGGTCGAAACGTTCCATTGCGCGTTTGGGGACCGAGCGGAGCCGCACCCGAACTCGGGACGGCCTATGCGCTTGACCACATGCAGAAGATGCTCAACTGGGACTTGGCGGGCCGCGCTGGCCAAGTGGATTTTCGTGGCTACGAGATGGAAGTAAACGAGTTCGACTACAAAGGGGATAACGAGATCATTTACGACGAGAATGGTGTTGTCATCCGCTCGTTCCCTGCAGTCCATTCCATCGACGGCTCTGTGAGTTTCAGCCTAGAGTGGAATGGTCTCAAATTCATCTACAGCTCCGATACCTATCCGAACAAGTGGTTCGCTGAGTATGCGAAGGACGCAGACTTAGCCATCCATGAGTGCTTTGTTGCAGTACCAGAACTTGTGAGCAAGATGCGCTTTACGCCAGAACAAGCCCTGCAAGTCGGAACGCAAATTCATACTGCGCCTGAAGCGTTCGGCAAGGTCATGAGTGAGATCAAACCTCGCATGGCTGTCGCCTACCACTTCTTCAATGATTTCGATACGTCCAATTCGATCTATGAGCGTATTCGCAGCACCTATGATGGTCCGCTGTCGCTGGCGAATGACTTCATGGTTTGGAATGTAACCAAAGACAACGTCCGAGTTCGGCAGGCCGTGACAGAAGAAAGCACTTGGGCACCACCACTCGCTGCGCCTGCCGAGTTGCCCAACATGGCTGACCGGAAGTCGTTTGCAGATCGGGCAGGCGTTCCGGAGGATGCAATTGGCTACTCGGACTATATCGCTGATGGAACTTGGGATGTCGACGACGTTCTTCGGCCGATCTACGAACAGGCGGGCAAGATGCTCGGTCGTGAGTTCCCTTACCCAGGTGACGAGAAAAAGAGCGGGGAGGAGTGATCGGGCAGCGCCATGCGTTGGCTTGATCCTCGGAGGTTTGCCAGGAAGGCGCGCCTACTGCGCGTTTGCTTCTTTCCAGCTCTGGCCCTCGCCATTTGGCCGGAGTTCGCGCAGGCGGACCTTCTAAACACCAATGGCGCCGACACGGCGCCGAACTTTGCCGAGGTCACGGTCCTCGACGACCGGGTCCGTGTGCGTCTTGAAATCGACTTCCCAGACTATCCTGCATTCGTCCCGGGTAGTGCGGCCGTGATCCCGGCCGGTTCCGAGCCCGACCCCGCCACGCTCTCCAAGGCGACAGGCTCAACTTTCAGGGTTCTCGACGCGGACGGTAACGCCATCAAACCGGAAATCGGGAAAGTCGAGATACGAGATCGTACGCAACGGCTTGCGGCGCGCGCAACCGTACAGCCCCGCAATTCTCCTGCACCGCCGGAGCGAGGGACTCGCGTGATCGCTGCCGAACTCGACTATCCGTTCTCCGGCAGGCCGGAGGCACTGACGCTGAAACCGCCGCCGAACAGCGAAGAACGAGCATCGGTCAATCTCGGCTTCATCGCCTATCACGGCAAGGTGCCCGTCACCGACTACCGCTACCTGTCGCAGCCCGAAATCATGCGGCTCAACTGGGACGACCCCTGGTACACGGCGTTCGAGAACCCGAACCTGACCCGGCATCACAAGTCGGCCATCATGTCGTTTCTGACCATTGCGCCTCGCGAGGTCCGGCATGAGATCATTTTCCGTCTGCGCGATCTCGCGGGCTGGACGAAACTTGATCTGGGGCCGTCCACGACGCTGGACCATGCGCAAGCCGCGGCGGTGATCGTCGCCGCGGAGCGATACTTCAAGTCGCTTCCACCCCTGTTGATCGACGGGAAGGCGATGAAACCGTCTTCCGTGACCGCGCTGTTTCTTGAGACGGGCGCCGCAGGCGTGACGCCGATCGAAAACGCCACGGCCATCGACCGTGCGACGGCGCTCATGGGCGTGATCCTGTCGTATGCGCACAGCAAGTTGCCCCAGACGGTCGACATGACTTGGGAACTTTTCACGGACGCCGCCCAGAGAATTCCTGTCGGCGTATCCGATCCGGCAGGCCCGGTTCCGGACTGGGCCACGCCGGACAGCCCGAAGATCAAATGGAAGAATTTTCTGAAGACCTGGACCGACCCTCAAGTCGCGCTTGTCAAAATCGGGACCGGACGCGCGCTCGTGCTTCCTGTCCTCTCGATTGCTTTGCTTGCCGTCGCGCTGGCACTCGTCATCAAAGCCTTCCGGAGTGCGGCCGGCCGTTGGCGATGGGTGGCCGCGGTGTGTGTCGTCGTCGTCGCGGCCGTCACGCTCTCCGCGTTCACCGTATCCGTCCCCCTGCCCGGCCCGCCGGGCCAAAAAGCCGCGACGGAGATATCCCGGGCTATTCTGACCAATACGGCAACCGCCATGCTTGAAACCGAGGCCGCGGCTTTCGCGAAAGCGCTCGACACATTTGTGCCGCGCCAAGAGGTCGAGGCGGTCGGGGCGGAGATTCGGCGCGGCCTTTCGGTGAAGCTCCCGACGGGCGCCCGCGCCATCACGGACTCGATCGAGGACGTGAAGATCGAGAAAATGGAGCCACGCGCCAACGGCATTGACGTGCTCGCGCGTTGGACGGCCAATATGTCCGGAGGCCATTGGGGCCATCAGCATCTTCGGCGCGTGAGCTACCGCGGCCTCTTGGATCTTGAAGAGACGGACGGGGTGTGGAAGCTACGCGGCCTGACCGTTCTCAGCGCCGACCTCAAACCGTAACCGGCATGCGGCAATCCCGACTTCTCATTGTTATTGGTATTCTTATTGCATTTGTTGGGCTCGGCCTCGGCGGCGCCCAAGCGCATTTCAACCTGAACCTCAATGTTCGTGTGTTCCAAGTGGAGCACACGGAACATGGCTTGCGCCTCTACATGCGTGTGCCAATGCCCTATCTCGTGGCGGGCGAACGCGGGCCCATCGGAGACGATGGTCTGCCCAAAGCGCCGCCTTACACCACCAACCGCGATGAAGTGCAGGGGCTGATGCACCTGGTCGATATCGACGCTCTCAAGGCTGGATCACTCGGCCTCGGCCAACTCGCGGCGCAAGGGCTCAAGCTTGAAGCCGATGGCAAACAACTTAGACCGTCGGTACTGGCGGTGCGCGCTTATCCGATCGGAGATCAGCCAGGCTTCGCCACCTTGGACGAGGCGAAAGCCGCCTTCAGCACGGGGGCCGTGTTCCCCGACAATGTCCCTGAGATTTACGTGGGCGACACGCTGGTGGATGTGCTCGTAGAATATGACGCCGGCGGACGCATTGCATCCTATGCTCTGTCCAGCACACTCGACCCGAACATTCCAGGTCAGGACAAGACCGCCAATGCCATCCTCGACTATGGCCCAGGCGGGGTGAAAGTTTTCCGTGCTCAAGGCCTCTTGACCGAACCGGTGACCATCACCGGCTCGCACGCCTCCGCGGCATGGACCTTCATCGTCGAGGGCATCCATCACATTCTGGGCGGTCTCGACCATGTTCTGTTCGTGCTGTGCATCGTGATTGGCGCCACGGGGCTCGGCAGTCTCGTCTCGCGGGTGACGGGGTTCACGCTCGGCCATAGCGTTACGCTGACCGCTGGTTTTCTTGGATACGTGCCGTCAGGCGCCTGGTTCATCCCGACCGTCGAGTTGGGTATCGCCCTGTCGATCGTCTATGCCGCGGCGGTCGCGATCCTGACCGAGGAGGGCCACCCCGCACGCGAGCGGACAATGTTCTTCGTCACCTTCGCCATCGGCATGGTGCACGGCCTCGGCTTCTCGTTCGTGCTGCATGAAATTCTCAAGATCGACTCGCCCAACCTTTGGCAGAGCCTCCTCTCCTTCAACGTGGGCGTAGAGATCGGACAGCTCGCCATCGTACTAGTCGCCTGGCCCTCGCTGCTGCTGCTGAAGCGGCTCAGCGCCACCGCCTGGCACTATTCGCGGCTCGCCCTGGCCCTCGCTTGCATCGTCGTCGCCGGATACTGGGCCTATGAGCGAGTCTCGGCCGTGGTCGACAGTCTTTAGAGCCATTTGGGGAGCCAGCGGATCGCCTCTGCGCAATGTCAGAGAAACCACGCATCGAAACGAAACTTTTTCGCATGCGGCGCCTGAATACCCTGTCCGGCCCGGGCCGCGATCACCATATAGTTCTATGAGAGCCCGTTGTCGCTGACCTGTCCGCTGACGGCCTCATGATCGTCAGCGTGCGCGGCTCTCGTAAGGCCACCGCACAGTGCCAATCAAATATTCAGAATCGATCGGAAACGCGAAGCAAGTGAGGCTTGAGACATGAGTGACCAATATCCATTTCAGAGCAGCGTGAATGTTTTTGTCGACTGGGCAAAAGCACGTCTCGACGAGATGGCAGCCAATGCCGGAACATTGCAGACCAATCTCGACAAGCTCGACGCCAATACGCGCACACAAGCCGAGCAGGCTATTGCCCAGCTCAATCAATGGATCGAAAAGGGGAAGTCCGACATCGAAACCGCCCAGGCGCAAGGCGAAGCCTCAGTCGCTCAGGCCAAGGCCGACATGGACGCAATGTGGGCCAAGTACCAAGGTGACTCCGAGAAATGGGCCCAGCTGGCGCAGGATCATCACGCCACCTTCCAGGCGCGCGCCCAGGCGCAAGTCCAAGCCTGGCAGGACACGGTCAACACCTATGTGCAGCGCCTGAACGACGTGCACGACCAGAACAAAACGCAAGCCGAAGCACAGGTCGCGCAGCTCCAAGCAGACGCACAGAAGGCGCAAGCCGACCTCACGACCAAGGTCGATCAGCTGACCAAGGCAGGCCAATCTTCCTGGTCCGCCATGAGCGAGGCGCTCGATCAATCGCGCGATGCCTTTTCAAAATCGATCGAGACGGCAGCCAAAAACTTCAACGACGCGATCAAGAGCTAGCAGGACTCGCTACTCCGAGCGGTCGAAGCGAGATTATTCCGAAGGGAGGCGCCGCGTGCGCCTCCCTATTTGTTGGATATCAGAGCCTGTCACCCATTCTTCGCAGCGGTTAGTGGCCTTAACCAAACTCACTAACCAAGACGGCTAACCAACCCAGCTAACCATCGAAGAAGGAAGAGGAAGCGCCCGCCGCATGGCGGCGCTAGTCTCGCGCATCGTTTCAACCTTGGCATCCAGACCCGGGGCGAAACGTAGGTCGCCCAAGCAATCGGGGGCGCCCGGTTGAAACAGGCATTGCGCTCCCCCATTTATGAGTAGCGGGGGGCCAGGTTTGGAGATCTGGCCATGATACGGTTTTTGCTATTCGTAGGTTTTTTGGTCGCAGCGGCCTATGGGTTGACCACGCCACCTAAGCAGGAAACTGCTTTCAATGCAGGCGAGAACCTTACCAAAAATGACAAGCCTCTTCTGACGTCTTGGGGGCCGACGCTTGGTTCTCTCCGGGATGGTTCTGGCGTGCCTGCGAATGCGGGAGATACGGCGACACAGACCGCCTCCAACGAAGACTTCCGCAAATATGGTCCCAAGACCGAACTCTGGGTTCTTGGACAGAGCAATGGTTTCAAGGACCCGGCCGTCAAAGACCAGGGCTGGGCTGCTGATCGCTATGTCGAGATGGCTGCGCTCGCCGCAGCAGCGCCGGCTGCCAAGCCGAGAGCAGTGTCCGAAAAGCCCACCAAGGTAAAGAAACCCCGTTTAAAGACGGTCGCGACTGTGGACGATCGCAACACGCGCGCAAAGCCGAGGGCCACCGAACCGGTCATCGACCGCGTCACGGCTGCGCGGCCGCCGCAACGGCGCGGCCTTTTTGCGCGGAAGAATAAGCCACAGCGCGCAGCGCGGGCTCGTGTCGGCGCGCGCACAGCACAACCGGTCACGCGCAAACGAGGCCTCTTTGCCCGCCTCAAAGGACGCGGGAGGCAGCCCCAACGCGTTTGGGCCCTCGGTCCCGCACGATAGCCCCTCAAGACCGGCACTTCATCACCACCGGGTAAATGGCGTAGTGTTGTGATGCAGCGCGCGCATCGGGCAGGTGCTGCACGCCTATCGGGAGGGCGACGACATGCAGGGCGAAACCGTCACGCTTTGGGGCGTCTTAGGCGCCGTGGGGATCGGCGTGATCCTTGCGGTGCTTATCGCTTTCGCGATCAACGCGTGGAAGAGACGCTAAGGCGGCACGCACAACCTAGAGGCTTAGCCCCAAGAGAGGCGTGCCCGCAAAACGCGGCCGCACGATCTGAGCCAGCTTCATCTCCACCGGCGGCTCGTCGACGATCAGCGAGGTCGAACCGTCCGGAATCACCTCCGCAGCGGCGCCGGCCGTAATTGCTTCCCTCAGGCCAATCTTCCCCAGTTGCATGGCCAAATATGTGCAGTGCCGATGTCACGTTGGTGAAATTGCGTCGCTTCCTCGCCAGGACTGAGCTTAGCGATGCACTGCATCACATAAGTGCGCCGTGACGCCGCAGGGCTGGTGCATTGGGACGCGAGGGGCCAACTGGCCAAGCGCCTCTTGGCGCTGTAATAGCGTTCAGACCAGGATCTAGAGCGGGCCGGGCCGCGTTGGCCGCATGGGAGGGAGAACAACAATGACGCCATTGCCCCGGGGTGGCAGTTTCGGCCTGGTTGTGAGCCTTGCCCTAAGCTTAGCGGTTCTGCCAGACCTTCGGAGCGCCGCCGACGCTGGTGGCACCGCACCGTTGATCACGACATTCTCGATCGTTGCCTACGACCCCGACTCCAGGGAATATGGCATCGCGGTACAATCCAAGTTTTTCGCTGTGGGCGACGTCGTCCCGTTTGCGCAAGCCAATACCGGCGCGCTGGCCACACAAGCCGTCGGCAACCCGCTCTTCGGGCCGCGCGCGCTTGAACTCTTCAAGAAAGGCCTCGGCGCCCAGGCCGTGATCGCAAAACTGCTTGCCGACGATCCCGACCGGGATTCGCGGCAGCTCGGCGCTGTGGACACCAAGGGTAACCCCGCGACCTTCACCGGCAGCAAATGCCTGCCCTGGGCGGGTGGCAAGACCGGCGAGCACTATACCGTTCAAGGTAACCTGCTTGCGGGGCCGCAAGTCTTGGACGCGATGGCGGCCGCGTACGAAGCCGCGCGGGGCGATCTTGCGAGCCGCCTCGTCCAGGCCATCTCGGCGGGCCAAGCGGCGGGCGGCGATGCGCGCGGACGGAAATCAGCGGCTGTGCTCGTGGTCAAGGACGGCGCTGGCTATCTCGGACTGAACGACCGCCTCGTCGACCTGCATGTCGAGGATCACCCAACACCGATTCGCGAGTTGCAACGGCTCCTCGATATCCGCCACGGTCAGCTCGCCGCCGCCGAAGCCAACATCCATCTCGACCAGCTCGGCAATGCGCCCGAGGGCGAACGGACCGGTCTCATCGAGAATGCTGGGGCGGCCGCCGAACGGGCGATCACCGTCAATCGGGAAAGCGACACACTCTGGTGGCTAGCAGCCCAAACGCGGCTTCTGGGCGGCGACCGTCCGGGCGCGCTGGAGGCCGCGCAGACGGCGCTCATGCTCAGCCCGTCTTGGCCGCGCCTGCCCGAACCCACCCGCATCGAGCTCGGCGTCAAGCCCGAGCTGGTCGACGTCTTGCGCGAAGATGACGACTTCCGGCGCCTCTGGGATGCGTTGGCCGTTCAAGCTCCCGTGGCACGTAAGCAGCCCGCGCAGGACACCGCCGAATGACTGTTCCGGACACGGAGAACGGTCGACGCGGGCGCAGCCACCGAGCCTAGGGATGGGGCCAAGAGGCGAAAGCGAAAGCGCTGGACACCGGGGGTGTCGGGGCGGGTGCTGATCGGACTCTTTCTTGGAATCCTCGCCGGCATCGTCTTCGGCGAATGGGCCGCGCATCTGAAGATCATCGGCGACATCTTTATCGGACTGCTTCAGATGACCGTACTGCCCTATATCGTCGTGTCCCTTATCGTGAGCCTCTGGCGGCTCTCCTATCAAGAAGTGTGGCTGCTTGCGCGAAAGGGCGGAATCTTCATCCTGGTCTTCTGAGCGATTGCCATTGTCGTCATTCTCGGCATGAGCATTTCCCTACCCGACTGGCCCTCGGCGACGTTTTTCAGCACGAGCCTGATTGAGAAGCGCGAGCCGCTCGACCTGGTCAAACTTTATATTCCGGCCAACCCGTTCTCCTCGCTCGCCAACGGCATCGTCCCGGCGATCGTTATCATGTCACTGGCCGGCGGCATGGCGCTGGTTGGTGTTCCCGACAAACAATATCTGCTGAAAAATCTCGAGATGGCGAGTGACGCGATCATGCGGATCGCAACCTTCCTGGTGCAGCTTGCGCCAATCGGCGTCTTCGCGCTAGTGGCGGCGACCGCCGGGACCATCAGCTTTGAGGACCTCGGCCGGTTGCAGGTCTATATCCTGGCCTATATCGGCGCGGCGCTCCTGCTCACGCTATTCATCCTGCCGGGGCTGGTGTCCATCATGACCCCGATCCCGTTTCGCCGTGTCTGGTCGGGAACACAGGATGCTCTGATTACGGCTTTCGTGACCGGAAATCTGTTGATCGTCCTGCCGCTCCTGTCGCAACAGATCAAGGACATGCTCGACGAGTATGGATGCCTCGACCAGGACAGCGAGGGCGACGCGGACCTGATGGTGCCCATCAACTTCAACCTGCCCAATCTGGGCAAACTGCTGTCCCTGGCCTTTATCCCCTTTGCGGGCTGGTTCGCCAGCACCACCCTCTCGCCAGACGATTACCCTCAGCTCATCAGTGTCGGCCTGTTCAGCTTCTTCGGCGAGGTGGTCTTCGCGCTGCCCTTCCTGCTCGACCTCATGCGCATCCCCGCCGATACGTTTCAGATTTTTATTGCCGTCGATCAGTTCACGGGGCGGTTCGGAACGCTGCTTGCGGGCATGCATACCGTGGTGCTGGCACTACTCACCGCCGTCGCCGTGACAGGCAAGTTGAAGCTCATTTGGCCCAAGGTGATCCGTCATTTGTTTATCAGCGTGCTCCTGCTGCTCGGACTCTTTGGCGGCTTGCGGCTCTTCTTCGAAGATGTGGTGCCGCAGGAATATCGTGCGTATCACGCCCTGAACGAGATCGACCTGCTCTCCGAACGCCCGGACATCAAGCTTCTCCAGCTTGGCAACGTGGAGCCGTTGCCGTATTCGGACCGTCACGACCGCATAAAGGCGATCGAAGCGCGGGGCCGCTTGCGCGTTGGCTATGTGTCCGACTCCCTGCCCTTCGCTTACGAGCGGCAGGACGGCGATCTGGTCGGCCTTGAGGTGGATATCATCCAGATGATCGCCAACGATATGAGCGTGGGGCTCGATCTCATCGAAGTCAAACGCAACAGTCTGGGGAAGCTGTTGTCAGACGGGCGGATCGACATCGCCATCGGCGGCCTGTTCGCGACGCCGGGTCGCGCCCTGAAGTTCAAGCTGTCGGAGCCATATATGGATGCGTCGCTGTCGCTAGTCGTTCGCGACCATCGGCGCCGGGAGTTCAGCGACTGGGAGCAGGTCCGGGGAATGAAGGATATCAAGCTCGCGTTGCTCAATATCCCATTTTACGTAAAGCGGGCGAGAGCTTCGCTCCCGGACGCACAGGTAAAGGTGATCGAGTCACCCCGCGTGTTCTTGGGTTCGCAAACTGGGGAATATGACGCAATGCTGTATTCGGCCGAGGCAGGCTCGGCTTGGACACTCCTTTATCCAGGGTTTTCCGTGGTCGTGCCGAATCCAAATGTCATTTCCGTTCCGATCGTGTTCGGGCTGCCGGCCGACGCCGCCACACTGGCCAATTACGTAAATGCCTGGATTTCGCTGAACAAATCCGGCTCGCTAGTCGACCGGCTTTACAACTACTGGATTCTCGGCAAGGGCGCGCAGGAAAAGAAATCGCGCTGGTCAGTACTTCACAACGTCTTTGGATGGGGTCAGAATTAGCCTTTGCGATTCTTTGGACTGGGCAAGGCCGATGATGCCAGTCGCCGTCGCTGGTGACACCTGTTCAAGCCAACAAATAAGGGTTACAGGTCGCTGCGCGTAGCGACTACTGGTCCGCCCCCGCGCAACATTGCCCGTGGCGGACGACCTAGAGGAACGATATCAATGACGGCTGGATTTGGAATAGAGAAGCTTGGACTTGTTTCTCTGCGGCATCCCTGGATATGCCTCCTGATCGTCGCAGTGATAACACCCTTCGCAATCTTTGGAGCGACCCAGAATCGCTTTTCGAGCGACGTTCGGGAGATTTTCCGCTCGGACGATCCGGCTTTCATACAGCTCGACCTCCTCAACGAGCGTTTTCCCTCCAGCCAGCCCGACCTTCAGATCATTGCCGAGGCCGACACGGCCTTCGACGCCAAGGACCTCGAAGCACTCCAGACGCT
>NZ_JBAWCQ010000055.1:0-44083 GCF_049590335.1 Methyloceanibacter sp.
GCTATGTCAGTCACCTTGTGGTCAGGCTTAAGATTTCTGAAGAACTTTGCGACACGTCCCTGGCAATATCTCCACCACCTCGGGTGAGCCACACCAAAACTTTCCGTGACATCGCTTGAGTTCAGCCGCTTTTCAGTACTTACCGCAATACAGCGATAGGTAGTATTTGCAACTTATACAGCCCGAAAGCGGCAGTCCGCTCTGGCGAACGCCGCCGAGCCGCGCTAAGAGGAAGCATTGAAAGATGCGTGGTGGTCTTCGAATGATGAGACGTTTAGCGGCGCCGGTCGGCTTGGCCCTTATGGTGCTCGCGATTGCGGGGGCGGTGGTGTTCGCCGCTCAGGCCCAGGCCCCCAATCCCCAGATTAAGCCGATCGTCCCGGATGCTTGGCAGGGTGATGCCTATCGGCCCAAGCCCGATCTGAAGGGCATCAAGAAGATCCGCTTCATCACCGATTCGGACTACCCACCATTCCACTATTACGACGAGGTCGGAGAACTGACCGGCTTCAATATCGACCTCGCTCAAGCGATTTGCGAGGTGCTTGGGGTCGAGTGCCAGATCGTGGCGACGAACTGGAGCAGTTTGATCCCAGCGATCGAAACCGGCGAAGCGGACGCGGCTATCGCCTCGATCCGCATCACGGCCGAGGCCTTGAAATCAGCTGATTTCACCTTGCGCTATTATGCGACGCCCGCGCGCTTTGCCGCGCGCAAAGAGAGCGAGATCACAGATATCCGCCCTGAGACGATCAAGGGCCTCAAGATCGGCGTGGCGAAAGAGAGCGGTCACGAGGCTTATCTCAAGACCTTTTTCCCGGGCGCTCCGATCGCCGCGTTCGACACGAGCGAAGCGGCACAGAGGGCGCTCAAAGAAGGCGCCATCGATCTGGTATTCGCGGATGGGGTCTCGCTCGCTTTTTGGTTCAACGGCGTGGAAAGCGAGCGCTGTTGCGAGTTTCGTGGCGGACCCTTTTTGGATTCACGGTTCTTTGGGGAGGGCGTCGGCATCGCCGTCAAAAAGGGCAACCGAAATCTCGTTCAGGCCCTAAATTACGCCCTTGAACAGGTGCATGCGCGTGGTACCTATGAAGAGCTTTTCCTGCGCTACTTCCCCATGAACTTCTTCTAGGCGAACGCCGTTCACGCATTGGTCTTCGTCTGGGGTGTGTCTTCCGCGGCGCGGTTTGGTGCGGCTTGGTGGATTTGAAACGGCAGCCAGAGGCTCCAACCGAAATGCGTGGGGGCCGTCGTCTGATAGGGATTCAGTCCGATGCGCATACCCAAATGCCCGTCCTTGGGTTGAGCGGTGTAAGTGCCGAACAGCCGGTCCCAGACAGACAGGTTGAAGCCGTAGTTCGAGTCATGCTCGGGTCTCAAGACCGAGTGGTGCACGCGATGCATGTCCGGCGTGACGATCGCGAGCCGCAAGACCCGGTCCAGGGGCCGCGGCAGGCCAATATTGGCGTGATTGAACATCGCGCAGCCATTGAGGATCACTTCGAACAGGAACACCGCCAGCGGCGAGGCCCCGAGTGGAATCACCACGGCCATCTTCCACAACATGGAGAGGCCGATCTCGATCGGGTGAAAGCGGATTGCCGTCGTCACGTCAATGTCGCGATCGGCGTGATGCACCTGATGGAGCCGCCATAGGACAGGGATCTTGTGTGAGGCGAGATGCTGGGCCCAGATCGCAAGATCGAGCACGACAAGGGCAATGAGAATCTTGATCCAGTCCGGCCAATCCACTGTGTTCAAGAGGCCGAGTCCGTTGTGCTGGGCGAAGAAAGCCGCGGCAACCGCCGTCAGCGGCACGGCGATCGCCGCCATGAGCCGAAGCAGAAGGCTTGCCGTCGCGCTGATGCCGAGATTGGTGAGCCAGCGGCGTCCTTTCGAGGCGATGAGCCGGCGCCGCGGCAGAAGGAGCTCGATCAGTGCGAACAGGACGAAGAGCCCGGCGAACACACCGAGCCGCACCATCGTATCGTCGAAGGAAAATGCATCTTGCATAGAGGGCAATGTGGCGCGCTTGCCCGCCCAAACCAATGGCGCGGCGATCAAAACGCCGCGAGGCAGGCTGCCAGGAGCCGGACGCTCAAGCAAAGAGGGGCGGTGCTGCGTGTACCGCCCCTCTTACTAATAAGCATGTTGATTGCCGGCGCCCCGCTAGACCTTGGCCGGGGCGTCCGTGGCTGGCGGAGTCTTGGCCGCATTGTCCGTCTTCTTGCCGCGCAGCTTGAAGCCGAGAAATAGCATCATGATGCCGAAGGCAATGGCATAGGCGCCGACCCACCACGTCAGAACGACGGCACCCATCGCGGGTGCGACAAACAGCAGAATGCCGAAAACGACCGAAGCGACACCGGCCAGGACGAGCCACCAGCGGCCATAGTCGAGCTTCAGGCTGAGCGCCGCATAAACCAAGAGAGCGCCCGATATCACGGCCCAGATGCCGATGATCAATACGAACACGATGGCGGCCATGCCGGGCCACAAGAAGGCGATGACACCGGCCGCGATGTCGACAATGCCCTCGAGGATCAACAGGCCCCATCGCTTTCCGTTGCGCGCGGCCTTGATGCCGGAGGTGATGGCAAGAACACCATCAACAAGCATATAGGCCGAGAACAACAGGACCGCCGCGAGGATTGCGGCAGGCGCGACAAAGAAACAGATCAGGCCGAAGATGACAGCGATCACGCCACGCAAGGCGACGACCCACCATCGGTCCGCCAGAACCGCGCTGAGCGCGTCTTGGTGCTCTGAGTTTTCTTTGACGTCCGTGCTTTCCGCCATCGTTGCCCCCTTCGGCATTGGATCGAGTTGAGTCTGACGCGCCGTCCCGCTTGTTGGTGGTGCGTGCGGCCGGCTCATGCGGTGAGAATATGAATATAGCGCGCTCGTTGCGGCTTGGGGAGTTGAGGTGCCCACACCGTCGCGGAGCGCGCCTTCACACGGCCGCGAAACTCAGAGTTCGAGGCTGTCTTCGGAGACAAGCGAGGCGATGGTCTGGCGCAGCCAGGTATGGCTCAGGTCCCGGTTGAAGCTGCCATGCCAGAGCAGCGAGATCGTGAAGCGCGGCAATTCAATCGGGACATGGCTAGTTGCAAGCGCAAACGCGTCGGCGAAGTAGTGCGCGAGCCGAGAAGGCATCGTGGTCATCACGGGCGCTCGGCGCACCACGAATGGAACCGCAAGGAAGCCATGCGTCGTCATGATGACTCGGCGCCGGAGCTTCCGCTTCGCCAAAGTCTCGTCGACCACGCCTCGAGTATCTTCTGCGAGGCTCGTCAGGATATGCGGGAACTTGAGATACTCCCCGAGCGAGAGCGGGGGAGACACGCCGAGTTGCTCGGAACTGAACAAACATAGAAAGTGATCCGTATACAGCTGCCGGCGGAAATGGTGGGCCTGGCCCTGTTCGAACACGCCGATCCCGAGGTCCAACTGACCGGTGTCGAGCTCTTCGAGAACGTCACTGCGGTTCGCGGGCCGCAAGCGTATGGACACGCCCGGTGCGATCGCTTGCAGGCGCTCGATGAGCACGGGCATGATCGCCACTTCGATCGAGTCCGCAAGGCCGATCCGGAATACGCGATCGGCGATGGCTGGATTGAACGTGCCACTTTCCAAGACGGCGGACTGGACCACTCTCAGGGCATTGCGGACCGGCTCGGCGAGCGCCAAGGCGCGCGGCGTCGGCCGCATCCCGTTTGCGCTCCGGGTCAAGAGTTCGTCGTCGAAGAGGCGGCGGAGCCGCGCCAGATTGTGACTCATGGCCGATTGGCCGAGGCTGATACGGCTCGCAGCCCGTGTCACGCTGCGTTCTGACAGGAGTGCGTCGAACGCGACGAGGAGATTGAGGTCCAGGCGACTTAGATTAGTGTGATCGATATCCATCATCGACCCTACCCATTGGATTAATTCTAGGAGAAGCTGCATGCTGGTGGCAACAGGATCATCTGGGGTGCCTGGTGAGGCACGGGCTTCAGTGATGACCTCGCGCGAACGAGATTGCTCCCTAGCGGCGTGAAGTGCGAGGTCCCGGCCGTCCTTCTGCTGCGCCAGTAGCGAGGACGGCCGGACTTTCGGGGCCCTTGGCAGGAGTGACTTAGCGAACGCGAGGGGGTCATTGGGGGGCATCGCGCGGCAATTGCGCCGCCGCCAGCGGTAACCTTTTGTTATGGTTAACGTGCTGGCCTTCAAATCGCCACGAAACCATTGAAAATATTATATTAATGGAACGGTCGACGTCAGACGGGCGTTAACCATAAGTGTTTGTTCGTCAGCACTCTGGGGACTGGGGGAGGAAGCTGATGGAATGCGTACCACCTCGTTTGTCGCGCTTGGGGCCTTAAGCCTCTTTGGCGTTGCCCAACCCGTTGTCGCTCACGCCACCGACGCGGTTGCGGCCACCAAT
Organism: Methyloceanibacter sp.; assembly: GCF_049590335.1. Classification (GTDB taxonomy): domain Bacteria; phylum Pseudomonadota; class Alphaproteobacteria; order Rhizobiales; family Methyloligellaceae; genus Methyloceanibacter. Next base: position 4,424 of record NZ_JBAWCQ010000055.1, read on the forward strand.
GGGCTTCAGTCCAACAGCAGTGCGTTCTCCAAGAGCGCGCCCGTGCCGTTCGCTGCTCCCGTCTCGTCCGAAGCTGCCTTGCCACAAGCCGCAGTGCCGCAAGAGGACGACGCAAGGCCCGTTGCGGAGGTGCCCTACCAGGGCGACTCTGAGACGGTGTACATTCGGCCGACATTTCAGAATTCAGCACCGCAAGTACGGGCGCAGATGGCACCGGCCGCTCCCACGCAGTCGTCTCAGCCCAACGCGACAGCCTACGCGCCGCCTTCTGGTTCGGCGGCAGCGACCCCGGCAACCCCTCCGGAATTCGCCTCGGCCGAACGCCTCCTCGACTGGATCTCGAACTATCGTGACCAGCCGCAATTTTGGAGGGTTCCGGCTGCCGTTCATGCCATGCGGGACCATCGCCTGTTCTCGGACGAGGAGCAGCGCTGGTTCTGCATCGGGTTTATCGCCGGCGTGCTTGGCACCAACCCGAATGACGGGCCGGGGCTGATACCCAAGATGTTCCCGATGCCGCCCAAGGAGCAGGAGATCATCATCCGCGCGATCGCCTATTCCGGGCGCCCCGACTGGCAGGACCTTCTGGTGAAGAACGCCGCGAAGATGCCGCTGCGCAAGCCGTTGATCGACGACCTACTTAACGGGCGGCGGCCGACCCTGCAGGCGACGGAACTCGACACGGGCGGCACCACGGCCGTCTACGCCCTTTGGGGCTACTACGTTGCCTCGGGCCAACATGAGCCGGTCATGCGTATCATGCATGCGCTGCAATGGTCGAAGGGTGCTCAGAAGGCGGGCTTTTTCGACAAGCTCACCTCGGGTTGGGGCAAGGATGCCAACGACGTCGAGAAGGTCACGACGGGCGGGACAGCGAAATGGACGCTCGCCTCTTATGCGGAGCGCGATCGCGAGCTGATCGGCCTCTATCGCGCTGAATTGGGCAATCAGCCCGAGGAGATCGCCGGACCTTTGAAGGATGTCATCGAGGCGGCCGAGCTGTTCGAAGCGGAGAAGATTCGCAAAGAGCAGTATGGCGCGATCGAAGACGCCGAGCGCCGTCAGCTCACGGCGGACGCGGGCATGTCGAAAGGCTGGACCGCGGGCTCGATCGCTATCGCCACGGGCTGCATGGCCGCGACCGCGTTCGGGCAAGCGCAAATCGCCGTGCCTTGCGTCATTGGCGGCGCGCTCTACTCAGGCGCGGGCAGGCTCGCGCGCTAGGACAGAGATTTGTTAGAGAATTTTGTTGCGGGCCCGAATGCCGCGCTCGATTGCCGTCTTCGTAAGCATGTCGATCTCGAGCGCCTCGGCCAGGAGCTCCAGGAAACGGGTTTCCTCGGGACGCACATCGAGGTCCGCCGCCGCAACTTCCAGGGCGAGCGCATAGGCCGTCTCTCGCAACTTCATGGGAAGACCGCTCCGGATCAGCTCAAGGACAAGTTCGAGGCCGGCTTCGCTGCCGAGCAGTTCGCCACAAGCCTGAGAGGCGTCGACCAGGCCATCGGCGTTGTAGTCAGCGAAGACCGGCAGATGCGAAACGATTTCCCCGATGCGGGAAAGCTCCGCCCCAGACATGGTCCTGTCGACCGCCGAGGTTGTGACCATCGTGTAGATCAGTGCTGCGTGATGGTCCAAGGACTTGGTCATCGGCTTTCAACCCTTTCTGGCCGTAAATCTTCAAACGGGCGCGACGGTATGAAATTGCGACGGACCGGGCAAGCTCCTGTTTGGGAAGAAAGTTTGGGAAATAGTGGCGTCGTGGAAAAATCTGTGAAATTTGTTGCCTCTTGAGGGCGCCATTTTGTCGTTGGCGCCTGTATCTGTTTCTTCAGCACGCCCAAGTCTGTCATGCCCGAGACCACGAACGCTGGCCGCGACGCGGCGCCCATTAAGATCAATTCGGAACTGCTGGCCCACGTTCATGTGAGCAAGGCCTGGCCGTTCGAGGAGGCGCGCAAAGTCTTAAGCCGGTTGAAGCGGATCCCGCAGCCGACCGGCCCGATCTTATTCGAGACCGGCTACGGGCCGTCGGGACTGCCGCATATCGGCACGTTCGGCGAGGTTGCACGCACCACAATGGTCCGGCATGCCTTTCGCGTCCTCACCGAAGACAAAATCCCTACACGGCTGATCTGCTTCTCCGACGACATGGACGGGTTGCGGAAGGTCCCGGACAACATTCCCAACAAGGACATGGTCGGTGCGCATCTCGGCAAGCCGCTGACCCAGGTGCCCGATCCCTTCGAGGAGTATCCGAGCTTCGGTCAGCACAACAATGCGCGGCTGAAGTCCTTCCTGGATACATTCGGCTTCTCCTACGAGTTTCTCTCGGCGACGGAGTGCTACACTTCCGGTCGGTTCGACGCGACGCTGCTCAAGGTGCTCGAGCACTACGAGGAGATCCGCGACGTGATCTTGCCGACATTGGGGCCAGAACGGCGCGCCACCTATAGCCCCTTCTTGCCCATCTCGCCGGCGACCGGCAAGGTGCTGCAAGTTCCCATCGTCGACCGGGACCTTGCGGCAGGCGCCATTCTCTATAAGGACCCTGATACTCAGAAGCTGACACAAGTCTCGGTTAAAGGCGGCCACTGCAAGCTGCAATGGAAGGCGGATTGGGCCATGCGGTGGGCAGCGCTCGGCGTCGACTACGAAATGGCGGGTAAGGATCTGATCGACTCGGTGCGCCTGTCCGGGCGTATCTGCCGGATCCTCGGCCGCCAGCAGCCCGAGGGCTTCAACTACGAACTCTTCCTCGACGAGAATGGCGAGAAGATTTCCAAGTCTCGCGGCAACGGTCTGAACATCGAGGAGTGGCTGGCCTATGCCTCGCCCGAGAGCTTGGCGCTCTACATGTATCAGAGCCCGAGAAAGGCCAAGCGGCTCCATTTCGACGTCATTCCGCGTGCGGTCGATGAGTATGCGGGGCACCTTGCCGCCTACCCGAAGGAAGATCAGGCGGCTAAGCTGATGAACCCCGTCTGGCACATTCACGAAGGCTCGCCGCCCGAGGCCGATCTGCCGATCAGCTTCGCGCTTCTGCTCAACCTGGCCTCGGCCTCCAACTCCGAGGACCGGTCCGTGCTGTGGGGCTTCATTCAGCGCTATGCCCCCGCGGCGACCCCTGAGACCCAGCCCTTGCTGGATGAGCTTGTCGGCTATGCGATCCGCTACTTCCACGACTTCGTAAAGCCGTCCAAGCAGTACCGTGCCCCGACCGATAAGGAGCGTGAAGCTCTTGTCGATCTCGATAAGCGGCTCGCCGCGCTCCCGGCCAAGGTTCTGGCGGAGGAGATTCAGAACGAGGTCTACGCGGTGGGCAAGGATCACGGGTTCGAGCCCTTGCGGGCTTGGTTCCAGGCGCTGTACCAGGTTCTGCTCGGCCAGTCGCAAGGTCCGCGCTTCGGCTCTTTCGTGCAGCTTTACGGCATCGAGAACACCCGCACGTTGATCGCAAGGGCCTTGTCCAACGGCCCAGGAGCTTAGATCCAGCTCTTAGCCTTCCAACCTTTTTGTAAATCAAAATCAGCAAAAGCCGCTGATTCGTGCTCGCCGTTCAAGGATCAGCGACGTTGTTCCTCCATAATGGCTGAAACGGCCATCTTCTCTGGGAGGGTCGGTCGCCGAAGCGAAGCACCGGGAGACAGGGAAATGCGGGCCCTCCGCAACGAGTCCTGAGCGTCACGGGATGGACCGGCTTTCAGTCGCATGACGAACTTGAAGCGAAGGTTTGCGTGAAGGACAGGCGCGTAGACCAAGCTTATGAAGGCCGGTTTTACGACGACTGGGACAGTGTGGCAGCGGTACAGGCGCGCCTGTCCGACGAGGTCAGGTCATGGAACGCCGAGTGCCGCGAGCTGAAGCCTCTGCGGTTCTGGCCAGCGGAGGAACCTTCCGTCGAGTCGGCCAACGGGCCAACGGAGGGTGTGCTGGAGCGATCCGAGGCTACTACGGAGACCCCGGATGGTGCAGAATCGCCTGACGCGGCGGCTTCCCAGGAAACAAAAAATGCGACTGGGAGGCGACCGTAGCGCGTGTGAGCAAGGGCGATTCAGTTCGTTCGAGGACCCGAGGCCCGCAAGGCTCTGATCCAGGGCGTCTACGCCGGACCGTATGACGCCGATATCAAGGATGTCCGTCCCAACCGGGTCGCAAAAGCACTTTTGAGCAGGATGTTCTCGTAGCGGTCCGGTCGAAGCCGGGTCTCTTCGCGATCCGGATGGAGCCTCTGTCAGCGCCAGATTCCGAGCCGCCGCTCCTGAGCCGTCTCCGCCGCCTCCGTCAGGACCGTACTCGCTGGAGCCTTTGGCTTGGCCCAGCCATGGGTCACCATCCACAACGAAAGATCTTTGCCGCCGACCGCGCAGCGCGCTGTCAGGTTCGTTTCCTCGCCGGTCGCCGGCACACTGCACAGCACGGCGCGGCCCCGGATCAGCCGTGTCAGCGCGGTTCGGGCAAAACGCCCGCAGGGCCAGGCTTGCCCGCGGCTGTCCTCGCACTTTCCGGTCAGGCCTTCGACTTCAATCTCCGCAAGTGTGATGGTCGTGTCGTCGGCCTGGATGGAGCCGCCGTCCTGGACGACAACCCGATAAAAGCGCTTCGGCTGTAACAGGGACTTCGGCGGTTGGGCCTGTTGCGCCGCCCCGCCGGGCGTCGCGGCCGCCTCGTCTTGCGATGCCTCTTCCTGGCCGGGCTTGGCCTCGGGGGCGTCGGCATCCTTGGACAGAGGCTTGGTGAAGAGCTGTCCGTCGGCTTCGGGTCGCGGCGCGTCGACTTGCACCATGTCGTCATATTTGCCGAACGGCCAAAAGAACCAGATCGCACCGAGGGCAGCCAAGACGAGGAATAGGCACGAGACGCGGAACATAGGAATTACCTTAGAGCGAAGGCTTGGCGTCTTTGTGGAGCCGGGGCACGCTTATTGGCTTGCCCAGATGATGCGCGCGATCCACTCGACCCGGTCCAACGGGAAAACGAAATTCGGATGATCCGGGTTCAGCGAGGCGAGCTCGATCGTATTGGTAGTGCGGCGTACGAGCAGCCGGGCCATGACTTTACCATCGGTGGTCCGGATCACGACGCGGTCGTCGTTCTGCGTCGGCGCATTGGGCGACACGATCAGGATGTCCCCTTCCCGGTAGAGCGACTCCATGCTTTCCCCGGTGACTTCGAGCGCGTAGGCGTTTTCGTCGTCGACCCGGGGAAACTGGACCTGCTCCCAACCGTCCCCGACGGGATAGCCGCCATCGTCGAAGAAGCCCCCGGCACCGGCCTTTGTCAGGCCAATCAGCGGAATCGGTACGTTCCGCCTGGCCGCGCCCGGGTCGGATGAGGCGAGGGTCGCGAAGTCGTCGAGCGTCGCGCCCGTCGCGTCCAGAACCTTGGCAATGCTCTCGGTGGTTGGCCATCGAGGACGGCCGTCGCCAGTTGCGCGTTTGGACTTGTTGAAAGCGGTCGGGTCCAGCCCCGAGCGTTTGGCGAGGCCCGATACGGAGAGTCCGTAGCGATGCGCCAGTGCGTCTATGGAAGACCAAATTCGGTCGTGGGTGAGCCTTTTCAAGGAAACGGCTCCAGACTAACGGCGTTGATAAGGAAATAATACCTATTGCCTTTCTTATGGCTTATCTTGGGTCTGGGGTCCACCATGCTCGAATTGAAGGCCGCGCGCCAATTCGCCTGTGGCGTGTGGCCTTGTTGGCCGGGAATAGGGCGGCTAGTGTGGCGCCGCGTGCCATGGTCAAGCCCATCTACAAGATCCTAGCCGATGCCGCCTATGACGCGGCGAAGAACGAAGGGCACTTCGTCGGAACGGCCGATGATTTGCGCGACGGGTTCATCCATTTCTCCGCCGGGTATCAGGTGGTGGAAACCTTGGCCAAACACTATCCGGGACAAGAAGAACTCGTCCTGCTCTCGGTCGATCCGGACCGGCTGGGCCCGGCGCTGAAATGGGAGGAATCCCGTGGCGGCGATCTCTTCCCGCACCTTTACGGCCCGCTCGAACTCGACGCCGTCGTTGCCGAGGTGCCGCTCCAGCTCGACGACGACGATCTCCACATTCTGCCAGAGGATGTCGCGTGAGCCCGCTCTTCAGCCTGGGGCAGTCGCTTCTGCTCGCGCTCGACCCGGAGCGTGCGCACAACTTGACGATCAAGACATTGGAAATGGGTATCTACCCAAGCTGCCGGGTGCCGGACGACGCGCGGCTGCGCCAGACGCTGTGCGGGCTCGAGTTCCCCAACCCCATCGGCATTGCACCGGGCTTCGACAAAAACGCCAAGGTCGCGACGGCGCTGCTCGATATGGGATTTGGATTTGTCGAAGTGGGTACGCTCACACCGCGCCCCCAAAGCGGCAATGAGACGCCCCGCGTGTTTCGCTCTATTGAGGACCGAGCCGTGGTGAACCGGCTCGGCTTCAACAATGAAGGCCAGGCCGCGGCTCTGGCCCGCCTCCGGAAAGGCGTTCCGGGAATCGTCGGGGTCAATCTAGGGGTCAACAAGACCAGCGACGACAGGATCGCGGACTATGTGGAGGGCGTGGCGCAGATGGCGCCTGTCGCATCCTATTTGACGGTCAACATCTCCTCACCCAATACGCCGGGCTTGCGGGACCTTCAGGCGCCGAAAGAGCTCGCAGCGCTGCTGACCAAGATCGAGGAGACGTGCCGCGCGCTCCCCGGCAGAAGGCCGCCGCTCTTCGTCAAGCTGGCCCCGGACCTTGCTGACGCCGACCTTCCGGAGATTGTTGGGATCATTCAAGGGAGTGGCGCCGACGGCATCATCGTCTCCAACACGACTCTCGCTCGCACTGGCCTGACGGACCGAGCCTTGGTCGCCGAGCAGGGCGGGCTGTCGGGGCGGCCGCTATTTGCGCGGTCGACGCGCATGCTTGGCCGTGTCTACAAGCTCACCGCCGGCACCATGCCGCTGATCGGTGTGGGCGGAATCGATAGCGCAGAGGCTGCCCTCGCCAAGATCGAGGCCGGCGCCTCCCTCATTCAGATCTACACGGGAATGGTTTTTGAAGGCCCCAATCTGATCGACCGCATCAAGCGCCGCCTAGTTCAGGCGGTGTCGGAGGCGCATGCGAATTCGCTCGCACCTCTCATTGGGCGGCGCGCCGAGGAATGGGCGATAAAGATACTGCAGGAGGATGCCGAGTGAGTGTCACGATCTACCACAATCCGCGCTGTTCGAAATCGCGCCAAACCTTGGCATTGCTTGAGGAGAAGGGCGTCGCACCGGACATCGTGGAGTATCTGAAGACTCCGCCCAGCGCTGCCGAGCTCAAGGCCATTCTGAAAAAGCTTGGCCTGAAGCCGCAAGAGATCGTGCGGACCACGGATGCGCGTTACGCCGAACTCGGATTGAAAGAGCGCGCGGTCTCCGAAGACGATCTGATCGCGCTGATGGCCAAAAACCCGATACTGATCGAGCGGCCAATCGTCGTCTCCGGAAACAAGGCCGCTATCGGCCGCCCGCCGGAGACGGTTTTGGCGATTCTTTAGCGGCGGTCGCCACAGTTGCTAACGGCGCGTTCCGCTCGGTCGGTACCAAATCGTCCGACGGAGCGTCGTCGTTGCGGCTGAGCACTTTGAATACCCGCATCAAGAACCAGATGGGGAACACGATCACGGCGCCGAGCAGGAAGTAGCGGAAGCCCTTCTCGATCGTAGCAAAGCCCATGTCGTACATGCGCTGAATGAGGTCGCGTAGGGTCTGGACCAGGTCGTACGGGCTGAAGCCCAGTGCCGCCAGGATGACGCCGACGATCAGGGATATGATCGCGAGTCGGGCGATGACGAGAGCCGGATTGCCGCCAAAAAACCGTTCCATATACACGCGGGCCTCCACAGGGTGGGCGTAAGTTAGAGTCTTCGATTTAATTGGGGGGGCGAAGCCGGAAGGTCAAGGCAAAGGCCGGCCAAGAGTCGGCGTAGAGGCGATAGGGACGCAACGCAGTGAGCGCGCGAACGAGGAGACGGACAGCGGAGGGAAACTTTAGTGCCCATGCCGCGCAGTTGCCCGGACAGTTCGCGGATTGGTTCGCCTCGCGGGGCTGGCATCCGCGCGCCCACCAACTCGACTTGCTGGATAAAGTGACGACCGGGCTTGACGCACTCCTGATCGCACCGACGGGCGGCGGCAAGACCTTGGCCGGCTTCCTGCCCAGCCTGATCGACCTTGCGGGCCGGCGCGTCACGAAACGCGAGAGCGGCGTGCATACGCTCTATATCTCGCCGCTTAAGGCCCTTACCAAGGACATCGCGCGCAATCTCGCCACGCCCATCGCCGAGATGGGTATACCCGTCCAGATCGAGACCCGAACTGGCGATACGCCCCAAGCCCGCCGGGCGCGCCAGCGCGTTCTGCCGCCCGATATTCTGCTCACGACGCCTGAACAGATCGCGCTGATGCTCTCCCACAAAAGCGCGGCGCAGATCTTCGGCTCGCTGAAGTGCGTCATCCTCGACGAGCTGCACGCCTTGAGCGCCAGCAAGCGCGGCGACCTACTCGCACTAGACCTGGCACGCTTGCGGGCGCTGGCGCCGGACTTACGAGCGATTGGCCTCTCTGCCACCGTCGCACGGCCATACGAGCTCTCGGCCTATCTCGTGCCACAGTACGACGGCGGGGCGCCCGCTACACATTTCGCCGAGATCGTCACCGCGTGTGGCGGCGTGAAGGCCGACATCACGATTCTCAAATCAGACGCCGACATGCCGTGGGCCGGACATTCGGCGCGCTACGCGCTTCCCGAAATCTACGAAGCGATCAAGGCCCACAAACTCTCACTGATGTTCGTCAATACGCGCTCGCAAGCCGAGCTACTGTTCAACGAGCTATGGCGCTGCAACGACGACAATCTGCCGATTGCGCTACATCACGGGTCGCTCGACCTGGACCAGCGGCACAAGGTGGAGGCGGCCATGGTGGCCGGAAGGCTCCGCGCGGTCGTATGCACCTCGACCCTCGATCTCGGCATCGATTGGGGCGATGTTGATCTCGTGGTCAATGTCGGCGCGCCGAAAGGCGCAAGCCGGCTCGCGCAACGGATCGGCCGCGCCAACCATCGGCTGGATGAGCCCAGCAAGGCGCTCCTCGTGCCAGCCAACAGATTCGAGGTGATGGAATGCCAGGCCGCGCTCGAGGCCGCGGAAGAAGGCCAGCAGGACACTCCGTCAACGCGCCCCGGTGCGCTTGATGTGCTGGCCCAGCACATTCTCGGCACGGCCTGTGCGGAACCTTTTGACTCCGACTTGCTTTTTACAGAAGTCACAAGCGCCTCGCCCTATCGCGATCTCTCCCGCGAGAGCTTCGACCAGGTCCTCGCTTTCGTGGCGACCGGCGGATACGCGCTCGCGAACTACGATCGCTACGCCAAACTAAAACGCACCAAAGAAGGCACCTACCGCGTGGCCCATCCGCGAATTGCGCAGCAATACCGGTTGAACGTCGGCACCATCGTCGAGGCGCCCATGTTGCGCGTGCGCCTGGCGCGCCTCAAGGGCGTGGTGCTAACGCCGACAGGTGCGCTCGCCGGCGGGCGCATTCTGGGAGAGGTCGAGGAACACTTCATTGAACAGCTCGCGCCTGGCGACACGTTCGTCTTCGCGGGCGAGGTGCTGCGCTTCCAGGGCCTGCGCGAGATGGACGCCATCGTAACCCGCGCCCACGCGACCGACGCCAAGGTGCCTGCCTATGCCGGCGGAAAGTTCCCGCTCTCGACCTATCTGGCCGAACGCGTGCGCTTCATGCTGGCCGAGCGCCGGCACTGGGCCAAATTGCCGGAGCAAGTGTCCTATTGGCTGAAGCTGCAATCGGCGTTTTCGATTGTTCCCAACGCGCGCGAAATGCTGATCGAGACCTTCCCGCGCGGACAGCGCTACTACCTTGTCTGCTATCCGTTCGAAGGGAGGCTGGCTCATCAGACTCTCGGTATGCTGCTCACCCGGCGTTTGGAACGGGCGGGAGCCGCGCCGCTCGGATTCGTCGCCAACGAATACGCACTGGCGGTTTGGGGCCTCAACGACATGAGCGCCATGATCCGCAACGGAGACCTCGATCTCAAAGAGCTCTTCGACGAGGACATGCTTGGCGACGATCTCGATGCGTGGCTCGCCGAATCCAATCTGATGAAGCGCTCCTTCAGAGTCTGCGCCATCATTTCCGGCCTGATCGAACGGCGCCATCCGGGCCGGGAAAAGTCGGGCCGGCAGATGACCGCGTCCTCCGATCTCATCTATGATGTGCTGCGCCAGCACGAGCCCGGGCATTTGCTGCTGAAAGCCGCGTTTGCCGACGCGGCGGCGGGGCTTATCGATCTGCGGCGGCTCGGCGAATTCTTGAAGCGTATTGGCGGACGAATCAGGCATAGTGCAGTGAGTCGCGTATCACCGCTTGCCGTACCCGTCATGCTTGAGATCGGGCGTGAGAGCGTTCCGGGCGATGCCGGTGACACCCTGTTGCGTGAGACCGCCGAAGAACTCGTCGCCGAAGCCCTTGGAGAAGGGCCTCTGGATGAAGAGACGCAGAGCCCTGGGGGGGAGCATGCTGCACGCTAGACTTGATCTCATGCCAGAGACCGCGCCGACATTACGTTCACATCTCACCGTCGGAAGACACTCGATGCGGCCGCTCGCGGCCGGGGCTCTTTATTGGGAGGCCCAAGACGCGTTGCTCGTCGCCGATCTCCACTTGGAGAAAGGCGCGGCCTTCGCCGCCCGCGGCATGCTGCTCCCGCCTTACGACACGCGCGCGACCCTATCGCGGCTGGAAAGGATCATCCAAGCGCTGGATCCGAAGCGCGTCGTTGCGCTGGGCGACAGCTTCCATCGCAGCGAATGCGCCGACAATCTCGCCCGTGACGACTTCGCGCTGCTGCGATCGCTGCAGAATGGGCGCGACTGGTTCTGGATTTGCGGCAATCACGATCCGCATCTGCCTGACAGTGTCGGCGGGACGGTCTGCGGCTGCTTGACCATCGAGGGCGTCGTGTTACGGCATGAGCCGTCGAAGGCGGTGTTGAGCCCCGAGATCGTGGGGCATCTGCATCCCATCGCGCGAATTTCCAGACGCGGCACCGTTGTCCGCCGCCGCTGCTTCGCGACCGACGGCAGCCGCCTCGTGATGCCGGCGTTCGGTGCCTATACGGGCGGGCTCAACGTCCTGGACGGGGCGTTCGAATCGCTCTTTTGCTGGCAGCAACTGGAAGCCTGGATGATGGGGCGGCACGCCGTCTATCCCGTGCTGGGCAGTCTGCTCATGCCCGATTGAGGGACTGCTAGTCGCGGCGGAACGCGAACCAGCCCATCAGCCCCGCGAACACGGCGATGACGATGCCCATCAGGCCGTAGAGAAACGGCTTGCTGAAGGCGAGATTGTAAATCGTTGCCTCGATGCCGGCCTTATTGACCTCCAGCGACCCCTTGGTCTTGCTCGCAAGGTAGCCATCGCGGAATAGATAGACCTCCACCAGATAGCGGCCCGTGGGCACGTTCACTGGCAGAGCGACCGTCGCGCGGAACAGGCTGCGGCCGATAAACACCACACCGGAATCGAGTTCCGTGTACAGATTCCTCTCTTCCATCAGCCGGATCATGGCCGACTCGAAGCTCTGCTCCTGCGGGCTGCCGGCCGTGTCCCGGCCGAGATCGAGCTCCGAGAGGCCGATCCCAAGCTCGCGCAGGGTGTCGTCGGAGGCGATGGCCCGGATCGGCCGGGACGATAGAACGGCGTAGAATCCTGGGACATCCGTATACGTCTTGCCTGGGCCATTCACCCAGACGCCGGCCACGCGTATCTTCTTTCTCACCACGATCGAATCGTTGGGTCCGCGAACCACGGCGATCACATCGTAGGTCCCGCTGCTCGGCATCCGAGCGTCACTAAAATCGACACTTCCGAAAATGAGAATCTCGATGCCGGTGAAATTCGATTCGATAGCGATCTGGCGGGTCGAGATGTCCGCCTGAACCTTTTCCTGGCTGGTGCCAGGTTTGATGACGGGCGCCGGGGGCAGGGGGTCCTGGGCGCGCGCGGCACCGGCAAGGAGCATCAGGAACAGGAGAATGGAGCCAAGCCGTGAGATGCCCATCTCAGCCTCCCGTCGCTGGAATGATGCTGTAGAGGTCGGCCGGGCGTGCGACCAGATCGATTAGGATCCGGACCGCGACCCCGAGCACCATGAGCGCCAGCAGCGCGCGGAGCTGCTCGCCGCGGAGTTTTTGCCCCGCTCGCACACCAAACTGGCCGCCGATGACGCCGCCGATAATCAGCAGGAAGGCAAGAAGGATATCGAGCGTGTGATTCAGCGTGGCTTGCAACAGCGTCACCACCGCCGTCACGAAAATGATCTGAAAGATCGACGTGCCGACGACGACATTGGTCGGCATGCGCAAAATGTAGATCATGGCTGGGACCATGATGAAGCCGCCGCCGACCCCCAGAAACGCCGCCAGCAATCCTACCAATACGCCAATCGCCAGCGGTGGAATGGCACTGATATAGAGTCTCGACCGCGGAAAGCGCATCTTGAACGGCAGGCCGTGGATCCAGTTGTGCTGGCCCGACTTTCTTGCTGAGACGGTCTTACCGGCCCGCTGACGCCGCATCACGTTCACGCTCTCCCATAGCATCAACGCGCCGATCGTGCCGAGGAAGACAACGTAGGTCAGCGAGATGATGAGGCCCGCCTGTCCCACGCCGCGGAGATACTTTAAGAGGAGAACGCCGACGAGCGCGCCCGCGACACCGCCGGCGATTAGGATGGCCCCCATATGCAGGTCGACATTGCCGCGCCGCCATTGAGCGAGTGTGCCCGAGACCGACGTGCCGACGATCTGATTGGCGCCCGTGGCCACGGCGATGGCCGGGGGGATGCCCGACAGCATCAGAAACGGCGTGAGTAGGAAGCCGCCGCCGACGCCGAACATGCCCGACAGGAACCCGACCGCCGCGCCGAGACTCAGCATCACCAACAGGTTCACTGAAATCTCGGCGATCGGCAGATAAATCTGGAACATAGGCTGGTCGGTCAGAGGGCAAGCGCTCATGCACCGTGTTCGTGGCATGCCGACAAGTCAATGCGCTAAGCGGATTGATCTCCAATTCTCACCGAATTTCAGGCGGAAGTGTGGACAGGCTGCCGGAACGCTGCAGTCCACCGGGCCCTAGCTTGCGAGTGCCTCGAGCTGAGCGACCAGCGGAACCGTGATCTGGCCGGTCACGGACAGGCCGTTCCGTGCCTGGAACCGCTTGACGCCTGCGCGGGTCTTCTCGCCGGGTAGGCCGTCCGGCACGCCCACGTCGTAGCCAAGCTTGTTGAGGAGACTTTGGGCCCGGCTCACCAGGGGAGACCCTTGGGGCAGCTTGATTTGAGAGGCCGCAGCGGTCCCGCCCCTCCAGGAATTGAGCTCGGTTACCGTATTGGCCTCAGGCGAGACCGGCTTCGGTTTCCAGTTGGCGACCTTCCCGTCGACGGCCACGATGGTCGCCGCGGGCAGTTGGGCGGCGACCAGGTCGCGGCGCTTCTGCGCCTCGGCGTCGCCCTGCTTGGCCGACAGCACGTACCATTTATAGGCCTCGGCGATGTCCTTCGTCTGGCCCAAGCCATGCTCGGCCAGGATGCCGAGATTGAATTGGCTGTCGGCGAGGCCGCGCAGGGCCGCTTCACCGTACCATTTAGAGGCGAGAGCGTAGTTCGGCGTCGATCCGCCGCCGCTGCTCACGCTCACGGCGAGATTGTGCATGGCCCTGATGTTGCCGCGTTCGGCGGCCGCCAGGTACCAGCTGCGCGCCGTGTCGATATTGCGGGTCACCCCCACGCCGCGCTCATACATGGTGCCCAGCCGGTACTGCGCCGGAGCCAGACCGCCCCGGGCCGCACGCTCCATCCACACGGAGCCCGCCTTCGGATCGGCCATCGTGCCGCGGCCGTCGATATAGCGGACGGCAACGGAGTACTGGGCGATCGGGTTGCCCTTTGACGCGGCTTGGCGCAAGCTCTCGGGGCCGAGAGCCGCGGGCGGCATCGGACCGCTTACGGACGTTTCCGTCAGCTTCTCGGCCATCGCCACCTCGGTCGCGGAGGCAGGCTCCTCGACCGAGAATTCCACATCGCTCGGCAGGGCCGTAGAGTCGTCGGACTTCAGTGAGGCGAGTTGGGGCGCAGGCGCAATATCGTTCGCGGGCATGTTCCGAGCTGGCATCTTGGGAAGGTCCGTTACGCCGGGAGTCGCCTGGCCGACCCAGTCGTTCAGCGGCACCATGCCGGGAACGGGCGCAATCTCGGGGCTGGGGACGAGCCTGAATGACCCGGATTGCTGATCGGCGGGCGCTTCGGTTGCTCCTGCCGGTGTGTCATTGGCGGCCTCGGCCGAAGTTGCGGTCCCGCCGGCCGGCAGCGCCGGACCGCTTTGAGGGATCACGTCGACGCCCTGGTCCGTCTTGGTCCCAAGCCGTCCGTAGAGGAGGATCGCGCTGATCGTGAGGAGTATTGCAGCCGAGACAATCAGATAGGGCCGCTTCCGGCCGTTCGAGTTCTCGTCGATGGCGACGTCGATTGCCGAGTCGCGGCTCGCGGGCCGTTCTTCACGAGACTCCGCAAGGGCCGCTGCCTGGGCGGCCGCGGCTTGGGCGGCACGGCGCGCCGCGGCGACCATGTCCTCCGACGCGCCAGATTTCCAGTCCGCCTCGGGCTCGGGGCTTGGGGCCTGCATGGCCGTCGCGGCATACGGGGCTCTGGCACGCTCGAAGGCCGCCAGAAGATTTCGTGGCTTGACGGTGGCGCCGGTGGTGTCGAGCCGGTCCCGCAACGACTCTTTGACGCGAATCTCGGCTTTGTCCGGGTTTGAGGGCGCAGGGCGCGGGGCTACAGGGCTGCTAGCGCTGCGCGGCGTGCCGTTTCTAGCCGGTGCCGCCGTCTGCGGCGGTCGCTTGCGCTTTGGCCGAGGCGCCGCTGCGGCCGGGTTGGCCGCAGAGGGGGGCTGGATGGCGTTGCCGGAGGCCGGTCCGGCTTGTCTTGGCCGCTTGCGTTCGGCCTTCGCAATGAACGGGTTGGTCTGAGGCGAGCGGGCCACGGGGCGCTCGACCTGTTGCACGAGCCGTTTCAGAGACTCGTGCACCGATTGGAGCGAGCTGTTGAGCTTGTCGTCCGCCTGGCGGCTGGTATCGCTTACGGCGTTGAGCTCGCGCTGCATCGCCTCGAGACGGTCGGTTGTCTTCTGCGAGTCATCGGCGACCAAGCGGGCGGCCTTCACGGCGGCCTTGGCTGCGATTTCCTGAAGCTGCCCCGCATCGATCCCGGCTGGTTTGGCGCTTGTATCTTTGTCATCGAGGCGCGCGAGCAGCTTGACCAAGCGCTCCTCGACGCCGCCAAGCCGGCCAAGCTGTTCTTCGGCGCGGTTCAGCTGGCGGCCCATATCGGCAATCTGCTGCTCCACATGTTCCAGAGCCGCCCGGCTGGGCGCAGCCTCAAGCGACTGGGCAATCTGGTGGCTGACCTTCTCGAGACGGGCGTTCAGCGCCTCAATGGTGCTGCTCGGCATTGCCGCGCCGATGGACTGTTCCAGCCGGTTCGCCATCTCGGCGAGCCGGTTGTCGAAATCCGCAGGCGCCGCGGGCTTGGGCTCCCAAGCCCAGTCGGCGACCGGATCACGTTCCGGTGCCAGGTGGTTGGGGCTCCGTGGGGAAGAGATAGACTGAGCGAATGGGCTGGGCGGGGGCGCGTGGCCGGCGAACCTCCGAGGATTGTCGTCGAGATCGCCCCGTAGGCCACCCGTGAGCACGCGGCCCAGGCGTTCGAAATCATCGAGGTGTGTCTTGGGCGCGCTGTCCAGGCGCCGGGCCAGGCTGCTGACCTGTTCGTGCAGCCGGTCGAAGGACTCCGCATTTTCGGGCGCGCTCGTGCTGCGCGCGGCGTCCGTCGTCTGCGAGAGATGATCGAGTCTTGCGTGAAGTTGGTCTAGTGCTTGGCCATAGCGGCGCTCCGTCTCCTCGACGCGGTCGACCAGCCGGCGCAGCAGGGATTCGACTGAGCGCTGATCCATGGGCTCGTCGAGCAGCCCGTCAAACGATGTATCGAGGGGTGCGTCCCAGCGCGGCTCGGACCGCCATTCGCCGTGAGCGCTCTCGTTACGGCCGCCGCTTGCCGAAGTTTGCCAACCTGCCTTTGAAGCCATACCGTTCCCCATGGATAAGCCGCCGTTTCCGCTCCCCAAGCGGGTACCGGCGCGACCACGCGGGTGGTCCCATAGCGGTCAAATGGACGGTGGCAAGGCAGGGTAAATTTTCTCTTAAGGATTGCCCGATATCGGGGCATGCGGGTCCTGGAAGCGGGATATTATGAGGAGCGTGCGCCAGTGGCGGGTCTAGAGGAGCGGAGCCATGTCCTGACCGTGCCGACGCCCGGCAAGGGTTTCGTCAACTTCACGCAAGCAATCGGCGCATGGCTTGAGGCGATCGGCGCCCAAGGCGGATTGTTGACGGTATTCGTGACCCACACCTCGGCCTCCCTGACAATTCAGGAGAATGCCGACCCGAATGTCCGGGTCGACTTGCTCGATGCGCTGGAGCGGTTCGCACCCGAGGATCACCCCTACGCCCATCACGAGGAAGGTCCCGACGACATGCCGAGTCACATCAAATCGATGCTGACATCGGTAAGCCTCTCGATCCCTGTTCGTGCGGGTGCGATGACCCTCGGTACATGGCAGGGGATCTATCTCGTCGAGCATCGCGCCGCCCCGCACGACCGCCAGGTCGTTCTGAGCTACATCGGCCGTGTGTAGTCAGTCGCCTGCGTACATCCGTGTCGCGGCGATCAGGGCGTGCACGATGCCCGGCTCCGTCATGGCGTGCCCGGCATCCGAAACCACGCGCAACGCGGCCGATGGCCAGGCGTTGGACAGGTCGAACGCATTCTTAATCGGTGTGACGACGTCGTAGCGGCCATGGACGATCGTCCCGGGAATGGCGCTCAGGCGTTCCGCGTTGCGCAAGAGCTGGCCGTCGTCTTCGAAGAACCCGCCATGGAGAACGTAGTGGTACTCGATGCGCGCAAGGGCGAGCGCGTAGTGATCGGCCGTGGAATAGCGTTTGCGGTCGTGATCAGGTAGTAGCGGGAGCGTCCGCCCTTCCCAAGAGGTCCACGCACGCGCGGCCGCAAGCCGGATGTCCTCGTCCGTACTCGTCAAGCGATTGTAGTAAGCCCCGATCATGTCTCCGCGCTCTGTTTCCGGAATGGCTCGAGTGAACTCGGCGAAAGCCTCGGGGAACAGCCAGTTGCAGCCGTCGCGGTAGAACCAGTCGAGTTCGGAGCGTCGCATGAAAAGATGCCCCTCAGGATAGGTTCGCGGACGCGGTCGGGGCGCGTTTGCGCATAGGCAAGAGCAAGCGCCGACCCCCAAGAGCCGCCGAAGACCCGCCAGCTTTCAATCTCGAGATGGCCGCGCAAAGCCTCTATGTCGTCAATGAGATCCCCCGTCGTGTTGTTTTCGATCGAGGCGTGGGGGAGCGATCTTCCACAGCCTCGTTAATCGAACAGGCCGATGCGATAGAGCCTGGGGTCGTGGGAGCGGCGCATGATGGGCGCGTCGCCGGCGCCCGGTCCACCGTGTAGGACAACGACAGGCTTGCCGACAGGAGACCCGCATTCCTCGAAATGGAGATCGTGCCCCCCTGAGACTTGCAGACGCCCCGTGCGAAAGGGCGCGGTCGCCGGGTAGAGGGAAAAGCGTTGGGGCTCGGTCAGGGTATTCAAGCTGCGCTCGTCAGCCTGTCTTGCGGCGCGCGATCTCGGCTTGCGCTTCCGCTTGGTCGTACAGTGTTTCACCGTCGGGGCGCCGCATGGCTTCGAAAAACGTAGTGTCTGTCGCCGAGGGAGCCGGGCCGTAAAGACTTGTGCCTATCCCGGCGACGAGCGCAAGCACCGCCGAGATGAGACTCGCGGCCGCCGTTCCCGCCGCCGTTTCGGCGATACCGACAAGCCCGCCCGCGATGAGGTAGAGAAACAGGATGCCGAAGCCAGTCGCCATGCTGACCAGTGCACCCCAGACCGTGCAGCCTTGCCACCATGTCGACAGAAACAGCGTCGGAAAGAACGTCGCGGCCACAAGGGCAAAGGCAGTGACCGCATAACTCAGGGAATCCACGTCGGAGATGAACAGATAGATCGCCGTGAGCAGTGCGAGCGCACCAATGGAGCCCCAGGCGACCAGCAGCCGCGGCAAGACGATCGGCTGCGGATCGATCGACCTGTAGAGGTCGTCCGCGAGGCTCGCACTCAGCGTGAAGAGGTGTGAGCCGGATGCCGCAAGCGCGATCGCAAGACCGGCAGCGGCTATCAGCACGGTGAGTATGTAAGGCAGGGCCGCGAGCATCGGCAGAGCGAGCGCGATTCTATCCCGCGCAATCAGCACGTCGCCGACGCTGATTGCGCCGTCTCCGTTGAGATCGGTTGCACGGAAAATGTTCATCTCGCTGAGGCCGTTGAACCACGCCGGAAGACCTTGCATTGGGATGAGCACGATGTCTCCGAACATCAGAACCTTTGCGAAGACGACAAGCGCGGGCGCGGTAATGGCGAAGAGGGCGACCAGCAGAAGGGCCCAGGCCGTGGATCGGCGCTGATCCGCAACCGAGGCGGTCACGCCGCTGCGGGCCAAGAGGCTCGGCAGGGCCGCGGTGCCGAGGGCGAAACACACGAACAGGGCAAAGTAACCAGCCTCCGAGATCATGCCGAAGGTTTGGAGAAAGGGCTTCTCCGCGGCGGCGGGTTCGTGACCGGGCATGCCGGAAAATAGGCCCGGGTCGGCAGTGGCGACGCCCGAAGCTACTTCGGCGTTCATCAATGAGCCGAGCATTTCGCCATAGGTGAACTGCGGCGCAGGCAGGTTGGTCAGAGCCACAGCGACAATGGTCAGGGGAATCGCGAGTCCCAGGCTGCCAGCGATGAACTGGGCACTGCCGGACCATGTTAGTGAGCGCATCCCGCCTAGGATCCCAGTGGCTGCAATGAACAGAATCACGATCAGCACACACAGCCAGAACGCCGCCGGTAGAAAGATCGACAGCACCATCGCTGCGATGTTCACCTCTGCGGCAACCAGCAGAAAGGTCGGTGCGATCTGGAGCGCGCTCGCGACTATCCGTGTTTGCCGCGAGCGGAATCGCTGTTCGAAAAAGGCAGGAAGCGTGTAGGCCCCCACCCGTCGCAGATAAGGCACGAACAGCACGCCCGCGAGCAATAGACCGCAGACCCAGCCAAGGCCGATTGCAAGCCCGTCGAAACCGGCGAAGAACAGCGCCCCTGTATAGGCGAAGAACCCTGTGCCGCCGACGGTGATCGCCGCCAGCAGGAACCCGTTATAGACCTGGGGCACGCGGCGGCCGGACACGAAGAAGTCTTCGATGTTAAGTGTCCGTGCGGCGACCGCGATAGCCATATAGAGGATCATCGGCACCAAGATCATGAGCCGCGCGATCGACCGGTGGCTCCAACCGAGTTGCTCCGCCATGGCCAACAGGATCGCCAGGGAGACGAACAAACTGGCGACAATTCCGTAATAGGCGCCGAGATGGGGGTTCGGCGTGCGCTGGCGCGACTGGAGAGCCATCGCCTAGGTGACCTCCTCGTTCATGCTGCGAGTGAGGTCGATCTTCTCCTGAACGCGCACATACCAGAACGTGACGAAGACCGCGAATATGATAAGCCCTTGAGCCAAGAGGTAGAAGCCGAGCGGAAAGTGAAGGAACCAGATGCGGTTGAGTGCGAACGCATAAATGATGGCGACGGCCACGGCAAAGAGCACAACCGACACGGTGGTGACGGCGACGGCTAGCGTGCGCAGCTGATGCCGATCGCGGGCCGCGTTCTCGATCTCGACGTCTTGCTCTGTCACAAATCCTCCTCGCGCTGCAAAGGAGTTAGCAGTTCGCGATAGCCTTGCAAACCATACGCCTCGGCGTAATCGCCGCCAAAAATTTGGTAGGGCAGGACGCCAGCTATTTACCGCTTCGGAAGGCAGTGCAGGAAACTAGGACCGTCCGGCGGTTCGTGGGTTAGCGATCGGCAGAACTCGTTGTGGACGTTGGAACGGAGGTCGTGCTGGCGGCGATGCCGAACAACCGCCAGCGGCCAGCCACGGGTTCGAAGAGCAGATCGAAGTTCGACGGTTTCAAAGTAGCCAGTCAACCGCAAACGGCCTGAACGGTCGATTGACGGGGTGCGCACCAGCTTGGGCTGCAGAAGGATGATCGGAGAGAAATCAAATCGCCAGTCTCGCAGCTCCGTAAAAATTCCCGAGGGGCGTCCGCTGCAGTTCGAGGCCTGAAAGTTTGGCGAGCCAATCTCCCGCAGCAAGCTGTAATTTCCAGTGAAGTTCGCATCGTTCAGCGTAACAAGCGTCGAAATGATCAGCGTGGCCAACTGAGAGTCCGACGTTATGTCGAGAGTTTGGATTGGAGCGGCCCGTCTCTGCGGACCGGCTTGCCCACCACCCTGAGCGTGAAGGCATTCATGAAGTCCCAAACTAATTACAAGAAGTCCGGAAAGCAGCAATAGCGAGGTCGGCCGAGCGAAGCGCACTTTGCACAGTCTTGGAGCAGCGGTGGATCTGGCTACAGATCGTCAATAAGCAAAGCACGTTAGCTTCTGAGAGCTGTATTGTCGCACGCAATATTCGGGGCAACAAGTAGACGGCAAAAAGGTCCGTCCCACGAGGTTGCGGGCCGGACTCTTGAAACAGCCTTAGGTGCTTGTGCGGTTCTTAGTTGATGTTGCGCCAGGTCCACTGCCCACCGATGCGGCCGCCCCACCCATCGTCGCCAGCATCTTTGAAACCGACGCCGAAGCCGCAAGAGACAGCAAAACGATCGCCGCCGGTGATGAAATTCTCGCCCACCACGCCAAGGGCGGTGAAGCCGAGCCCGCTTGCGCCATCGAATATGGCGTAATGACCGGTAAGGCCAAACTGCTCGTTTCCAGCGAGGTCTGGGTTGTCCATCGCCATCGCCAACGCAAAACTTGAACGGTTCTTGTTCCGAGCCTGCCGGTTCTCCTTAATCCCCGCCGTGTTCTGGTCGATCTGGGCGAAAGTGGCGCCGCCATCAGTTGCCAAGTTGCCGTTCGCATCAGAGGTCACGATTTCAAGTGCACCTGACTGCCGGCTGCGGCTCTTGCTCGAAGTAATACCGGGCGTTTTATAGGTCTCGTTCTTCGTGCCGAGCACAACCTGGTTCGGCCTCGATGCCACAGCGCCGGCGCCGATCGCGATGTTGTTCACGCCATTCACGTTATTGCCCGAGTTGTCGCCATTGCCGTTGCCGTGTCTTTGTTCCATTAGCACAACCGCGCGGCTCAGTAGGGCATGTTCATGCGCTGCGTTCCGGAATTTCTACCTCGAAAAGGCGGTCAGAGAACGCGTTTTCCGCTTAGCCGCCAAAATGGAGGTTCCGAGTCCGTTTTGGGAACGAAATAGAAGATAATCCTTCAAATTGTGACTTTTAGAAACAAAATTCTTCTATTTCTCCTTACAGGGCTATCTTGATAGAATAATTTTTTAGTAATCTGCCCCATCTTCTGGGCTGGTTGGCGCTGGACGTAAGGCCATGTGGAAAAGCGACATGACGATCAGAGCAACATTCAGCGGAACGGTGATTTGCGTCTTCTCGACTGCGTTCTTGTGCGGACTTGTTGGCCTGTCGTCGGCCCAGTACACGGGCCGTGTGTTTGGACCGCGACGCTCTGTGCGACGTGATGCCATTTGGAAGGTGGCTTGAGACATGTTCATCACCGTGCGCCTGCCTGACGGCACCACGCATCACCTTGAAGCCCTCGAGGGCTGGCGTGTGATGGAGGTCATCCGCGATTGGGGGCTCCCGATCAAGGCGGAGTGCGGTGGCGCGTGCGCGTGCGCGACCTGCCATGTCTGGGTCGCGGAGAATTGGGTTGGCAAGCTCGTGCCGCCTACGGACGAAGAGACCGAGATGTTGGACGGCGCCTTCTCCGTCGACGATCGCCGCTCGAGGCTCTGCTGCCAGCTGATCATGACGCCCGAGCTTGACGGATTGGAAGTCGAGCTCGCGCCCGAAAGCCTCTCCGAGATTTCCGAAACCTCCGCTGCGACAGGGACTTCTGGCTGATGCGGACGTTCCCCATCTTTGTGAGCTTCGATGACACGCCGCCGCTCGTGGTCGGCGGCGGGCAGCTCGCAGCCATGAAGGCGCGGCTTCTTCTGAAGCGGGCCGATCACGTCGACGTCGCGGCGGACCTGCTTGACGCTGAGCTGTCGGCGTTCGTCGACGCGGGCAGGGCGGTTCAACTCGCGCCGATGCCCGGGATCGATCAAATTCGTGGGCGGCCGCTCGTGATTTCGGCCAGCGAGGACGAGGAGGAGGACGCGCGCATCGCCAAAATCGCGCGTTCGCTTGGCGTTCCTGTCAACGTGCCGGACCGCCCCCCCCTATGCACCGCTGCGCTGCCAGCGATCGTGGATCGCGGCGAGGTCACCATCGCCATTGGCACCTCGGCGGCGGCCCCGGTTCTGGCCCAGCGCCTGCGCGCCTGGTTGGAGCATGAACTGCACCCCCGGCTTGGCGATCTTGCAAAGCTCGCGGGCTCGTTTCGCGATCGTGTCGCCGGGGCGTTGCCGGAAGGACCTCGGCGCCGCCGTCTTTGGGAGACGATTTTCGACGGTCCGGCCGCGGCTGCAATGCTGCAGGGTGAAGAGGCGGAAGCCCGCAGCCTGATCGACTTGGAAATAGAGCGCGCCGCCGAGACCCGTGAAAATGACGGCCATGCGCCGCAAGGCCGCGTCGTTCTCGTCGGTGCGGGTCCAGGCGATCCCGAGCTTCTAACGATGAAGGCGATCCGGGCCCTGAAGGCCGCCGATGTCGTCTTCCATGACAAGCTGGTGGGCGAAGGGGTGCTGGAATTGGCGCGCCGCGAGGCGGAACTGATCTCCGTCGGCAAGACGAAGGGCGCCCATAGCGTGCCACAGTCGGAAATCAATGCGCTCCTGGTGGCGCGCGCGAAAGCCGGGCAAACGGTGGTGCGTCTCAAGGGCGGCGATCCCTTTATCTTCGGCCGGGGCGGCGAGGAACTCGACGCGCTGCGAGTCGAGAACATTGCGATCGAGGTGATCCCCGGCGTTACGGCCGGTGCCGCCGCGGCCGCGAGCCTGCAGATTCCGCTGACCCATCGCGAGGTGTCGCACACGGTGACGTTCGTATCCGGCCACGAAGCGGGCGGCGCGGCGCCGAGCTTCGAGCATCTCGATTTGAGGGCGCTGGCGTCCGGCAACAACACATTGGTCGTCTATATGGGCGTCACCACAGGAGCCGTAATCGCGCGGCGCCTGTTAGATGCTGGGTTCCGCACGGCGCTGCCGGTCATCGCGGTGGAAAATGCCAGCCGCCCGAAGGAGCGGCGGATCGCCACCACGATTTCGACGCTGGCGGTCGATCCCGACAGTCTTGGCTTGAGCAGTCCTGCCGTTCTCATCTTCGGCGAGGTCGCGGGGCTTCCCGCTGCCGGCACCGTTGAAAGGATTTTGGCCCACGAGGAGGTTGTCCGCGCTTATGCCTAGTGTCGTTACCGCGAACCGCCTGGACGACGGCATTGTGGTCTATCTCGCCCCTGGTGGCGGGTGGACCGAGAACCTTGCCGACGCAGACCGCGCCGAGGGCGAAGACGAGGTCAAGGTGCTGGAGGCGGCCGCCGAGACGGCCGTGCGCGAGCGGCTCGTCATCAGCGTTTATGCCATGCCCGTCGAGATCAAAGACGACGGCACGGTCGATCCGATTTCCGTGCGCGAACGCATTCGCGCTTCCCACCGCACGACGCTTACAAAGGACTGGTACAATGTACCGCTATGATGAGTTTGATCACGCCTTCGTAAACGAGCGCGTGTCGGAGTTCCGCGACCAGGTTACGCGACGTCTCACGGGAGAGCTCTCCGAAGAAGAGTTCCGTCCCTTGCGCCTGCGCAA
Source organism: Methyloceanibacter sp. (assembly GCF_049590335.1). Lineage (GTDB taxonomy): Bacteria > Pseudomonadota > Alphaproteobacteria > Rhizobiales > Methyloligellaceae > Methyloceanibacter. The sequence goes on from NZ_JBAWCQ010000055.1 coordinate 28,420, forward strand.
CGGCGTCTATCTGCAGTTGCATGCCTATATGCTGCGGATTGCGATCCCCTACGGGCAGTTGTCGTCGCGCCAGATGCGTCAGCTCGCCATGATCGGTCGCAAATGGGATCGTGGCTATGGTCACTTCACGACGCGCCAGAATCTCCAGTTCAACTGGGTGAAGCTGGTCGATATTCCCGACGTGCTCGCTGCGCTTGCCGAGGTCGAGATGCACTGCATCCAGACGAGCGGCAATTGCGTGCGCAATGTCACCTCCGATCCTTACGCGGCCGCGGCCGTCGACGAACTGGAAGACCCACGTGTCTGGTGCGAGATCTTGCGTCAATGGTCGACGCTACATCCGGAGTTCAACTGGCTGCCGCGCAAGTTCAAGATCGCGGTCTCAGGGGCCGCGGAGGACCGCGCCGCCACCGCGTTCCACGATATTGGTCTGCGCATCGTGCGCGGCCCGAACGGCGAGAACGGGTTCCGTGTCCTCGTCGGCGGCGGTATGGGGCGTACGCCCTATGTTGGCCAGGTGATCCGCGAGTTCCTGCCCAAGGAGCACTTGCTGTCTTACGTGGACTCGATCCTGCGCGTATACAACCTGCTCGGACGCCGGGACAACATGTACAAGGCCCGGATTAAGATCCTGGTCAATGCGCTGGGCATCGACAAGTTCCGTGAGGCCGTCGAGGCGGATTGGGACGCGACAAACAAGGCCGCAATCGATCTTCCCGAAGACGAGGTGCGCCGGATTGCGTCCTACTTCGCGCCGCCCGATTTGCCGGAACAGGCTTCCCGCGACGAGGCACTGGCCGCGCGCCGCGACGCCGATCCGCGCTTTTCCGACTGGTATCAGAACAACGTGCTGGCCCATCGCTTGCCCGGTTATGCTTCGGTCGTGATCTCGCTGAAGGAGCCTGGACGCACGCCGGGCGATAGCTCCTCAGACACGATGGATCTGGTGGCCGATCTCGCCGAGCGCTTCGGCCATGACGAGATCCGGGTCAACTACACGCAGAACCTCGTGTTGCCGCATGTAACAAGGGCCGACATCCCGGCGCTTTACGACGTGCTGGCGGAGGCGGGGCTCGCCGTTGGCAACAACGAGCTTTTGGGCGACATGATCTGCTGCCCGGGGCTCGATTACTGCAACCTCGCCAACGCGCGCTCGATCCCCATCGCGAAGGAAATCGCTAAAAGGTTCGAAGATCCCGCGCGGCAGGCCGAGATCGGAAAGCTCAGGGTCAACATGTCCGGCTGCATCAATGCCTGTGGACATCACCACGCGGGCAATATCGGCATCCTCGGTGTCGATAAGCGGGGTACGGAGCTTTACCAGATCACGCTCGGGGGCAGCCCAAAGGATGACGCCGCGGTGGGATCCATCATCGGTCCCGGGTTCCGCGCCGAGAAGGTTCCGGAGGCCATCGGCACCATTGTCGATACCTATGTCGAAAACCGTCACGAGGGAGAGAGCTTCCTCGAAACCTGGCGCCGTGTCGGTGCCGCGCCGTTCAAGGAGGCTCTCTATGGTGCTCGTTGATTTGACAACAGGCGCGCTGATCGCCGAACCGGATGCCGCCGCGACCGTTTTGGAACCGTCCGCGGACCACGACATGCTGGAAACGGCCGCCGGCGGCAATGCCGGCCCCATCGCGATCATGTTCCCAAGTTTCGCCGATGGCCGTGGCTTCAGCCTGGCGCGGATCCTCCGCGACCGGCTTGGGTTCACAGGCGAGATTCGTGCCGTCGGTTCGCTCATCCCCGACCAGTCGCAATTCCTGTTGCGCTCTGGCTTCGATACCGCCGAGATTGCCGATCCGGGCGCTGCCGAAAGTTGGAACGCCTCGCTCGCGCATATCCGCCGCAGCTATCAGCCGTCGGCGCGCAACCCCTTGCCGTTGCGGTGGAATGCGTCCGCCAAGGCCGCGGCTGAACTCGACCGTGTGCTCGCGGCCGAGGACGATCTCGTCGAGCGCATCAAGTTGATTGCAGATTGCATTGACGGCCGTATTGCCTTTTCGACCAGCCTTGGATTGGAGGATCAAGTGATCCTACAGGCCATAGCCGAATCCGGCGTGACGAAGGCCGGGGCGGCGGTGGACGTCTTTACGCTCGATACGGGCCGGCTGTTTCCGGAAGTTCTCGAAACGGTCGAGCTGTCCGAGCTTCGCTATCGCACGCGCATCCGTCTCGTGGTGCCCGACGCTCGCGAGGTCGAGGAACTCGTCACTCGCGATGGCGTGTACGGCTTCCGGCAGTCTGTCGACAATCGGAAGAGCTGCTGCGAAGTCCGGAAAGTCCGGCCGCTGAACCGGGCACTGCGGGGCGCACAAGGCTGGATCACGGGGCTCCGGCGCGACCAGTCGCAGGCCCGCGCCGATGTGCCGATGGCCGCGTGGGACGAAGCGCGTGGGCTCATTAAGGTCAGCCCGCTTGCCGATTGGACCGACGAGCAGGTGAACACCTATATCGACGCCCACAGTGTCGTGGTCAATCCGCTACATGCGCAGGGGTTCGTCTCTATCGGCTGCGCCCCGTGCACGCGCGCGATCGAGCCCGGCGAAGACCCGCGCGCGGGCCGCTGGTGGTGGGAGGCCGAAGACAAGAAGGAATGCGGACTGCATGTCGCCGATTCCGAGCAGCGTTCGGCGGTGCCAGTCGCGCAAGAGGAGAAAGCCGCATGACAGCGCTGACGTCTCATCTCAAGCTTCTCGAGGCCGAGAGCATCCATATTTTTCGCGAGGCCGCCGCGCAGTTCCGTGCGCCGGTGCTGCTCTACTCGATCGGCAAGGACTCGACGGTTCTGCTGCATCTGGCGCGGAAGGCTTTTTGGCCGGCCAAGCTTCCATTCCCCCTGCTCCATGTGGACACGACGTGGAAGTTCCGCGAGATGATTGCGTTTCGCGACCGGACTGCGTCCGAGATGGAACTCGATCTCATCGTGCACACCAATCACGAAGGGGCGGCGAAGAACATAAACCCCTTTGATTATCCGCCCTCTGTCTATACGGACATCATGAAGACACAGGCTCTGCGTCAGGCGCTTGATAATGGTGGCTACGACGCGGCCTTCGGCGGTGCCCGCCGCGACGAGGAGGCATCCCGCGCCAAGGAACGTGTCTTCTCCTTCAGAGGGAGTGGACATAGCTGGGATCCGCGCCTGCAGCGGCCGGAGATGTGGCAGCTCCTGAACGGACGCCTGGGCAAGGACGAAACCGTCCGTGTGTTTCCGATGTCGAATTGGACCGAGGCGGATGTCTGGCGCTACATCACTCTCGAGAAGCTCGATGTCGTGCCGCTCTATTTTGCGAAAGAGCGCCCGACGGTCGAGCGCGATGGCCAGATACTGATGGTCGACGACGAGCGCATGCCGCTTCGGCCGGACGAGGAGCCGACAATGCGCAAGATTCGGTTCCGCACGCTCGGGTGTTATCCGCTCACCGCTGCCATCGAATCCGAAGCGACGGACTTGGACGCGCTCGTGACCGAGACTTTGGATGCGCGCGTGTCGGAACGGGCCGGCCGTTTGATCGACCATGATGAGGCGGGTGCCATGGAGATGAAGAAGCGCGAGGGGTATTTCTAATGAGTTTGGCTGCGCTTTCGGAAACACAATCCCCACAGTCGGCGTTGCAACCGGGCGAGAAGTCCGAAGCAATGCTGCGGCTCTTGACCTGCGGTTCCGTGGACGACGGCAAATCGACGCTGATCGGACGGTTGTTGTGGGATGCCGCCGGCGTCACCGAGGATCAGCGTGCTCAGGTCATGCATGCCTCGCATGCGCGCGCGGTAAACGGAGAGCGGATCGACTTTTCGCTTTTGCTCGACGGGCTCGTAGCGGAACGCGAACAGGGCATCACCATCGACATTGCCTGGCGCTATTTCGAGACGGCGCGCCGCCGTTTTGTGATCATTGACTCGCCGGGGCACGAACAGTACACGCGCAACATGGCGACCGGCGCATCGCATGCGGATATCGCCATTCTGCTGGTCGATGCGCGCCACGGCGTGAAGCGTCAGACACGGCGTCACGCGGCGATCTGCAATCTCGTCGGCATCAAGAAAGTCATTCTCGCCATCAACAAGATGGATCAGATCGATTGGTCCGAAGAACGCTATCGCGCCATCGAGGCGGACTTCCGGTCTCTTGCAGGCAATTTCAGCTTCACGGACATCTCGGCCATCCCTGCCGCGGCGTTGACGGGCGCGAACGTCGTAGCGCGATCCGTCGAGATGCCTTGGTACGAAGGCCCCACGCTGCTCGAATATCTTGAGAGCGTTGAGTCCAGGACCGAACCTGCGGACGCGCCCTTCCGCATGCCGGTGCAGCTCGTGTTGCGGGCGGCGAACGATTTTCGCGGCTATGCCGGCACGGTGACGTCCGGCGCAATTCGCGTCGGCGATCGGGTCGTGGACGCGCGCAGCGGGCTTGGCGCCACGCTTCAGCGAATCTCAACGATGGATGGCGACCTTGTGACTGCCTCCAGTGGCGATGCCGTCACCCTCGTGCTCGATACCGATCTCGACATTTCGCGCGGTGCCGTGCTGACGGAGACGCGGCGCCGGCCGACCAATGCGGATGTTTTAGAGGCACGCCTCGTCTGGCTATCGGAGCAGCCGTTTGATCCAGAAGCGGGCTATCTGCTGCGCACCGCGACCGATCTGACGCCGGTGACCTCCATGAGCGTTTCCACGCTGATCGACTTCGAGACGCTCTCGTCGAGGCAAGCACATGAGTGCGGCATGAACGACATCGCCGATTGCCGCATTCTGCTTGGCCGGTCCACGGCCTTGGATCTGTTTGGCGACCTGCCGCTGACCGGGAACTTCGTCCTGGTCAATGCGCTCGATGGCGCGACGGTCGCCGGTGGTGTGATCACCTGGGTGCAGAAGGGCGCCGCCGCCGTCGGCGACAATATTCTTGTGCTTGACCGATCCCGCTTGTCTGGCTTATGCGCGGACCTCGGCAATTCTCCAGAGGACAAAGCCGAGTATGCTCGGCGTGCCCAAGAGGTAGCAATTCTGTTACGGTCGGCCGGCGTTCCGGTCCTGATCGAGACGGATCGCTAAAGGCCCATTGGATCCGCTTTGGTTCTGATCGCGCCCAAAAATGTCGGGGGAGGCCCTCATACATGATTGATCTCAGCGGGGTGATCGCCCTGCTGCCGTTGGCTGGTGCTGGGTTTGGTGTCGGCTTCTTGGTGGGGCTGACAGGCGTCGGCGGCGGTGCGTTGATGACGCCCCTGCTCATTTCGACTTTCGGCGTTCCGCCATCCGTTGCGGTTGGTACGGACCTCCTCTACGCGTCGGTCACCAAGACGGTTGGCGGTTGGCGGCATCATTTGCAGGAGAATGTCGACTGGCCGATCGTGCTGCGGCTCGCTATGGGATCGCTGCCGGCATCGATCATCCTGCTGGCCGTGATTGCCTACCTTCCGCTGGACACAGAGGAGATGGCGGAGTGGATTCGCTATGGGCTCGCCTTCGCGCTCCCCGTGAGCGCGCTGGCGATCGTGCTCTATCCCATCATGATGAAGACGCACACCAACGGGAACGGCAGCGATGATCTGCCCAAACGCACGGTGGCGACCGTTTTGTTCGGTGTCGCGCTCGGGCTTCTCGTCACGCTGACCTCAGTCGGCGCGGGCGCCATTGGTGTTGTCGTTCTCGCACTGCTGTTTCCGGCCCTGCCGGCCAAACGGATTGTTGGCACGGATATCGCCCATGCGGTCCCACTGACGCTCGTCGCGGGCGCCGGTCACTTTGGCTTAGGGCATGTGGATTTCGGGGTTCTCGCGGCGCTGCTGGTGGGGTCCATCCCAGGAATTCTGCTGGGGACGCGCCTCGCAGGCGTTGCGCCGGACTGGCTGCTTCGGCCTTTGCTCGCGGTAACCCTTTGCTACGCGGCGTACGCACTCCTCACGAAATAGAGCGTGAAGAGCGCTGTGCCGGGGCAGCAGAACAGCATGCCGCTAGGCGACACGCCGCTCAGCTTCGGTTCCGAGATATTCGTCAACGTTCTGCTTTGCTGCCGCGAGCGCTTCTTCGGGGTTGGACGAGAGCGTCCGCAATTGGGACATGGCCAGCATTGGAAGATCGTCCCGCATGGGAAAAATATTCGCACACCAGTTCGACCATTCCTGACGTAGCCGGATCTCGTAGCCTCGGTATTGGGACCTATCGCTTGTCATTCTCGAATCCTCCGCGATCCATGTCCCCCGTGTGGTTGGACATTGTGATTGTCAGGAGACATTCAATAGCATCGCACCCGGGCCCGCCGTCTTGGCCAAGAAGCAGCCGCTAGGGTTAAATCATTCTTTAGAGTGGGTTAGCGTCCCGCGGCGCGCAGGGGCACCGTGACGTTGCCAAGATTTAATCTCGGCGCAGCAAAGACCGAGGCGCACCACCGTCCCGCGGCTCGAGGTGGCTATCCCTGCTCGTCGTAACGGCGGGCGGAGCTCGTGCGATCTAGCCTGGGCACTTCTTTTTGAGAAAGGCGCGGTTCATGTAGCGCGGGTTGCGCATGAACGGCGGCACCGGGCTGCGCCGGCAATTCATGGCCGCCGCGCGCTTGGTCATCTTTTGCACGGTGTAGGTCTCGCCCCCGTTTTTCTTCTTGGCCAAAGCGGGCGTTCCCGCAACGCCGACCGCCCCGCAGAGCAAGATCGCGACGAGCATGTGCAAGCGTGACAGTCCGGTCATCGGATGTGACCTCGTGCCGTTTCGTCGAGCGCCGGCGCGGCCAAAACGTGCTCGAAGGCCGCCGGCAGCGTAACGTTGTGCGGTGCGTCTGCGAACATCGGTGCGATCTCCTCAGGCGCGTAGCCCGCAAGGCCGCAGCCGATCGGCGCGACTTCGAAGAGCGCCCAGGGACGCGTCCGCGTGAAGTCCAGAAACTCGGCGATGCTCTCGGCGATTTTCTCGCGCACGCGGGGCTGCAACGTGTCGCTACGCGTTGGGATCGCGTAGGCGTTGCCCTGCGGCCCGGCCCCTTGGCCGTATACCGCGCCCCGGCTTCGGAGCGCTTCCAGCGCATCGCCCTCATCGTGGCGTCCGGCAAGGTCCGAGCCGAACACAAAGACAGGCCGGTCCATGTGCATTGCTTGTGTCTCCTAGGGCTGAGGGGGCGCGTCCCGTTGGCCAGGACGCGCCCTAGCTGGCAAACACTGGGCTAGCGAATGCAAGCGTTGTATTTGTTGCGCCATTTCCTGGCCCGGGTCTCCTCGTACCGTTTGCGGTAGTAGCCGCAATTCCGCGTCATGGCTGCAGCGCCTGCGCCGACGCCCGTGCCGACCCAAAGGGCCCTCGTGCCCCAGCGGGCGCCCCGGTATACGCCCCGGCCTGCGCCGCGCACGCCGCGATAGACGCCGCGCGTTGCGTTGTTCAAGCCCTTGCCCACCTTTTGTCCGACCCTGGGCCGGGCATCCGCAGGAGCTTCGAAACTCACCGTCACAAAGAACGCGGTAAAAATGAGAATTGTTATGGCAGCAATAGCTCTCATGGCTCGGTTTCCTCCCTATCCTGGCCCGATTTGAGCCTAGCACAGGAGGGCGGGGCGGTCTGCCCCGTCGCCGCTCGGCGGACGGCAAGAAGGACCCGGGCTCGATTTTCGACTTAGGAAAGAAACCTGGTGCCGCCGGACAGGATCGAACTGTCGACCTCGTCATTACCAATGACGCGCTCTACCACTGAGCTACGGCGGCGTTCCGTTGACCGGAGGATCGGCGTGATCTCTCGGGGATCGCGAGAATCCGGCACTGGCCGGTTGGTCCGCTAACGATCAGGCAGATCCGAGGAGCCGATCCAAAAGAGACTCAACGAAATGCCCCGTCCCGGTGCGGCGCGCAAACTGCCATAGCGGGCATTGCGACGCAAGGATTGCCCTGCTCTTACAGCCGCCAAAGCAATGGGGTAAAAGGCGCACAGTCCACGGTAGCCAAAGGGATGGCGAAATGGCCGAAAAAGACAAGCGCGAGGGGAAATCAGGCCGTACATCTCCAAACGATGCACGGCAGGAGCGTTTGGCCGAGGCGCTGCGGTCCAACTTATTGAAACGTAAGGAGAACGCGCGGGCCAAACGGTCGGACTCGAAGCCTCCCGAAGAAGGGGGACAGGGGTGAAACGGAAAGGCTAGACTGACCGATTGTCGCATTGCCTATTGTGGCGGAACAGGGGAAACGAGGCGCGGCAGGTAGAGCCGCGTCGGAGGGAGTAACGCGTTATGGATCGTATCCGTATTGTGGGCGGGACACGGCTCGAAGGCACCATTCCGATCAGCGGTGCGAAGAATGCCGCGCTGCCTCTGATGATTGCCAGCCTTCTCACCAATGAGACGCTGACGCTGCATGGTATGCCGCGCCTTGCCGACGTGGCGCTGCTGTCGCGCATTCTTGGCAATCACGGCGTCGACGTCACCATCGCCGGCAAACGCGCCGGCCAGAGTTCGAACGACGGGCAGACTTACAAGCTGACGGCCGCCGAAATCGTCGACACGACCGCGCCCTACGAGATGGTCGCGCGGATGCGCGCAAGCTTCTGGGTCCTGGCGCCGCTTCTGGCGCGCTGCGGCGAGGCCAAGGTTTCTCTGCCGGGCGGCTGCGCCATCGGCACGCGGCCCGTGGATCTTCATCTCGTGGCGCTTGAGGCACTGGGCGCTGAGATCCAGCTGGATGCCGGCTATGTCCTCGCCAAGGCGCCGAAAGGGCTGAAGGGCAACCGGATCGAACTCGAAAAAGTCTCCGTGGGCGCGACACACAATGCGTTGATGGCAGCGGTTCTGGCCGAGGGCGATTCCGAGATCGTGAACGCGGCCCGTGAGCCGGAGGTCGGCGATCTTGCCACCTGCCTCATGGAGATGGGCGCAAAGATCGAAGGGATCGGCACGTCGACCTTGCGGATTCAAGGCGTGCCCTCGCTCCATGGGGCCGAACATCAGGTCCTGCCGGACCGGATCGAGACGGGCACCTATGCCATGGCGGCGGCGATCACCGGCGGCGATGTTTTTCTGCAGGGCGCCCGGGCCGAACTCCTCCAGGAAGCGCTCGTGGCTCTGCGCTCCACGGGTGTCGACGTTTTCGAAGAGCCTGGCGGGATTCGCGTGGCGCGAAACGGCCACGGGCTCGACGCCGTGTCCGTGGAGACTCAGCCGTTCCCCGGCTTTCCCACCGATCTACAGGCCCAGCTCATGGCGCTGATGTGCACCGCGCGGGGCGTCTCCGAAGTGCGTGAGACCATTTTCGAGAACCGCTTTATGCATGTACAGGAACTTGCGCGGCTCGGCGCACGCATCGATCTTCGGGGCGACACGGCGCTGGTCCATGGGGTGAGCGGCCTCCGGGGCGCACCGGTCATGGCCACCGATCTGCGGGCCTCCGTCTCGCTTATCATCGCAGGGATGGCGGCGCAGGGAGAGACCACGATCGGGCGCGTCTACCATTTGGATCGCGGCTTCGACCGTCTCGAAGAGAAGCTACGCAAGTGTGGTGCGCAGATCGACCGGATCACCGGCTAGGTGGCTGGTTCTCGGAATGTCTTCCGGACGGGGCCGAAAGCATGGTAGATCCAAGTCATTTACGCTCTTATCGGTGATTTCTTCCTATGACGACGCTTAAACTGCTCGCACTCGACGAGGAGGACCTTCAAGTCGTGTCCTCCCAACTCCAGGACGCAGTTGTCCGGGTCGGCGATATGACCTACCTGCCGTCGCAGAAACGGTTCGCGGCGGTCGTCAATCGGTTCGATTGGCAGAGCGCGGATCGCGACGGCGAGCGCTATCGCCGGCTTAGGACGGCGCTGCGCTTCGACCGGGTGCTTGGCGCCCGCCACAAGGATCTCGCGCCGGCGGATAAGGATCGCGTGCTATCCTTGCTTGCTATCGGTTTCGAAGCGGGTGAGGACCCGAGCGGCAAGGTCGTACTTTACTTCGCGGGCGACGTGACCGTGCAGCTCGATGTCGAATGTATTGAGGCGGAGATGCGCGATCTGGGCCCGGCTTGGCGGACGCGCAACAAGCCGGAACATCCCGGCGAGGGTGAGGGCAACGGGCAAAACGACGCAAACGAACCGGCCGGCTCCAATCCGAACGGCTCCGAAGCCGCGGACGCTTGAGGCCTTATGGTTCAGTCCCTCGATACACGAGAGGAAGACTTTCCGGCCCGCTTCGAGGCATTGCTCGGCATGAAGCGCGAGTCCTCCGGCGATGTGAATGACGCTGTCGCCAAGATCATCGCCGATGTTCGCGCGCGCGGCGACGAGGCCCTGATCGACTTCACGCAAAAGTTCGATCAGCTCGATCTTCGCCAAGCAGGCATCGCGGTCGCGGAGGCTGATATCGCAGGTGCGCTTGCCGCCGTCGACGAGGAGACAGTCGAGGCCCTAGAGCTCGCCCACGCCCGCATTCTGGATCATCACAGCCGGCAGGTCCCGGCCAGCGAGAGCTACATCGACGCGACCGGCGTGGAGCTCGGCCAGCGCTGGACCGCGGTCGCCTCGGCCGGCCTTTACGTGCCAGGCGGGACCGCCAGCTATCCGAGTTCGGTTCTGATGAACGCCGTGCCGGCGAAGGTTGCCGGTGTCGAGCGGCTGGTCATGGTCGTGCCGTCCCCGCGCGGGGAGCTTAATCCGCTGGTGCTGGTTGCCGCGGTCCTTGCTGGCGTCGACGAAATCTACCGGGTCGGCGGGGCTCAGGCCGTCGCCGCGCTCGCGTTCGGCACCGAAACGATCCGCCCCGTGACCACGATCGTGGGCCCTGGCAATGCCTATGTGGCCGCCGCCAAGCGGCAAGTCTTCGGGCAGGTCGGCATCGACATGGTTGCCGGACCGTCAGAGGTCGTGGTGATCGCCGACAACGAAAACGATCCGGCCTGGATCGCCAGCGATCTGTTGGCGCAAGCCGAGCACGACACGGCGGCGCAATCCATTCTCATCACTGATCATTCCGGTTTTGCGGAGGCGGTCATTGCGGCTGTGGACACGCAGCTCAAGACGCTCCCGCGCGCGGAGACCGCGCGGGCGAGCTGGGATGAATTCGGCGCGGTGATCCTGGTCGGATCCCTCGACGAGGCCCCGGCGCTCTCCGATCGTCTTGCACCGGAGCATCTGGAAATCGCCACGGCAGATGCGGATGCGCTCGCGGCCAAGGTCCGGGATGCGGGTGCGATCTTCGTCGGCCGCTATACGCCGGAAGTCATCGGCGACTACGTTGCGGGCACCAATCACGTATTGCCGACCGCGCGGAGCGCCCGATTCGCTTCGGGCCTCGGTGTTCTCGATTTCATGAAGCGCACGTCGTTGCTGAAGCTGGATGCCGAGAGCCTCAGGACGCTCGGCCCCACAGCCATGACGCTGGCGCGCGCCGAAGGGCTGGACGCGCACCGGCGGTCCGTCGGCATTAGGCTCAAACTCCCAGATTGATCATGACCGAGTCGGACGAACACATCTCCTTTCCGGAAACCGCGCGGTTGATTGCCGTGACGTTGGACGAGGCCTCGCTCGGTCGCGACAGTCTGGAAGTCGAACATGAGCGCGAGGTCGCTATCTTCGATCTCTTGGAGAAGAACAATTTCGATCTCGCCGCGGAGGGGCACAATGGGCCGTTCACGCTGCATCTCTCGCTGGCCGACAACCGGCTGGTCTTCGCCATCTCCGACGACGGCGGTATCCCGCTCCAGCAGATCATGCTGTCCCTGTCGCCCTTCCGCCGGATCGTTAAGGACTATTTTCTGATCTGCGACAGCTACTACGCGGCCATCAAGACTCAGCCCGCCTCCAAGATCGAGGCCATCGATATGGGACGCCGGGGCCTGCACGACGAAGGCAGCCACCTGTTGATGGAGCGGCTGAGGGGCAAGGTAACGGTGGACATCGCCACGGCCAGGCGGTTGTTCACGCTCCTTTGCGCGCTGCATTGGAAGGGGTGAGCCGTTGAGCGCAGGCGGCGATCTGCCTGGCGCCGTTCTTTTCGCGTGTGCCAAGAACGCCATTCGCTCACCCATGGCAGCCGCACTGCTGCGCCATCTTGCCGGACGGCGGATCTATGTGGAATCGGCAGGCGTGCGCCTCGGCCGCCCCGACCCCTTCGCCATCATGGTGATGGACGAGATCGGCATTGACATCTCCGATCACGTACCGCGCGCCATCGACGACCTGCGCGACCTTGGCTTCGATCTCATCGTCACCCTGGCGCCGGAAGCCCAGCACAAGGCCTTGGAACTGGCCCAAGGCTATGCCATCGACGTAGTCTATTGGCCGACGCCCGACCCGACGCTGACCACCGGCTCTCGCGACATAATCCTCGATGCCTATCGTGACGTCCGCGACCGGCTTTTCGATCGGATCAAAGCGGAATTCCAGGTGCAAGGCGCTGGCGGCGTTTAGAGGTCGTTCACCTAGCTATCAGATTCTTTGCCGCACCCGGGAACGGCGGGACGCCCCAGCCGTTTTTCTCTCGTCCCCAAGTAACGATTAGACCAGTAAGTAACGATTGGACCGGACGATGAACGACGTCTCACGAATGAATGGTGCCAGCCAGCATCCACCCCATCCTCAGCGGATGGAACTGTCGACCGACCAGGCGGTCGAGAACGCAGCGCTTGCAGGCGCTGCGGCGATCCAAAAGCTGGTGGCGGAACGCAACGAGCTGCGCACTCGGCTTGCGTCGCACGAGCAGGAAACAGCCGCCTATCGGGCGCTGAACAACGAGCTGCGGCGGCGGCTGCTTCTGGTTCACCAGACCTATGTCGAGATGGCCAAGGGCGTTGTCGGTGACCTCGAACGCTTCGACGTGGCGCTGCGCGAGTCGGCGCAAGACGCGCATTCCACGATCGAAGCTCAAACGCATTGGGAAGAAGCCGCGCCCGCGCCTTAGGCTCCCGCGCAGAACGGGGCGGTTAGGGCTAACGGCGCCCGTCCCAAAGAACCCGCGCCGGCGGCCTAACCCTTATCCAATTAGCCTTTGGCTTCCAAAAACTTTTTCAAGGTTTCGACGGCAAAGCAGGAATCCGAGTCGCCTGGTAGGGGCGAGGCCGCTAGCGTTCCGATAGGTCAGGGCCCGGCAATGAAACCAACAGAGCCGCCACGCTTTACGCATGATGAAGATGACGTCGCTCAGTCGCGCGAGACCGTAACCCGCAAGAAGGTTGCCGGGATTGAGGTGGTGTCCTTGCGAAACGCAGTGTTGTGGCCGTTGAACAGCTCTTCGAGGTCCGCCTGGAGCGAGTCCGCGCGGCCGTCTTTCCCTGCCGCTTCGAAGGCATTCATGGTCGGTCCATAATAGCGTCTGAAGTTGCTGAGGAGGTCCGATGGTGGAACCGCAGCGTTGAAGGTGAAAGTCTCTCGTGCAAACGCAATGTTGTCACTGGAAACGCCCGCGGCGGTGAACCGCGCGACCACTTCGTCCTCTACGCCCCAGGTGACAGGGCTGATGAAGTCGTCCGGCGGCGGGGGCGTGTAGGCCGCGCTGACCCTCAAAACTTGCGCGATCAGGGTCGGATCGCCTGGAATCCAGTTCCCCATGATGATGCGCCCGCCAGGACGGGTTACCCGCACCATCTCTTTTGCCACGTCGTAGGGTCTGGGCGCGAACATCGCCCCGAAGATGCTGACGACGAGGTCGAAGCTCGCATCGTCCAGCTCGTTCAGATCTGAGGCATCGCCTTCTTGGAAAGTACAATTGGATAGACCTGTTTCTATTGCGCGCTTGTTTCCGGCCTCGACGAGGTTGCTCGCAATGTCGACGCCTAAGACGTCCGCACCACGCTTTGCCGCAGGCAGCGCCGTCGTTCCATCACCGCAGCCTAGGTCCAAGATCTTCAGGCCGTCGGTGATTCCGAATGTCTCGACCAACGCGTCGCCGCTATCTCGCATCGTTGCGGCAATTCGCGTGAAGTCGCCTTTTTCCCATAGCGCTCTATTCGGGTTCATGAGCCATACCTCTTTAAACGAGCATTAGATCATGCGTTGGACCCGTCACATCAGCAAGACACGCAACGTTAGAACTGCGGGCAGGTCCCATTTTCGGGTGCCGCGCTTTGGGCGGGTCGAGGCCACGAATCGTGGGAATCAGCCTTGCTTTTGGGCGCTCACCCGACCATTCTCCGCGGCAATCTACAGATGCGGAAGGAGCCTTATGGCGAAGGAAGAAATGCTCGAATTTCCGGGGGTGGTTACCGAACTCCTCCCGAACGCCACATTCAGGGTGAAACTCGAGAACGAACACGAGATTATCGCCCACACGGCGGGACGTATGCGCAAGAACCGGATTAGGGTGCTTGCTGGTGACAAAGTTTTGGTCGAGATGACCCCCTATGATCTCACTAAAGGTCGGATCACTTACCGGTTTAAGTAGCATGCTTGGGCTGAAGCGGAGCACACCCGCCTCGGCCGAGCCTGCACTTGCGGTCCCCGGCAAGACCAAGGCGCCGAAGCGGCCGACGCGTCGGCGCGCGGAAAAGCCTGTGTCTAGCTTCCGGCCGAAGCTGGTGCTCGCCTCCGCGTCCCCGCGCCGGCTGCAGCTGCTCGAACAGGCAGGAATTGCGCCGGACGCCTTGCGGCCGTCTTCGGTCGACGAGAGCGTCTCGAAGGGCGAGGTGCCGCGCCAGATCGTTCGGCGGCTTGCCAAGGCCAAAGCCGAAGCGGCGTTGAAGATCGTCAAGAACGAGCCCGAACTCGCCAAAAGCTTCTTGCTTGCCGCAGACACGGTTGTCGCCGTGGGCCGGCGTGTTCTCGGCAAGGCCGAGCTGGAAAACGAGGCCGCCGACATGTTGCGGCTCCTGCGCGGTCGCGCGCATCGCGTTTATACGGCGGTTACCATGGTCACGCCCGAGAGACGCTGGCGCGAGCGTGTGGTCGAGACGCGCGTGCGTTTCCGCAATATTTCCGACCAGGAGATCGGCGCTTATCTCGCCAGCGGCGAATGGCGCGGCAAGGCGGGCGGCTATGCGATTCAAGGCATTGCCGGCGCCTTCGTGGTGAAGCTAGTCGGCTCCTATACTAACGTGGTCGGCCTGCCGCTGACCGAGACCGTCGACCTTCTGGCGGGCGAGGGCTATCCGGTCGCGATGCTCTGGCTTACCAAGGCCGAGGTGGAGACCGAGTGAGCGCCGGCGACGATGGGAGCGAAGCCCCAAAGGCCATTTCGCGCTGCCCGATCTGCCGCAAGCCGTCCCTGAAAGCCCATCGGCCATTCTGCTCCAAACGCTGTGCGCAGCTGGATCTCGGGCGCTGGCTCAAGGGCAGCTATGTCGTGACGGCAGACCCGCCCGAAGAGGCATATCCCGAGCCTCCTGCCGATTGGAAGAAGGAATAGAGGCGGGTTCGGCAGGGGTGCAAAACACGCCCAGCCGGGTCTCGACAGAGCCCAGCCGATTGCCTATAAGCCGGGGCTTATCAGCAGGGCTCTTGCGCGATCTTTTCCGCCAGCCGGCTATCGCGCCCAGCCTGACACAACGCATGCCCAGGTAGCTCAGTTGGTAGAGCAGCGGACTGAAAATCCGCGTGTCGGTGGTTCGAATCCGCCCCTGGGCACCACGCCATCGCAAGGCTTGATCTACGAACGCCGTGCGGGTGCGAGTCTGGTGACGATCGCTCGGTAGCTCGCGGTATCGAGGCTGGTCCGACGGCACGACTTTCCGGGATTCGCTGCCGAACCAGCCTCGCGTGTGACCGGTCAGATGAAGAC
>NZ_JBAWCQ010000056.1:0-40667 GCF_049590335.1 Methyloceanibacter sp.
CGCTGATCGCCGCGCATACGGGGGCCAGAGGCGCGCTGCCCCTGTTCATGCGGGCGGTCCCGCGTGCGCGTGCCGACGGCTTGTCGGCAAACGCGGGCCGGCCAAGTGCGGGCTCGGCCGCGGGCGCAGTCGCCATCGCGCTCTTCGTGGCCTTGGTTTGTGTCGGGTTTGGCACAACCCTAGTCTCGGCGCTCCTGATCGCCGCCGCCCTCGCGCTGCTCGCCCGCATGGGTCTCCGAAAGATCGGCGGTCAGACGGGCGACGTATTGGGCGCCGCCGAACAGAGCGGCGAAATCCTGATCCTGCTCACGGCCGCAGCCCTTCTCTAGGACGCTCACCGGGTCCCGGCACGTGTGCGGGTCAGGAAACAGCTAGGATGCGGGTGAGGTGACAGAAAGCGTGGCGTGCTAGGATAATCGCGGAAATGGACGACAGCGGCCGTCAGTATTGGGGGCCATAAGGAATTCTGTCCCATGCGTATTGCGATCGCCATTCTTGTCTAATTTGGCGCGTTCTGGGCCGCCGCCAGCCCTGCGGGCGCTGCTCCCGTGCCACTGGCCGGAGCCGCAGCCCACGCGATCTCCGAAAACACCGGCTCGCTGGTGGAGACCGCTGCAAAGCGGACGCGCAAGGCCGCAACCCGGAGCGCCCGGAAATGCAGCTGGCGATGCAAACGCTATTGGCGTCCGTATCAGTACCGCTATTGGAAGTTCTACTATCCCCATGGCGGCCCGCTGTTCTCGTCGCGGCGGTAACCCAGTTCATCTCCCCGCAATAAAAGGGTGACACCGCAGCACTGCCTTGTGGCAGAGTGCGCCGCGTGACGCTGCCGAGACCCGCCATAACTGCCCGTGCGATCGCGCTTTTCGAGGCTGCCCGTCAGCAGCCCGGCGTGCCGGACCCTCTTCCCGAGCGTCTCTTCCTCGTCGACGTCGAGCGGCAAACCGCGACGCTAATCGAGAACGGCGCGGCCGTCGCGGCATGGCCAGTCTCTACGGCGCGCAACGGCATTGGCGGCGAGAACAACTCCTTCAAGACGCCGCCCGGTTGGCATCGCATCGATGCGAAGATCGGGACGGGCGCGGGTGCAGGCACGGTGTTTTCCTCGCGGGAACCCACTGGCGAAACCTGGCAGGGCGAACCTTGCGAGACCGATCTCATTCTCACGCGCATTCTGACGCTGGACGGTCTCGAGGAGGGCATCAACCGGGGGCCGGGCTGCGACTCGCGCCAGCGCTACATCTATATTCACGGATCCAACCACGAGGCGCTGATTGGACGGCCCATGTCGTGCGGCTGTGTTCGCATGTCCAACGCGGACGTGACGGCGCTGTTTGACCAGGCCCGCGAGGGCGACTTTGTCCTGATCGCACCGTCCGATCCGCGCGCGATCCCGGATCCGTCGTCGGGACGCTTTCACTATGCGGGCCTTGGCGGCTCTGGCATGAGCGCCATCGCCCAATTCCAGGCGATGAAGGGCGGACGCGTCAGCGGCAGCGACAGGGCCTTCGACCACGGTGAACGGGCGGCCGTACGCGCGCAGTTCGAAGCGCTGGGGATCGGCGTGTTCCCGCAGGATGGGAGCGGAATCGAAGACGACTGTGCCGCCCTTGTCGTATCCACCGCGGTGGAAGAGACCGTACCGGACTTTGCCAGGGCCAAGGCGCGTGGGGTGCCGGTCGTGCACCGGTCGGAGATGCTGGCCTATTTCGTCGGCGCCTTCCGGTCCATTGCGGTGACGGGCACGAGCGGCAAGTCCACCGTGACCGGCATGACCTTCGAGATTCTGCGCGGGATCGGCGCCGATCCTTCGGTGATCACGGGTGGAGACCTGCCGGCGCTACAGGCACAAGGGTTTATCGGCAATGCCTATGCGGGCTGTAGCGACCTTCTCGTGGTCGAGGCGGACGAAAGCGACGGTTCCCTGGTGCGCTACGCGCCATCCATCGGCGTCGTTCTAAATCTCCAGCGCGACCATAAGGAAATGGAGGAGGTGGCGGCCATGTTCGCTACGCTGCGCGCGCGGACGCGCGACACGCTCGTGATCGGCGACGATGAAAATCTCGACGCTTTCGCGGGCGGGGCAATCCGCTTCGGTCTCAGCGAGCGTGCCGATGTTCGCGCGACGGACGTGGAACACAGTGCCGAGGGCGCGCGCTTCCGCGTGGAAGGCATCCCGTTCGAGATTCCGGTTCCGGGCATCCACAACGTGACCAATGCGCTGGCCGCCATCGCGGCCTGCCGGGCCGCCGGTTTTTCGCTTCAAGGCATGGCTGCGCCGCTGGCCGGGTTCTCTGGTATTGGGCGGCGCTTCCAGACCATCGGCCGAGCCCGCGGCATCGAGGTCGTGGACGACTTTGCCCACAATGCGGAGAAGATCGCCGCGGCCATCCGGACCGCGAAGTTGCGGGGGCAGCGTGTGCTGGCAATCTATCAACCGCACGGCTACGGCCCGACGCGCTTCCTGTGGCAGGATTTCGTGCGGACGTTTTCAAGCGAACTCTCCGCTCAAGATCGCCTGTTCATGCTTGAAGTCTTCTACGCGGGCGGCACGGCCACGCGGGATTTCTCCGCCGACGACATCGTGCGCGAAATCGCCGCAAAAGGCGCGCTAGCCTCGTTCGCGCCATCGCGAAACTGGCTGATCGAGACGGTGGCGAACGAAGCACGCGAGGGCGACGTGGTGCTGGTAATGGGCGCGCGCGATCCTTCCCTCACCGCGTTCGCACGCGACATTCTCGGCGCAATCGAAAGCGCCTAATCTGGCGGACTAGTTGCCGAGGATTCCCGAAAGGAAGTTGTCGACGCCATTGGCGCTGCGGCGGCGGCGCGGACGGGTGTCCGAGTACCGGCGGGTGGGACGCGTCTCTGCGAAATCCGCCGAATACGGTGCATTGAAGTGCGCGGGATTCTTGAAGAGCTTCGCGGCCATGCCGCTGTCGATGCCGTAGACGTCGCCGTATTCCTGGATCGACCCGTAGCCGTCGGCAACGGCCGTATTATAGGTGAGGTGGACCGGTATCTTCCGCTTGAGCGCGATGACTTTGGTCTGCCCTTGCGCCCGCGCGAGCACGTCCTGGACCGTGGCCATGGTCCAGCCCTTATCCTCGCCGAGCAGCAGCGCGGCGAAGCGTGCCGGCTGATTGACGCGAATGCATCCATGACTCAGCGTCCGACTCCGCTGCGAGAACAACTCCTTCTGAGTCGTGTCGTGCATGTAGATGGCGTGGCTGTTGGGGAAATTGAACTTGAACCGGCCAAGCACGTTGTGGGGACCGGGATCCTGGGTGAACGTATAGGCATGCACATTCGCGCTCCGCCAGTCGACCGCGTCGGCGTCGACCGGCTTGCCCTTCTGGCTGACCGTGAGTCCGTAGCGGCGCAACATTCTGTTTCGGGACTCTGGGCCGCTGAACAAGCCGCCCGAGCGGCGGGGCCCTTTCAATTTCGGGGCGATGTCCTCTTTGACGATGGTCGGCGGCACAGTCCAATTGGGATTGAACACGATGTTCCGCATCGGCGCCGAGAAGAACGGCGTGGCGTATTTTACCTGCCCGACGATGGACTTCTCCTGATAGACCTCGCGGCCGCCCTTGTAGACGCGGAACTGGAACTCAGGGATATTGTTCCAAACGTGGAAGTTGCCGAGGTCGGACGGAAGCCAGCGCCAACGCTCCATGTTAATGACGATGATCTGGACGTTCCGGTCGTCGTCCGGGTTGCCGCCGAGGCTCTTCGCCGTGTCACGGGCGTGCACCAGCGCGGTATGCAGCCGCTGATATTGCTCCGTCTGCGGATGAAGTGCCAGGAGCGCCTTGTCCGGGGTCTCCGATGCCGCGATCTCGGTCAGCACGGCCTTTGGCTCGCGTGCCTTGGGGCGGTAGTCGAAGAGCTTGTGGGCCCGCGCGGGCGTGAGCCGCCCGGTCTGGGCATGGCGTGCGTATTTGAGCGCGGCGCCTGACAGCGCGAGTTCCGCATCGGCCCGCGCCTCGTCTGTCGCCAAGGTAGTACCAGCCGCGGGCACGTCATAGGCGCCGGCGTCGAGGCCCCAATCGTCGGCATCGTGGATCGTCGCGATCAGGGCCTTGGCCTTGGACGTCAAGCCGTCCCCCGTGACCCAGAGCGGGTTGTCGTTACGCTCGCCATAAAGAGTTTTAAGGGCTTCCAGATCGGCCGTGGCGACCTTAGGCGCCGCAGGCCCATCCAGCTTGGACCGAACCGCCGCGATCACCGGATCGACGGGCGGAAGCGGAGGCGGCCCAATATCGACCGCTTTGCCTACCGGTGCCTCACCTTCGGCGGCGGAACCGTCATCCGAGGCGAGCGCCGAACCCGGGCTGAGCGCAGCTATTTTGGTGTCCTCGGCTTCAGGCTTCTCGGTGCCAGGCGGCGGCGACACATCCAGGACGACGGTCGCGTCGTAGGCGCGTGGATCGGGCTTGGGCGCCGCGTCCGTAGGCGCGTCGGCGGCACGGCCAACAACGGTCACATCCGGCGCTTCCACAGACTGGGCCGAATCGCTCGGTGCCGTTGCCGGCGAGATCGAGGCTGTCAGCTCAGGATCTGTATCGGGCTCCGAACTCGTGTCGGATGCCGTCTTTGTGCTCGTATCGGCATTAGCGTCAGCTTCGTTCTTGGCGTCAGCTTCGTTCTTGGCGTCCGAGCCGGTCTTGTTTGCAAGACGTGCCGCCTCGGGCTTCGGCTCCGAAGCCGGGGGCGCTGGCGAAGCGCCGTCGTCGGCCTTTGCGCTTTCGGTTTCGGACTTCTCGGTGGCCTCCTTGGCGCTGTCGGCTTCAGCCCTTGCAGCGAGCGCCGCTGCTGTAGCCGCCGCGGCCGTCTCGACGTCGGATGGCGCAGTCTCGGTTGTCTTCGCCGCGGCGTCTGCGGCCTCAGTGGCCTCGTCGGCCTTCTTCTGAGCCGTCTCTTCTTCAGCGGTCTTGGCTTCAGCGGTCTTGGCTTCAGCAGTCGTGTCATCGGCCTCGCCGGCTTCGCTTACTTGCGTCGTAGCATCTTTGTCCGCTCCGTCCGCATCCTTATCGGCGCCGGCATCGGCGGGCTTTACGTCTTCGGCGGTCTCGGATTCGCTAGCCTTGGCATCAGCAGCTTTAGCATCATCGACTTTGCTCTCGGCATCCCGCGCCTCCGCCGTCTTATCGGCCTCATCGATAGCGCTTGCGGTCTCGCTTGGCTTTGAGTCCGCCGCTGCGCCTTTGCTCTCGCCTTCCGTCTCTGCATCCGCCTCGGAGTCGGCTGTCTTGGAACCGGACGCCGTCTCGGTCTCAGCTTTGCTCGCCGACTTCGAATCCGTCTCGGACGCTTTGGGATCCGCCTTGCTCGCCAATTCGGTGTCGGGCTTGGATTGCGTCTTGCCGGCGTCCGCGTCGCTCGCGACCTCGTCGGCCGAGGACGCATCGTCCTCCGCAACGGCTGTCTTGGATTCAGATGTCTTGGAATCGGTTGTTTCGGATTCCGCCGTCTCGGTCTCAGCGATTTCGGTTTCCGCGGTGTCAGTCTTTGCAGTCTTGTTATCCTGCGCTTCGGTCTCTGCAGACTTGGTCTCTTGAGGCTTCGTCTCTTCGGACTTGATCTCTTTAGGGTTGGCCTTGGCGACCTCGGTCGGCGCCGTGGCCTCGTCCTTGTCGTCGGCCTTAGCTGCTTCGGCGGTTCGCTTGGGCGCCGGCAACGCCAAGGCAATACTTGCGGCCGACGTGGTGCCGACGCCGAGCACGGCGTCGCTGTTCTTGGCGACCTCCGGCGAGATGGCCTGAACGGACACGGTCGCGGACACGCGAGCGGGGTTCCGGTTCGGTTGGACGGGCTTACGTGCGCGGTAGCGCTTGCGTTTGACGGCCGGCTTGCCGCCGAACAGGCCGGGTGCGCGGAATTCGGCCGTCGCCGTGGACGAGACGAAAGACGTCCCGGCCGCAAAAGGCAAAAAGGCCAACGCCGTCAAACCAATAATGGCGAATCGCCCACTCATTCGTCGCCCCTCAAACCTCCACACATCATCTCTTGGTGTAGACATTCCCGCCACTATTTTGGAGAGGATCGCGCAAGAGCTTAGAACTAATGGCAAAACAGGGCAGTTCCTTGACCTTGACCTTGGTTGACGCGACCCATCACAAAAACGCCAGCCTCGCATCTTTTTAACGGTTTCGCGACAGCGATCGCGGCCGCTCCCATAGTCGAGCTGATGACTTCACGACCGCTTTGCCTGAAAAATGGGCATCTGCGCCTATTTGACCCGGTCATTCTGCCTGCCTCGATTTGATCGATACAGTCCTGGATGCAATAATTCAGGCGATCATTGCAATTCTCAGTTCTTCAAAGCGCTGCCGCCAAGGTGCGCAAAGCCTAGCGAAGTCGGCCCCATTCTTGCTTACATCTTGGAATAGGCGCTCTCGGTAGACTGAAACCTTCATCCCAATAAAGGCAATAAGACATGTGCGGATTGTGCGGCGAGATCACGTTTGACGGCTCGCCGGCGTCGGTCGAAGCCATGAACGCGATGACCGGGTCGATGGTTCCGCGGGGCCCCGATGGGAGTGGAATCGTGTCCCGCGGGCCGTTCGCTTTCGGCCATCGGCGTCTCAAGATCATCGATCTGTCGGAACGCGGCCAGCAGCCCATGGTCGATTCGGAGCTTGGTCTCACGCTCGTCTTCAATGGCTGCATCTACAATCACAAGGGTCTGAGGGCCGAGCTCGAGGGCAAGGGCTATCGCTTCTTTTCGACGAGCGACACCGAAGTCGTTCTCAAAGCGTGGCATGCCTGGGGGTCCGATGCACCGAAGCGCTTCAACGGCATGTTCGCCTTCGTAATCTATGAGCGCGATACGGGCCGTGTCGCCATGGGCCGCGACCGGCTCGGCATCAAGCCGCTCTACTACACGCTGAACGACAAGCACCTTCGCTTCGCTTCGACGCTTCCCGCGCTCGTCGCCGCGGGCGATGTCGATACGGCGCTTGATCCGGTCGGCCTTGCCCATTTCATGACCTTTCATGCCGTTGTGCCGCCGCCCCATACGATCCTGCGCGGTGTTCGCAAGCTGCCGGCGGCGACGCTGCGTCTGATAGAGCCCGACGGTCGCTTCAAGGACACCCAATACTGGGATCTTCGGTTCGAGCGCTCGGCCGAGGATCTCACGATCAGCCATGCCGAATGGAAGGATCGCGTCGGCGCCGAACTGCGCCGGGCGGTCGACAGGCGGATGATCGCTGATGTTCCGGTCGGCGTCCTGCTTTCGGGCGGCGTCGATTCCAGCCTGATCGTGGGCCTCTTGGCCGAGGCTGGCCAGCAGCACCTCAAGACCTTCTCGATCGGCTTCGAAGCCGCGCACGGCGAAGCGGGCGACGAATTCAAATACTCGGACGTCATCGCGAAGCACTTCGGCACCGACCACACCAAGATCATGATCCCGACAGAGCACATGCTGGAGTCCCTGCCGGACACGATCGGCGCAATGTCCGAACCCATGGTGTCCTACGACAATGTGGGCTTCTACCTTCTCTCCCGCGAAGTGGCGAAGCACGTGAAGGTCGTGCAGAGCGGCCAAGGCGCCGACGAAGTCTTCGCCGGTTATCACTGGTACCCGAAGCTCGCCAGCTCCAATGACGTGCTGTCCGACTACATGGCCTTGTTCTTCGACCGAGACCGCGAAAAGCTCGCAAGCCATCTCAACGAAGACTGGATGGCCGAGGAGGACGACCCTGCGCGCATGGTCGAGGCGCACCTCATGAAAGATGGCGCCGAAAGGCCGCTGGACCGTGTCCTGCGCATCGATACCACGGTAATGCTGGTCGACGATCCGGTGAAGCGCGTCGACAACATGACCATGGCCTGGGGGCTCGAGGCGCGCGTGCCGTTCTTGGACCACGAGCTTGTGGAACTGGCCGCACGCGTGCCGCCGGAAATGAAGCTTAGGGACGAAGGCAAAGGCGTGCTGAAAGATGTAGCGCGCGATGTTATTCCTTCGGCAGTGATCGACCGGCCAAAGGGTTACTTCCCCGTGCCTGCGCTCAAATATATCGACGGCCCCGTGCTAGACATGACGCGCGATGCGCTGTCCTCCCAGGCCGCAAGCGATCGGGGTCTGTTCCGGTCCGAATATCTCGACAGCCTGTTTGCCGACCCGAAAGCGCACATCACGCCGTTGCGCGGATCGGAGCTTTGGCAATGTGCGTTGTTGGAGCTCTGGCTTCAGTCCCACAATCTCTAGGCACCGGCATGAGTACGGAAAAGAGCATCCCCCAAACCGCTAACCAGGACAGCGCTCCTCACGGCACGACGCCACGCGCGGACCTGTCTCCGAAGGGCGCGATCCAGAGCGATGTTGCGTTCGATTGCGGCTGGGGACGGCTGCTGTTTGGCCAGACCTTTACGAAGGCGTCGGACCTGGCCAATTGTCTGCGTGCGGAGGGGCCAGGGCGGCGCGATATCGCGTTTTACATTCTCGATCCGCATGTGGTGTTGGCCGCGGCGCCCCAAGAACTGTTCCTAGATCCGTCCCACACCTATCGGCTCAATTTCAAAAAGTACCAGCCAGCGCCAAACCCGCCGCGCGGGTTCCATATCCGGCGGCTGACCTCTCTCCAGGACGCCGAAGAGATCAATCGCATCTATGCGGCGCGACGTATGGTGACGGTCGCACCGAACTTCTACTGGGAGCACCGCGATAGCGAGGCCATCACCTATATCGTAGCCGTCGACGACCAGACCAACGCGATCGTCGGCACCGTCACGGGCGTGCATCACAACGCGGCCTTCGGCGACATCGAGGACGGCTCTTCGCTTTGGTGCCTTGCCGTGGATACACAATCCACTCTACCGGGGATCGGCGAGGCGCTCGTGCGCGCGTTATCGGAACACTTCAAGGAGCGTGGCTGCGCCTACATGGACTTGTCGGTGTTGTACGACAACAAACAGGCCATTGCGCTTTACGACAGGCTGGGTTTCATCCGCTGGGCCACATTCACGGTGAAGCGCAAAAACGTCATCAACGAAAAGCTGTTTACAGGAAGCTCGGACGAATATGAGGCGCTCAATCCTTATGCGCGCATCATTGTCGATGAAGCACATCGGCGCGGCATCCGCGTCGAGATCATCGACGCGGAGGGCGGCTTTTTCCGGCTCGCCTATGGCGGACGTTCGGTTGTCTGCCGCGAGAGCTTGACGGCCCTGACCACCGCTATCGCCATGAGCATGTGTGACGACAAGCGGGTGACACGGCGCATCGTCAAGGCAGCGGGGGTGCGCGTGCCTGAGCAAATCACGGTGGATGAAAACGACAACGCGCGCGCCTTCCTGGAGCATTACGGGTCGGTCGTCGTGAAGCCCGCTCGTGGCGAGCAGGGCAAGGGCATCGCGGTCGGGCTCACGAACTGGGACAAAATGAAAGCGGCGATCGAATTTGCGAGGACGCTGTGCAACGAGGTTGTTCTCGAGGAGTTCGTCGAGGGCGTGGACCTTCGGATCATCGTCATCAACTACCGCGTAGTCGCGGCGGCGATCCGCAAACCTGCTACCATTATCGGCAACAACAAATCGACGGTGCGCGAGCTCATCGAGCGTCAGACCCGCCGACGACTGGCAGCTACGGGCGGCGAGTCCGCCATTCCCATAGACGCGGAGACAGAGCGCTGCCTGGCCGTGGCGGGCTATAGCTATGACGACGTTCCCGAGACTGACGCCTCGATCCCAGTGCGAAAGACGGCCAACGTGCACACAGGCGGCACGATTCACGACGTGACCGGAATTCTGCACCGGACGTTGATCGATGCGGCTGTCACTGCCGCGCGGGCCATCGAGATTCCCGTGACCGGGATAGATTTCATTGTGAAAACCCCGACCGAGCCGGAGTACTGGTTCATCGAGGCCAACGAACGCCCGGGTCTTGCCAATCACGAGCCGCAGCCGACCGCAGCTCGTTTCGTCGATCTTCTCTTTCCTCAGACCGTTCCAGCGACGGTGCGCAAGGCGCTTCAAATGTAAGCGCACTCGTACTACTCGTGACCAATCCATTGGGGGTGCGCCAGCAGGGCAGGTGCTCCGAACAACAGGGCTTGCGTGATGACTATTCTACACATCGATCTCGATTACCTCGCCGACACGCTTGAGACATTCCTAAACATTCCGAGCCCGACGAGCTACACCGACAACGCCGTGCGCTGGTGCGGCCAGGAGCTGGACCGGCTCGGTATTCCGTTCGAGGTGACGCGGCGCGGCGCCATCCGCGCCGTATTGCGCGGCAAGGAGCGGCGCCCGGCCCGCGCGATAGCCGCCCATCTCGACACGCTCGGCGCCCAGGTGAAGGCCCTCAAAAAGAACGGCCGTCTGATGATTGTCCCCATCGGCTATTGGAGCGCGCGTTTTGCCGAAGGCGCCCGCTGCACGATCTTCACCGAGCGCGGCAGCTATCGGGGCACGATCCTGCCGCTTATGGCCTCCGGGCACACTTATGGCGACGACGTCGACGAACAGCCGACCGGGTGGGAGCATGTGGAAATCCGGGTAGACGCGCGCTGCTCGAGTGCAGAAGAGGCGCTCAGGCTGGGCATTGATGTCGGCGACATCGTCTCGATCGATCCGCAGCCGGAGTTCCTGGAGAACGGGTTCATCTGCTCGCGGCATCTCGACGACAAGGCCGGCGTCGCGGTGATGTTCGCCGCGTTGAAGGCTCTGATCCCCGTCAAGGAACAGCTTCCGGTCGATGCGTATTTTCTGTTCACCATCGAGGAGGAAGTTGGCATCGGCGCCGCCAACATTCTCACCGACGAGATCGCTTCGCTTATCGCAGTCGACAACGGTACGTCGGCGCCTGGTCAGAACAGCGCCGAATTCGGCGTGACACTGGCAATGGCCGACCAGAACGGTCCGTTCGACTATCACCTAACGAGGAAGCTGGCTCGGCTGTGCCGTGAAGATGACATCTACTACCAGAAGGATGTCTTCCGGCATTACCGGTCCGATGTAGCTTCTGCGGTCGAGGCCGGTCACGATGTCCGCACGGCGTTGGTCTGTTTTGGCGTCGACGCCTCTCATGGGTGGGAGCGCATTCACGCTCACGCCTTGCGGTCCTTAGCCGAGCTCGTCACCGCGTATCTGCTAAGCCCGATTGCCTTCTGGCGCGATGCCGATCAGGTGGGCACGCTCAAGGACTTCCCGAGTCAGCCGACCGAGGAAGCGCAGCAGAAGCTCTCCTCCGATGTGCGCATGGACGAGATACCAGACGAAGCCGTCGAGGAGTAATGCTTGGCATAACCGGAAGCGCGTCGGCGTATCTTTTGGCTGACCCGCGCGTTAGCTCGACCAAACTCAAAACCGAGAGTGCAAGACATTTGTTTCGTCCTACCTGTCGCGCGATCAATCTTTGCCGTCTTGACCAACGAGAAGCTGGTGCTCGCGCGTGACGCCCCCTGCAAAGCTCAGGCGGTTGGCGCATCCATTGTCACAGCTTAAGCGTAGCTAATCATTTTTATTTTAATGACGGTCACTAGGCGGCTTATGACGCGGCAACCAGCAGATTGTCCGCTGTGTAAGACTGCCGCCCATTCGCGATGGCGGGGACCCCTCAGTGGCGGACGATCCTGGAAAGCTTAGCAAGTCTGCGATCCTCGGCATGGTCGCAATGGCCTTTGCTGTGTTCGTGATTGCTAACGATTTTACTGCTCTGTCCGTCGCAATCCCGGCGATCGAAAAGGACTTCGGCACCACGGTGAACACCACCCAATGGGTGATCAACGGCTATGCAATGGTGTTCGGCGTTCTTATCGTCACAGGTGGCCGGCTTGCCGACATGTTCGGGCGCCGGCGTGCCTTCTTCATCGGCTCGGCCATCTTTGCAACATTCTCCGTGCTGGGCGGACTAGCCCCCAATGTTTGGGTTCTGCTGGCCTGCCGTTTCGTGATGGGGGTCGGCGGCGCACTGATGTGGCCCGCCGTTCTCGGCATGACGTTCGGCCTTCTTCCGCGCAATAAGGCGGGGCTTGCGGGCGGGCTGGTGATGGGGTCCGCCGGATTCGGGAATGCGTTCGGACCGCTATTGGGCGGCGCCCTGACGGACACGGTTGGGTGGCGCTGGGTGTTCTTCCTGAACCTTCCCATCGCGGTTGCCGGGGTTCTGATCACTTATCTCGTGGTCGCCCCGGATGGGGACAGAGATAAACGAGAGAAGATCGATTATCGCGGCATGGTCGTCCTGACCGTGGCTGTGTTCTCGCTTTTGTTGGGGCTCGATCTTGGCACCCGAATCGGGTGGGATACCCCATGGAGCTACGGGCTCTTTTCCATGTCCGCCGCCGCATTCCTCATGTTCTTTTTCGTCGAGCGGCGAGCCCGCAACGATGCTCTGGTTCCAGACGACGTCATTCGTAATACGGGCTTTGCTGCGGCCTGTCTGACGGTCCTCGCCATGTCCGCGATTTTCTTCGCGGCCCTGCTCTATCTTCCACAATACATGTCGCATGAGCTGAAATTCAGCGCGATCGAGTGCGGCGCGGGTCTTCTGCCGATGATGGGCACATTCGCCGTCACTTCGTTCATCTCAGGGCGCCTTTATGAGCGCCTCGGACCGAAGGTCAGCGTAGTCGGTGGGGCGATTTTTCTTGCGGCGGGCATGTTCCTCCTATCGCGCGTTCACACCGGCACCACCTACGTCGACCTGATATTCGGCATGTTTGTGCTGGGCATCGGCGTGGGGCTATTCTACTCGTCCATCACCACGGCGGGAATTACGTGCCTCGACCCGGCACGCGCTAGTTTGGCCGGAGCCATCGTCTACATGTTCCAAATCGCCGGCGGTTCGATTGGACTGGCAGCCAACACCGCCATTGTCCTTAGCAATTCGAATTTCGCCGACGGAATCAGCATCGCCTTCCTGGTCGATGCGATCATCGCAGTGTGCGGCGCCGTGGTCGCGCTTCTCTTCGTCGGCGGGACGCTGGATAGGGAAAAACTGATGACCGCCTGGCGGCACAAGCATCGGGCACATGCTTGAAAGCACCGTGTTGCAATTTTGCATCGAGGTGCAAGAGAGTAGACTGGGCACACATATCGATTACCCGCCCCCACGAATCCATGTTAGAAAAAGGCTAATAATTCAATGGGGTCCGACGGATGCGGTTTGGGTTTGGTTTTTGGTGGCACCATGGCGCGGTCAATCGAGTCATGGGCAGACACATTGTGGCTGCAGTCGCTGCGTGTGCGGCTATAACGGGTGCAGGAGCTGGCCAACATGCACACGCCCAGGCTTCGATGGTCGATGGCCGAACGGGCGGCGAAACCACGGTCGCGAAGAGTAGACTCGGTCTGGGAGCTGCCGCGATTATCAAGCCCAAATACGAAGGTTCTCAAGAGCACGAAGTTATTCCAATCCCCATCGTGATGCCGAGATTCGTTCAAAAGCCAGAAGACGAAGCCTCTGCCTATTCGCAAGTGCGCAAGCGCGTGGCCTTCCGGGGGCTCGACGATATCCGGATTCGTGTTCTGGGTGGGGACAGGTTTCAGGTCGGCGCGGTAACCGGTTGGATCACGAAGCGCGACCAGGACGACGCTGATTTCTTGAAGGGGATGGGTGACATCGATGGAGGCCTGGTCGCCGGCGCCTATTCCGCATTTACTCTAGGCTCATTCACATTCGATGCCGCTTATCTTGAGAAGCTCACGGGCTCTTCGGCTGGACCGCAGTATCGTTTCGGCATCGAGACCACCCAGCAACTCTCGGACCGCGCCGACATCACGATCCGGGTCGGCACGACGTTTGCCAGCGCCGAGTTTATGCAGACCTACTTTGGCGTGACCCCTGCACAGAGCCGCAGAACTCGGGCCGGCCTGCCAGCCTACAGCCCAGACGGTGGCGTCAAGGATGTCTTCATCGCAGTCGGCGGTAGTTATGACATTAACGACCGCTGGGTCTTCAAGGGTGGGGCACGCTATGGCCGGCTGCTCGACGAAGCCGCGGACAGCCCCATTGTCGAGACGCCGGACCAGGTCTCCGGGACCGTTGGGCTTGCGTACCTGTTTGACTGGAACCGCTAGACGCAAATTTCGGAGCTGCCTCTGTTCCGGTGCCCTTCTCTGTTCCGTAACATCGGAATAGGCGCGGACGTAACAGTCCCTTAATCCACCTCGACAAAGAGCGAATCGAAGGCGAGGAAAAGCCGCGCCGCGCGTTAAAGCACTACGTGTATTTAGCTTAAGCGTATTCGTGCGATCAAAGGCTCTTGGTGCACACTGTCATAGATCGCATCGGTGGCAGAGTGGTAGAGCATCTCCTCGATTTCCTGATGGTGCCGGCGCCTGCATCGCCGCATTGTCGAAGGACCCCTCGCGGGTAATCGGCATGCATTTCTTAAATCCCGTGCAGCAGATGAAGCTGGTCAAGATCATCGACGCGTTTCAGACGAGCGACAAGGTCTACGATGCAGTGACTTCCAGGGTGTCGGCGGTCGCGATGCTAAGCGAAAGTCTTCAAAGACAGTTATGGATTCTTCATCAACCGCGTCCCGGTCCGCATTATCAACGATGAGGCCAACTGCGTGGCCGAGGGCGTCCTTAGTTCGGCCCGTCGTCACTTTTGGTGACAACGACAGCGAAGATGTCGGCGAGCACGAAGTTTAGAAGAGCCCGCATCTTCATCAAGGTACACCAGTCCGACAGTCAGCGCTGTGAGCAGGAACGGAGCCAGCAAGTTCACAGTCAATCGGCCACATGACGACTTCGACCGTGCCATTTCTCCGCTCCAGCTTGCGGCCGGAAAGTAGACTCCATTCCGAGGGGATGTTACCTCCACGCTGAATCCTCAAACGATACCGGCAGCGTCATTTCGTTGACAGAGCCGCGGCCACCAGAATTTGGACGGGATCGACCCAGCCTTGCCGACGGATGCGACTGCCATGCGCTTTTCCGGCCAAGTCGTCATAATCACGGGCGCGGCGAGCGGTATTGGACAAGAACTGTGCCGGCTGTTGGCACGTCACGGAGCGCGGATCGGCTTGGTGGATCGCAACAAGCCCGAGCTAGACGCGTTCGCTGAAGAGCTTCGCCAGACTGGATCCGTGTGCGCTGCGGTCCCCGCCGATGTCCGGCAGCGTGATAGCGTCCATGATGCTGTTGACCAGATTGTCGGCGCCCTAGGCTCCCCCGACATTCTCATCGCATCCGCCGGAATTTGTCGCGCCTCTACGGTTCACGATCTGAGGATTTCAGACGTGGAGGAAATCATCGGGGCGAACTTCCTCGGCATGGTCTATGCGATCGAGGCGATCCTACCCGCGATGCTGGGGCGCCGAAGTGGCCAAATCGTCGGCATCTCGAGTATGGCGGCCTTGCGCGGGATACCCTTCGAACCAGCCTATTCCGCGAGCAAGGCAGCGATGTCCGTTTATCTGGAGAGTCTTCGATCTGAACTCAGACCGCTGGAAATCGGCGTAACGATCGTATTCCCTGGCTACGTGCAGACCCCTTTGCTTGCCGAAATCAACGGTATGATGGGCTCAGATATGTCGAGCGGAAGGGCATCCACGAAAGAGGCTGCTGCTGCCAAGATCATGAGGGCTATCGAACGGCGAAACGCCTATGCCTATTTCCCGCGGCGACTGGCGTTGAGCGCCCGTCTGAGCCATTTCATGCCGCCACGCATGTATGACCGCGTGATGCGGCGGATCTTCAGCCGCTTTTCGATCTCCCGGCGCGGGGGCCGAATGTGAGCAGCCCTAGCGAGGGGCCGACGGCAAGTCCATAAGCCGCTCGTCCACCATCCAGTCGATGCACTCCTTCAGCATCGTCGCGACCGGTACGGGCCGGTAGTCGAGCTCACTCATTGCCTTGTCGCTCCGGCAAATGACATTGGCGCTTAACATTGCCGCCGATTCTGGAGAGATCATTGGCTCTTTCCTGGTGATCATCGACGCCCACTCCGAGATCTGACCGGCGAGGCGCAGCGCAATGGGACGGCCGACAGGCGTCTTGTTTGGCTGGCCGACCATATCACCTACGAGCTGCGCGATTTCGGCATAAGAGGCGACCTCGCCGCCTAGAAGATAGTTGTGGCCGGTCTGCCCTCTGTCGGCCGCCGCAATATGCGCCCGGACCACCGCGTCGACATCGCAATAGCAAGCACTGCCCGGCGGAAGCCGAAACAACTGATTGTTGGCGGCAAGGCGTATAAACGTCGACCACGTGCCCCAGTCATAGCGGCCGACGACATTGGCCGGATTAAGAATGACGGCATCCAGACCTTGATCGATGCCGGTTAAAACCTCTTCCTCGGCCATGGCCTTAGAATGCTGATAGTTGAAACTATCTCTGCCAAGCTTCGGCGCAGCCTCGTCGAAGGGTTCCGTTTGAAATCCGTAAGCGGCAGTGGAGGAGGTGTGGACGAATTTTCGGCACCGCTTGGCCAGCGCCGCTGCAACCAAATTGCGCGTCCCCACAACATTGGTGTGCCATTGCCGCTGCTTGTGGCCTGACCACTGGCTGGTATCTCCGGCGACGTGAAACACCGCATCGACATCCTCCGGGATGGCACGCTCAAGCGAGGTCATATCCTCGACCGACCCTTCAGCAAGACGGATTGGATAATTTCGCAGATGCGTCAGCCGGGAACTCGGGCGATGGAGAGCAATCACATCCCATCCGGACTCCGCAAGGTGCTCCACGAGGTTCTGGCCGACAAAGCCCGTGCCGCCTGTGACGAAAGCAGTCTTGTTTGGCATACTCAAAGGCCTTTCGTGTCCCCTTCTCGATTTGGGTCGCGTGGCGATCCCTGGTAACGCCAGTGTAGCGAAAATCGCGAGGAGGAGGCGTCTATCGTATCGTCGCGGTAGCGGAGAAAACCAGATGTTTTCATTGTCGACCCGGGTTCACGTGGAAGGTTTGTCCGGACGCGAGATCACAGATTTCCTTTCGACCTGCGATGACGAATTCTTTCAGTGCTGGTGGCCTGGCACGCATTTCCACCTCCACACCATTCGCGGAACGCCTGGAACGATTGGGTCCCATGTCCTTCTCGATGAGATGGTGGGAGACCGGCGCGTCAGGATGACTTGCGAGCTTGTGAGTTTGGTACCTGGGCAGGAGCTGGTGTGGCAACTCAGGTGGCCTTTGTTACGGCTTCCAGTGAAACTCACTCTTAGCCTTCAAGACGACGACACCGGTGTCCAGATCGAGCAATCGGTCCAAGCCGGATTCTCGGGAGCCGGAGAAATTCTCGATCCCCTTTTCAAGCTCTTTTTTCAGGAGAGCCTCGCGCGCGCTAAGGACGAGCATGTCCGCATGGAGTTTCCGAAGCTGAGAGATTTTCTGCACCAAGATGCCCGCTGACCGAGCGCCGTGAACTATGGAGCGCGCGCTGCGGTCGCTGTGACCCGTGTGGGCGCCCCACAGCCTGCATCGGCCGGCAGCCTATGCCGCCATAACGAGTTAGTCCGGCACGTTCTCGGCGTTGGAGACAACGACCGCGAACATGTCGGCGAGTGCACAAAGGCTGGCGTCTTGCACCTGCTTCGCAGATACATCGCTACTGGCCGCAGGGTTGGGAAGAGCGCGCGTGGCTGTGGCGCCGGCGACCACGGTATTGGCATAGCCGTGATTGAATGAGGCCCGCGTGGTGGAGTTCACGCACATATGGGTCATGAAACCCACATACACGACATTCTCGATGCCTTGTTTCTTCAGTTCCTGATCGAGTTCAGTTTGCTCGAATGCCGACGGGAATTTTTTGACTATGATCGTCTCACCGTCGATCGGGGCCACCACATCGGCAATCTGACCGATCGGTGCTCCCACGTCGTATGGCGTGCCCGCGCCGGCATCGTGCATGATGTGAATGACAGGGCGCCCCGCCTCGCGGAATCTCCGAAGGAGCTGGGCTGCATCTATCAGGGCCTGTTCCACGCCCTCGAGCTGCATCACCCCCTCGCGATAGGTCTGCTGGCAGTCGATCAGCACCAGCGCGCTTTCCGATATTGGCGCCGGATCCGGATTCATGCCGGTGAGTTCACGAAGTGTCGGGTTGGACATGGGGGTTACTCCTTAGGATCAGGCTAGCCTCGTCGATTGTCTCGACCCGCAGCGTAGCTCACGACTGCAAAGAAAGGCAGCCATCATCGTAAAGCGCTGTTTCGCGCCAGGGTGCATGAAAAAATGGTGCCGCAAGAGGGATTCGAACCCCCGACCTACGCATTACGAATGCGTCGCTCTACCGACTGAGCTATTGCGGCCCTTGGATGACCCGTGGATGACCCTCGGGTGCGACCTTGGGCGTGGCCCAATGAAGGCCCTGTGCTTAATGCCATTGGCGGCGCGGCGCAAGCGCGTGACACCTGAAGATTGAAGCGACCGCCGAGGGAGAAGTCCTTGGGCGAACGCTAGCGGATATGGGCGGCCCGGAGCCGTTCGAGCGAAATCTCGGTCTCGTCCGCGTCCTCGGGGGCAACGCCAGGATCGTCCGGCGGCCGGTCAGGAACAAGAGTGGCAGGCCGGGGCTCACCATCCGCCGCCGCGGTAGGTTCAGTGACCGACGGCGACACCGCGACGGACGTCCCGTCCGCGGCCTCCTTAGATGGCTCGGCACCGGCTCGCCCATGAGGGGTCTCTTCCGAAGTCGTCGCGTCCGAATCCGCCTCGGCCGCAGACGGGACAGGCCCGGTCTCGACCGTCGCGCCGGCCTCGGCTTCGGACACAACCACTTCTTCGGCGGTGCCCTCGATCACCTGATCATCCAGCGCCGGGGCGGCCTCTCCTGCTTGGTCGGCAGGCGCTACCTCGGCCACAGTCGCGGGGACGGTGTGGGCCTCACGCAGCATGGCACTGGCGTCGCGCGGCGGGCCGGTCCATTCCTCGATTTGAAGTGTCTCGTCGGGGCGCCCGATCGCGTCCGCAGGCGCCTTCCATTCGAACGCGTCAACGGCGCCGGTCACCGGGGACACCGGGAGCCAGCGATCCGAGATATAGCCGTCTGCGATCCAAGCCCGGTCGCGCGGCGCGCGCAAGGCCCGCGCCAGCCATTCGCGCTCCCGGCCCTTATCAGCGCTGCCCCCCTCGATGCGGGCCATGAGCGTGCAGATCCGCGCGGACGGTGCGTCTTGAAGATAGGGCGAGAGCACGTTGCGGGCCCGCTGCCACTCCTGCGCCTCCACGGCCGCCTGGGCGATGGCAACAGCGCCTTCGACGTCGTCCGGCGTCTGTTTGGCGAGATATTCGACACGCTTGAGCCGGTCCTTGGGCGACAGGCCGGGTTTGGCGAAGGCATAGGCCACGGCAAGATCGGGATGCGGCGATAACGGCCAGGTCCGCAGGAGCTGCCGCGATGCAGCGCGCACTTCGCCTTTCGAAGCGAGCAAGCGGCCTGCGAGTTCAGCTGCCGGGACAAGCGAGGGCGCCAACCGCAAGGCTTCGTTTGCGAGAATCAGCGCCTTGTTGGGATCGAAGGATTCGGTCTCGCGAGCCTCGGCGGTCAGCAGGACCGCACGGCGGCGGTTGGCGGCCGCCGAATCTACATGACGGTTCTGCCGGGCGATCGCGAGAGTGTTCAGAGCCTGGTCCCACTCGCCAGCCCGGGCCTGAAGGTCGAACAGAGCATTGACGCCCCAGGCGAGTTTGGGATCGCGCTCGACCGCCTGCTGTGCGAGCACAAGCGCAGCGCCCTCATCGCCCGCGCGCTTCGCCTCGAGAAAGAGGCCGCGCACGCCGAGCAACTCGGTCTCGTGGGTATCGAGCATCCCCTCGAAGGTGCGCCGCGCTGCCGCGTCGTCGCCCTTCAACTGTGCGGCTTGGGCCCGCAGCAACGCGGTCAGCGGCTCGCGCGGCAGGTTGCGCTGGGCGATCCCCGCATAGCGCTGCGCCTGGGAGCGGTCGCCGACGCCAATTGCCACGAGGCCGCGCGACAGGGCATCGAATCCCTGCTTCTGCTTGCGCTGACGCATATGAGCGGCGATGGCGGACGGCCGCGTCCAGACATAGCGCAGCACCGCCAAGATCAGCATCACGGCCAAGACGAAGACCGCGACGGTCAGAACCCCGATAAAGGCGCTCGTCTCGATCTGATAGCCGAACCATTCCAGGGTGATGGAGCCGGGCCGATCGGCGAGCCAGGCAAGACCCAACGCCGCCGCGATGACGAAAAGGGTGAAAAAGAGGATGCGTGTCATCGGCTATTCTGTCTCTTCGCCTTTTGGCTCGGCGGCTGGCTTCCCGCCGCTGCCGCTCCCAACCAGGGAAACAAGTAAAGCGTCCTGCAGCCGCTGCAAGGCCGTATTGGCATCGAGACGCGTAAGCGCATCGTCGATCCAGGTACCGAAGATCCTTGCAGGCGGCCCGTCGAGCTGTTCGACCTCCATGACGGCTTCGTGGAGTTTCCCCGCCTCAAGCTGTGCACCAGCCCGCGCCAGAATTGCATCCGGCCCATTGCCTTCGGTCTGTTCGCCGATGCGTCTGACTTTTACGAGAGATTGCGCGCGCCCCAACAGACGGCCGAGCAGATCGGGCTCCGAATCGGACGGCGCGGCAAGTGCTTCGTCCCGCAAAAGACCGAATGATGCGGCGAGCATCGGCACGGTCGGAATGCCAGTGTCCTCGTACTCGATCAGGTCCGCAAGATCGTCCAAGTCGGGCGATAGCGCGCTCATCGTTGCGAGTTCGGTGGCGAAAGGACGCCCCGCATTGACCGCTTCGCGCAGGCCCGAAAAGGCGATGGCGAGGTTGGCCCGCTTGGTCTGTGCGTTTTCCGCATCGATCTGTTCCGCCAAGGACGGTAGCGTCGTCTCGATGGCGCCAAGACGCCGCTCCAGCGCCGATATCTCCGGCGTCAACTTCGACCCGTCGTCCGTCGTGAGCGTAGCCTCGGTCAGAGCCTTGAGCTTGGCGTTGAGGTCGGCGACCTCGGTTTTGAGCCCCTCGACGGACTTCGCGTCGGCCGAAGGCGCCGCGCCGTTTGCCAGCGCCGACTCGATTCCCGACTGAATCTTTCCCTGAAGCTGGCTGTCGAGACGCTGCTCGGCCTCAGCGACCTGCCGGCTGATCGCCGCAGCGTCGCTCAACGAGCCGCCGTCCTTCGCGGCCTCGGCCATGGACTTGAGGCTGGTCTCCAGTTGCGCCACCTGCTCGGACAGGGCCTTGATCTCCGCCGGGTCGGCGCCAGGTTGCGACGGCTCCGCGGCCTTAGATTCAAGCGTCGCCAGCCGGGACTTCAGGGTCTCCAGCGCAGCCGCGTTGTCCGGCGTTTTCGGCGCCGATTCGAGTGCAGCGATCCGGCTTTCGATGCGATCTGCGTCGGCCGTCTCTTGCGGGGTGTTCGTAGGCAGATAACCCATGGGCAGATAGCCCCAGGACAGCGCCGCCAGGACGGCGAGGCCGCCGGCAAGTCCTGCCAGGGCATGGGTAAAGAGCGCGGCGATCCAGCTCAACAGCCTTGCGCCGAACGAGCGCCCTTTGGCTTCGGGTTGCGCATTGTCCGCTGGCGCAACCGGCGCGTCTTCGTCAGGTGTATCGTTGTTAGATGTGTCCTGGGCCTCGCCAGGCTCTTCACTGGGCGTTTCCTCAGCGGATGGCGCGGCTTCGAGCGCCGCCGCATCGATTTTGGCCGCATCAGCGCCCGGTTCGACCTCGGTCGCCGTGCCCTCGATTGTGGGCGCGGGGCGTTTGCCGGGGGAGTCGGATCCTGTGCCCCTCTCATCGAAGGTACCACTCATCGCATCATGACCTCTGCACTATCGCCAACGTGCCTACGACTCATACCGAAAGACCAATCACCCACCGGACTCCAGAAGCGCGATGAGATCTTCCTCACGCGCATATTGGGGAACGCGTGTCGCGAGCCCCAAAGGCACGACGGCCTCTGCTATCGCCTTCGACAAGCAATAGCAAACAAGTCCCTTCGCTTGTGTGACGAGGCCGTAGCGTTGCACAAGGCGCGCAAAGGCGCGGGCGGTCCGCGGTGACAATAACAAGACGCCGTCGATGTTCCCTTGCTTGAGATCAGCGAGGACCGCCTCGTTCAGACTCTCGACCGGATGGGACCGGTATAGAATGACGCGGCGCAATTCGAAGCCGCTATCTTCCAACGCGCCTTTGAGATCGAAGGCGACCTTCTCCGCGCCGATATGGACAAGCGGACCGTGGTCGGGATGGACCTCCCGGCAGATGATGGGCGGCAAGCCCGCGCCCGTCCCCGGGCCGATCGTCACCTCGGTGAAGCCCAGTTGCCGCGCAGCCCAAGCGGTCGCCTCGCCCACGGCGAAAAGCGGCAATTCGACAGCCCGCTCCCGTTCGGGATGGGGGCCCAGCGCGCGCAACGCGTTCCGGCTGGTGATGACGGTCGCCTGCGCACCCTCAAGGTTCAGAGGAACGTCCTCCAAGAACTCGATCTCAAGCAGGGCGGCACGCACAGGTTCGTGGCCAAGCGCCGACAACGTGTCGGCTTCGCGGGTCGCGTCGGGTTCTGGCCTCGTTACAAGTAGGCGCATTCAATTACATCACATCAGTTTTTCGAGGAAAGTTGGGCCGGCCCGGCCGCGCACGTCCTCGCCGGCCTGCCGTCCGATAGCGTCCGCTTCGGCAACAGGACCGGTCATTTCAACATTGTGCCACTCTGCGCCGTCCGGAGACAGAATCAAGCCGCGAAACCGGATTGCCCCGTCCTCAATTGCCGCAAGGCCCGCGATAGGCGTCCGGCACGATCCGTCGAGCTCCGCAAGAAACGCGCGCTCGCAACGGACTGCAACTTCCGTCATCGTATCATTCAGCGGTTCGAGGACCTCGCGTGTCTCGGCGTCGTTCGTGCGCGTCACGACACCGATCGCGCCTTGCGCAACCGCCGGCAGCATGTCCTCGACGGACAGGACCGACGTGGCCGCCGCGGCGAGGTCGAGCCGGTCGAGGCCTGCCTTGGCCAGGAGCGTTGCATCCGCGACGCCCTCGGCGAGTTTTCTCAACCGCGTTTGAACATTGCCGCGGAAATCGATGACGCGCAGATCCGGGCGCGCACGTTTGACCTGCGCAGCGCGGCGCAAGGACGAGGTGCCGACCACGGCGCCTTCCCGGAGCGCGGCCAAAGACGGCGCGACGGGACTGAGAAACGCATCACGGACATCGGCACGCGGCAAGACAGCGGCGAGGCATAGCCCGTCAGGAAGCTGTGTCGGCAGGTCCTTCATAGAGTGTACGGCGAGCGCGATGTCGCCCCGCAGCAACGCCTCGTCGATCTCCTTGGTGAAGAGGCCCTTGCCACCGAAATCGGCCAGCGGCTTGTCCTGAATACGGTCGCCGCTGGTGGTGATTACCTTCAAGGACGCTGCGCCGCGATCCAGACCGTGATAGGCGGCCAAGCGGTCGCGCACGTGTTCGGCCTGCCAGAGCGCGAGCGGACTGCCTCTTGTGCCAATAGGAAGAGATGCGGGCAAAGCGCCAAAAATCCTCTCATTAACAGAGTGCTGCGCCAGCTACTCACGGGTGGAGTGCCGCAGTATTGGACCGTTTCGCGCAGCCCTTCAATCTCCACGGTCGAACATTCACGGCTCGACCGGTCCTAAGGATTTGCGCTATCAGCGGAGCAGCCCGGACTGTCGCGCCACGGATATGTCGAGTATTACAATGCGGGACGGGTTCGGGTCAGATCACACATAGGTCAACGTTGAACACATGAGCGGCCTTCTCGCATTACTCGACGACGTCGCCGCCATCGCCAAGATGGCTGCTGCACAGGTCGATGACATTGCCGCGCACGCGGCTAAAGCCACCGGAAAATCGGCGGGCGTCGTCGTGGACGATGCCGCGGTGACGCCCAAATACGTCACCGGTATCGCGGCGGCGCGGGAACTACCGATGGTTGGCAGGATCGCGGCAGGGTCCATCGTCAGCAAGCTCGTGATCCTGCTGCCGGCGCTGCTGTTGCTTCAGGCCATCGCACCGTGGGTTATTGCGCCGCTGCTCATCCTTGGCGGCGCGTATCTCTGTTTCGAAGGCGCCGAGAAGATTTGGCATTGGATCCTTGGCCATCACGAAGAAGAGCACGAGACGGGTCAGTCCCTCGATGCGGCGCATCTCGAAAAACAGCGGATCCAAGGCGCGATCAAGACCGACTTCATCCTGTCTGCCGAAATCATGACGATCGCCTTGTCGACCATCGAGGTCGACAGTCTGTGGACTCGCGCCGCAGTGCTGGCGGTCGTGGCAGTGCTCTTCACTATGATTGTGTATGGCGTCGTCGCGCTGCTCGTGAAAGTCGATGATATTGGGTTGCATATGAGCCAGGAGGCGCCCCTGAAGGCTCTCCGGTCCTTCGGACGCGGACTCGTGGTGGCAATGCCCACAGTACTCAACGTCATCTCCGTCATCGGAACAATCGCCATGCTTTGGGTCGGCGGCAGCATCGTGGAGCATAGCCTGCACCAGCTTCATGTCTCTTGGCTGCACGAGACGACCGCTTGGATCGTAACGTCGTTGCTGGGCAATGATGCGAACGGCGCGGCGACCTGGATAGTCACCGCACTCCTGCACGCGATTTTAGGTTTCGTGCTGGGTTCTATCCTGATTCCAATCGTAACTGTGCTGCTCAAGCCCATCGGTGTGCTATTCCCGGAGAAATGAACCGGGCCCCGCTCACGCTATTAGGAATCGAGACGAGCTGCGACGAAACCGCGGCCGCGGTTGTGCGCCTCCATCGCGACGGCCGCGGCGAAATCCTCGCCAATGTCGTCCGCGCGCAACTCGACCTGCACGCAGCCTATGGCGGCGTCGTGCCGGAGATTGCCGCGCGCGCCCATGTGGACCTGCTGGACCCGGCGATCAAGCAGGCCATGGCGGAGGCATCCCTCAATTTCAACGATCTCGACGCCGCCGCCGCTGCTGCCGGACCTGGCCTGATCGGGGGCGTGATCGTCGGCCTGACCACCGCGAAGGCTATCGCGCTCGGATCCGGGAAAGCCTTCGTTGCCGTGAATCACCTGGAAGCGCACGCGCTGAGCCCGGGCCTCACCGATGACGTACAGCCCCCCTACCTGCTACTGTTGGTTTCGGGCGGGCATACCCAACTATTAGTTGTAAATGATTTGGGATCCTATACGCGCCTTGGCACCACGCTCGACGATGCTCTCGGGGAAGCCTTCGACAAAGCTGCCAAGCTCCTCGGTCTCGGCTATCCAGGCGGTCCGGAAGTTGAGCGCCACGCTGCGCTGGGGGAACCGAATATTCTGCTTCCGCGCCCCATGGCCGGCCGGCCCGAACCGCATTTCTCGCTCGCGGGGCTCAAGACCGCCTTGCGCCAGGAGGCCATGGCGCGCACCCCGCTCAGCGACAAGGACGTCGCCGACCTTTGCGCCAGTTTCCAAGAGGCCGTCGGCGATGTGGTCCGCGATCGCGTCATGCGGGCCATGACGCTGTTCGAGGACCGCATGCCTGAAGGGATGGCACTGACGCTGGTCGCTGCCGGCGGGGTTGCCGCGAACGGGCCGCTCCGGGCGGTGCTTGGCGAGATCGCGGCCGAACGCGGGTACCGTCTGGTGGTCCCGCCACCAGCCCTCTGCACGGACAACGCCGCCATGATCGCCTGGGCCGGCGCCCAGCGGCTTGCGCGCGGCTTCACCGACGACATGGGAGCACCGGCACGGGCGCGCTGGCCGCTCGATCCGGAAGCGCCACCGGCGCTCGGGGCTGGGGTGAAGGCTTAACTCCTTCTGCGTCCGCATTTTCGTCTACCTGAGCGGCGAATCTACGCTAAAACGAACTCGCGGTGGATGGCATGGAACTTCAGACCATTGGGATTGTCGGTGGCGGCGCCTGGGGGACAGCCCTTGCGACCGTGGCGCGGCGCGCGGGCCGCGACGTACTTCTCTGGGCCCATGAGCCCGAGACCGTAACCGCGATCAACGACACGCACACCAATCCCACCTACCTGCCGGGCGTCGAACTCGACCGGGCGATCGAGGCGACTTCGGAAGTCAGCGAGGTCGCGGCCTGCGATGCCCTGCTGATCGTAACCCCTGCGCAGCACGTGCGCGACATCGTGGGCGCGCTGCAGCCCTATTTTCACAACGGCCGTCCGCTCGTGATCTGTTCCAAAGGAATCGAGCAGACGACGGGGTTTCTGATGTCTCAGGTGGCCGCGGATGTACTGCCGGGCGCTACCATCGCGGCTCTGTCGGGCCCCAGCTTTGCGGCTGAGGTCGCGCGCCAGCTGCCCGCGGCCGTGACCCTTGCGACGGGTCAAGAGGATTTGGGGCGCCGACTCTCCCATGCGCTGAGTTGTCCGCCCTTCCGCTGCTATTGGAGCGGCGATGTGGTGGGCGCGGAAATCGGCGGGGCCGTCAAAAACGTCTACGCCATCGCCGCCGGGATCGTTGTCGGCAAGGATCTGGGCAAGAGCGCGCAAGCCGGGCTCATCACGCGTAGCTTCGCGGAGATGGCCCGGTTCGGCGTCGCCCTTGGTGCCGCGCTCGAGACGCTGATCGGGTTGTCCGGGCTTGGAGACCTCGTGTTGACCTGCGGCAGCGAGCAATCGCGGAATATGTCGTTGGGGACCGCGCTGGGTCGCGGGGCGGCCACGGCCGAAGTTCTTGCCGAGCGTCTGTCCGTCACCGAGGGCGTGGCCACCGCCAACGCCATGGTCGAAATCGCGCGCGAACGGGGCATCGAGCTTCCCATCGCCGAAGCGGTACATGCCATCCTCACCGGGGAGACAAGCGTCGACGCCGCTATCGGCGCCCTGCTCTCGCGCCCCTTGCGCTCCGAAACTAGATGACAGAGACGAGATAACGGAACGGCGTGGACGCCGTCCCGCCCGATAAGGAAATATGGGAGGCTCGAATGTATTTTGCGTTCATCTGCACGGACAAGCCGGACGCACTGCCGATCCGGAAGGCGTACCGCCCTGAACATCTCGCCTATCTTAACGGCCTCGGGGCCTCCCTGAAAATCGCAGGCCCCTTCACCGCCGAGGACGGCGAAACGATGAACGGCAGCCTGATCGT
This sequence comes from Methyloceanibacter sp., assembly GCF_049590335.1. Classification (GTDB taxonomy): domain Bacteria; phylum Pseudomonadota; class Alphaproteobacteria; order Rhizobiales; family Methyloligellaceae; genus Methyloceanibacter. Next base: position 26,961 of record NZ_JBAWCQ010000056.1, read on the forward strand.
GATCGAAGCGCCCTCGCTCGCGGCCGCACGCGACATTGCGGCGGGCGACCCCTTCGCCAAGGCCGGCCTGTTCTCCTCTGTCGAGATTAGGCCCTGGCTGTGGACGCTCGGAAACCCCGAAGAGTAGCCGGAGGACCGATGGCTTATTGGCTGATGAAATCCGAACCCGGCACCTGGTCGTGGGAGGCGCAAAAGAAGGAAGGGCCGAAGGGCGCCGAGTGGGACGGGGTGCGCAACTACCAAGCGCGCAACAATATGCGCGCGATGAAAATGGGCGATCTCGCCTTTTTCTATCACTCGATCGGCGAAAAGGCTTGTGTGGGGATCGTCAAGGTCGTCGTCGAGGCGCACCCGGACACGACCGACACGACCGGAAAATGGGAATGCGTCGATGTGGCCGCGGTTGCCGACCTACCGAGGCCCGTGAGCCTCGACGAGATCAAAGCTGCGCCCGGACTTCAGGACATGGTTCTGGTCAATAACTCGCGCCTTTCCGTGCAGCCCGTCACGGCCGCGGAATGGAAAGCGGTTTGCGCGATGAGCGGACTGAAGAAACCGCCGGCAGCGTAGTGCTCCCAAGGACAGTTCTGAGTTAAGCTTTCCGCGATCAAGCCAGCCGCCAGGATGTAAGGGAGACACGCATGGCTTTCGCAGGCATGAACTATATTGCAGTGTTCGTCGCCGCGCTGGCCGGATTCGGTGTCGGCGCGGTCTGGTACGGCGTATTCGGAAAAGCCTGGCTCGACGCGCTCGGCAAGAGCGAAGACGACATAAAGGGCAGCGGCGCGGCCCAAGCCTTGCCGTTCGTGACCGGTCTCGTCGCCGACCTGGTGATGGCGATCATGCTTGCCGGGCTCATGGGCCATCTCGGCAACATTTCGATCCACGGCGGGCTGATCACCGGCCTCTTTGTCTGGGTCGGCTTTGTCATCACGACCATGGGCGTCAACCACGCCTTCAGCCGCGCCAGTCCAAAATTGACCGCGATCGACGGCGGGCATTGGCTCGCGGTGCTGCTCGTCATGGGCGCGATCATCGGCGCCATCGGGGTCTAGACGAAAGGATGACCTTCGAGTGCTTCTCCGCCGCAGCGCATGGCGTCATAATGTTCCGCATAGCAGCCAACAAGGCTGTGCGCGTTCTAGGGAGGAAACGGACAAATGTCCGAGCATGATTGGAACCCGAAGGAAACGATCGCCGTACCAGAGGCGTGGAAAGAAAATGCCTTCATCGACGACGCCGAGTATCGCGCGCTATACAAGCGGAGCGTCGAGGACCCCGACGCGTTCTGGGCGGAGGCCGCTCAGCGCGTTGACTGGATCAAGCCGTTCACGCGCGTGAAGAACACCACGTTCGCCTATCCGGACGTCGCCATCAAATGGTTCGAAGACGGTACGCTGAATATCTCGGCAAACTGCATCGACCGGCATCTCGACAGCCGCGGCGATCAGACCGCCATCATTTGGGAGCCGGACGATCCTGCCACGCCCGCGAGGCACATTACCTATTTGGAGCTTTACGAGAATGTCTGCCGCTTTGCCAATGTGCTGAAAGCGCAAGGCGTCAAGCGCGGCGACCGCGTGACAATCTATTTGCCGATGATCCCCGAGGCCGCCTACGCCATGCTGGCCTGCGCCCGGATCGGCGCCATCCATTCCATCGTTTTCGGCGGATTCTCCCCCGACTCGCTCTTGGGCCGTATCGACGGCTGCAAATCCGCGGTGCTGATTACTGCGGACGAGGGCTTGCGCGGGGGACGCAGCGTGCCCCTCAAAGCGAATGCCGACGCAGCGGCGGCCAAGAGCGAACACGTCGAGAAGATGATCGTGGTTCGTCATACGGGCGGCGATGTTCCGTGGACAGATGGACGTGATGTGTGGCTCGACGAGGCCATGGCGCAGGTTGACGCCGACTGCCCGCCAGAAGAAATGAACGCAGAAGACCCGCTCTTTATTCTGTATACGTCCGGTTCTACTGGGGCGCCCAAGGGTGTCGTGCACACCACGGGCGGCTATCTCGTCTACACCTCTATGACGCACCAATATGTCTTCGACTACCACGACGGCGATGTCTATTGGTGCACGGCCGACGTGGGCTGGGTCACCGGCCACAGCTACATCGTTTACGGACCGCTTGCGAACGGCGCCACGACCTTGATGTTCGAAGGTGTGCCGAACTATCCGGACGCGTCACGTTTCTGGCAAGTGGTCGACAAGCACAAGGTCAATATCTTCTACACCGCGCCGACGGCGATCCGCGCGTTGATGGGCGCGGGCGACGGGCCCGTACGGTCTACGAGCCGCGACTCGCTGCGGATCTTGGGTTCGGTTGGTGAGCCGATCAATCCGGAGGCATGGGAGTGGTTCTTCCGCGTCGTGGGCCAGGGCCGTTGTCCCATTGTCGACACCTGGTGGCAGACCGAGACGGGCGGGATTTTGATCACGCCGTTGCCGGGGGCGACACCGCTGAAGCCGGGGTCGGCGACGCGTCCCTTCTTCGGCGTGCAGCCCGCCCTTGTCGACCCCGACGGCAATGAGATCGAAGGCGCGGGGGCTGGCAACCTTGTCATCCTCGATGCCTGGCCGGCAATGATGCGGACGGTCTATGGCGACCACAAGCGTTTCGTCGAGACCTATTTCTCTGCCTATAAGGGCATGTACTTCACGGGCGATGGCTGCCGCCGCGACGAGGACGGCTACTACTGGATCACCGGGCGCGTGGACGACGTGATCAACGTGTCGGGACACCGCATGGGTACGGCAGAGGTCGAGTCGGCGCTCGTGGCCCATCCGAAAGTTTCCGAGGCGGCCGCGGTCGGCTTCCCGCACGATATCAAGGGGCAGGGCATCTACTGCTATGTGACCCTGATGGCCGGCGAGGACGAGGTGGACGCGCTCAAGAAGGAGCTGCGTGATTGGGTGCGCAACGAGATTGGACCCATCGCAGCACCGGATCATATCCAGTTCGCGCCGGGCCTGCCCAAGACGCGCTCCGGCAAGATCATGCGGCGTATCCTGCGCAAGATCGCCGAGGACGAGTTCGGGAATCTGGGCGACACCTCCACCCTGGCCGATCCGAGCGTCGTCGACCATCTGATCGAGCACCGTCAGAATCGCCAGACCTGACGGCTCGACAATGGCCGGCGGACCCGATCATAAGCCGTGGTTCAGCCGGGCTCCCCTGCGGGGTCGAACCGCGCTATGAACCTCGTACGAGCCTCGCCTGACGCGGGGCACATTTCACGAGGATGTGCGAATGGTGTGGATCATGCGAGGCCTGGTCGGAGTGGCGCTGGCCCTTGGGCTCGTGATCCTGATTGTGGTGCTGATCGGCAATGTCGGCTCGCGCGATGACGGCACTGAATCCACGGCGCTGACGGTCGGCACCCGGACTGTCACGGTCGCAGGCCACTACGAGACCCTCAGCCAAGAATCCGTCGCGGATGGGGTCAAAGTCATCGTGGAAGGGCACGAGATCATGGTCACCGCCGATCAGCTCTCCGTAGACGGCAACGCCCAGGTGCTCGAGCCGGAGGAGAACGTAACGGTCTTCGTGGCCAGGGACGGGACCGTGCAAGTGAACGTCGCGCCGGCGAAATAGCCGGCCGCCCAACAATAAAGGGGCCCCGCAAGGAGGCCCCCAATTTCCAACTCTGCATGGTCGTGCGGGCTCTCGTCGTCAACCGGCCATCAGCTTGGTGAACTGGGACAGCATAGTGTTCCAGGCTTCGCGCGTGTCGCGATCGAAAGACTTGTCGAGCGACCGCTCGAGCGTCCACACGAGGGCCCGCGACATGGTGCGGTAGTGGCGGGCGCGAATGCCCATTTGGCGATGGCGGGTGCCCAGCAACTTGAGCGTGGGGGCAAGGCCGTCTTCATGGCCGAGCGAGATCATGGCGAGCTTGGCGCCAGCCGAGAATTTCTTTGCCTGCATTTCGACCGGACCGTCGAACTTCTTGCGAAGACCGGGGTCGAGGCGGAACAGCTTAAGGAAGAAGAGTTGCGCGACCAGGTCCAGTGCGGGCTCGAGGCGCACAAAACTATTGAGAATCAAACGTTTTTGCTGAGTTGTCAGGTGCAGGTCTTTGGACGGCGCGCGCTTGGCGCGGCGTGCGGACTTCTTTGGCGCAGCGTCGGAAACGTGCATTGCGGCAGGCATGACGGGTTACTCCTTGATCTGTCTTACCGCCAGAATGCGCAAGTCGGATTGACGAAGCGTTAAGGTAAGCGCGAACTTAAGCATGCCGTCCCGGCGCGCCCTCATCGCGTCCGATTTTCGCAGCCCGCTCAAGCCCTTGCACCGGGCGAGTTCGCTCCCAACATATAAGAAGCGGCAGATTTCTGCGATTTTTTGGGCATATTGAGGAGGTCACATAGTCCATGAGTTATTTGCGCACGGCCATACTGCTCGCAGCGCTTACCGCCCTTTTCATGGGTATTGGATTTTTGATTGGCGGTCAGACAGGCATGATCATCGCGCTTGTGATGGCGGGGGGCATGAACTTGTTGGCCTATTGGAACTCGGACAAAGCCGTGCTGCGCATGTATGGCGCGCACCCTGTGGATCCGAATCAAGGCGGCGATGCCCGCGCGCTCTACGACATGGTCGGCGAGCTCGCGCGCAATGCGAACCTGCCGATGCCCAAAGTTTATATCATGGATAACCCGCAGCCCAATGCGTTCGCCACGGGCCGGAACCCCGAAAATGCCGCCGTCGCCGTGACCACCGGCCTGATGCAGACGGTCAACCGGGACGAACTAGCTGGCGTGATCGCCCATGAACTCGCCCATATCCGCCATCACGACACGCTGCTGATGACGATCACGGCAACCATCGCAGGCGCAATCGGTATGCTTGCGAACTTCGCCTTGTTCTTCGGCGGGAACCGCGACAACAACCATATGGGCTTCATCGGCACGATCGCCTTGATGATCCTCGGGCCCATGGCAGCCGGTCTCGTGCAAATGGCGATCAGCCGGACGCGCGAATACGAAGCCGACAAGGTCGGTGCCGAAATCTGCGGTCAGCCGCTGTGGCTTGCCTCCGCCTTGCAGAAAATCGCGGGCGGCGCGGCGCGCATTCCCAATGACGAGGCGGAGGCGAATCCTGCCTCCGCGCATTTGTTCATCGTCAACCCGCTGCATGGCATGCGTCTCGATAGAATGTTCGCGACCCATCCGCCGATGGAAGAGCGCGTAGCGCGGCTCGTGACCATGTCGGAGACTGCAGGCTCGGCCGGCTTTGATTGCGGATATCGCGACGATCCCGCCTCGGCCGGACCGTGGTCCGGCAGTGTGCCGGAGAGCCCGCGCGGCCGATCCCGCGGGCCATGGGGCTAGGCGTGTGCTAGACCTCACGCTCTAAATTATGGTCTCGGGGCCTCCGCCTGCGGGGCCCCGTTCTCCCAACGAACCATAGAAACCGAAGCACCTTGGAGACGACGACATGACTGCCACGACTCCCGCGAACAAGACGCTTTCGCGCACGCGCGACCAACAGGTCGGGCTGCCTGCCCGCCGCGCCGCGGCGAACCTGCTCGACGCCGTACTGCAAAAGAAGCAGCCCCTGGACGACGTGCTGGGGCGGGTCCGGGACGGCGCCATGTTCGACCTGCCCACGCGCGATCGGGCACTCGCACGTGCCATTGTCGGTACGTCCTTACGGCACAAAGGGCAGATCGATCGCGTGCTCGAAACCTTTCTTGAGCGCGGCCTGCCCGCCCGAGCCGGAACGCTCTACCCGATCCTGCTGTCAGGTGCGGCCCAGATCCTGTTCATGAACGTGCCACCCCATGCAGCCATCGATCTTGCCGTGCGCCTTGCGCAGTGGGACCCGCGCGCCAAGCGTTACGACAAGCTGGTCAATGCGGTGTTGCGGCGCGTGTCCGAGAAGGGCGCGGGCATCGCCGATGCCCTAGACGTGAGCCGGACCAATACGCCGGATTGGCTTTGGGACCGCTGGGTGCGTACCTGGGGCGAGGACCGGACCCGGGCGATCGCCGATGCCCAGCTCGTCGAGCCGCCGCTCGACCTCACCGTGACGGGCGACCCCGAAAAGTGGGCGGCAGAGCTTGGCGGCAAGATTCTGCCGACGGGCAGCGTGCGCCTGTTGCCTAAGGGGCGCATCGAAGGTTTGCCGGGGTTCACGGAAGGGGCCTGGTGGGTGCAGGACGCCGCGGCCTCCATTCCGGCGCAGCTTCTGCGCGACATTGCGGGCAAGCGCGTCGCCGACCTGTGCGCGGCCCCAGGCGGCAAGACCGCCCAACTTGCGGCCGCAGGCGCGACCGTGACCGCTGTCGATCTGTCCAAGGCCCGCCTTGCCCGGGTCGAGGAGAACCTCGCGCGGCTTGGCCTGGCCGCACAGACCATCGCCGCCGACGCCACCACGTGGCAGCCCGAAGCGCCGTTCGACGCGGTTCTGCTCGATGCGCCGTGCTCGTCGACCGGGACGATCCGCCGTCATCCCGACGTGCCTTATCTCAAATCGGACAAGGACATCGCGGAACTGGCCACGCTCCAGTCCCGGCTCCTCGACAACGCGGTGACCCTTCTGAAACCAGGCGGCACGCTGGTCTATTCGACCTGTTCGCTCGAACCCGAAGAAGGCGAGGCACAGATCGCGGCTCTCCTTGCACGGAACGAGTCGCTCCGTATCGAACCGTTGCGCGCCGATGAACCCTTTGGCAATACTGAGTGGGCGGAAGCCTCAGGCGTATTGCGGACGTTCCCTTACCAACTTCAGCTGGACTCACCCGAATGGAGCGGTATGGACGGGTTTTTTGCCGCAAGGCTTGTGCGCCCCAGCTAGGGAAGAACGTCTTGAGCCACTTGCCCTTGCGGTCCTGCTGCACGACAATGCGCCCGGCTTGGATGACAAGCAGCGGGGGAGAGCGCGGTACCGATTTGTCGTGTCGCCGCTCGCGTGGAGAACGATCCTTATGACGGGCGATCAAGCCTTCGAGCGCGAGTCCGGCGCTGAAGAGGTGAAGCTTGGCGGGCCCAGCCAGCTGAGGCGGTTGATGCTGTCCGGTCTGGCTGCTGTCAGCTATCCGGGCTCCCAGGCCGAGCAGCTTCTCCTCGCGCCGCAAGAGCTGCGCACCGCCGATCCGAGCTTCGCGACCGAGATTTACAACGGGCATTTCGGCTTGGCCGGCAAGCTGGCGGATATCGGCGCGCGGTCTCCTTTCGAGATCGAGCCGCCCTCCGTCAAATGGGCGCGCGAACTTTACGGCTTCGGTTGGCTCCGCCATCTGCGCGCCGCCGACTCCGAGCTGTCGCGTGAGCAAGCGAAAACCCTTGTGCACGATTTCATCCGTCTGCGGCGGCAACTTCCTCCGCTCGCGTGGCAACCCGAGATCGTCGCCCGGCGCGTAATCTCGTGGCTCTCGAACTCGGTCCTCGTGCTGGCTGCGGACGAGCCGGAAGCCTACGAATCGTTTCTGAAGGAGCTCACGGCCCAGCTGCGCTATCTCTCCGCGGGCTACCGGGACGCCCCGGACGGTGTGCCCCGGCTGCTGTCGCTCATGGCCCTGCTCTACGGCGGCCTGTGTATCGCCGACCAGAACCCGGTCGTTGATCGTTACACCAAGCCGTTTTGCCGCGAACTCGACCGGCAGATCCTGCCCGACGGCGGCCATATCTCCCGCAATCCGGAGGCGCTCATCGAGCTGCTGCTGGATCTGCTCCCGTTGCGCCAGTGCTTCGTGGCGCGGGACCGCACGCCGCCCAAGGAACTCACCGATGCCGTCGACCGCATCATGCCGATGCTGCGCTTCTTCCGGCTGGGCGATGGATCGATGGCTCGGTTCAATGGCGCCGGCCCGACGCCAACCGATGCGCTGGCCACGGTACGGGCCTATGACGATATCGAGGGCACCCCGGTCCGCTCGGCGGCCAACTCGGGGTATGTGCGGGTCGAGGCCGGCTCGACACTCATCCTTTGCGACCTGGGGCCGCCGCCCGTGACTTCCCTAACACGAGAGGCGCATGCGGGCTTTCTGTCCTTCGAGATGAGCTCGGGCGACGCGCCCATCATCCTCAACTGCGGCGCGCCGACGCCTGAGTTCGAAGAGTGGCGGCTCTTTTCACGTACGACCCCGGCACATTCCACACTCAGCCTCGAGGAAGACTCACTGGCCGAGTTCGAGGTGACGACCGAGGACGGCGAGCCCGAGGCGGACGCTACGCTGATCGGACCGCTCAACCCGCAAGGCGCTTTTTCCGACCAGGGCGAGGGCGGCAACTTGCGCATCAAGGGGTCCCATGACGGCTACGTGGAACGCTACGGGGTCAGCCATGCGCGGCAGATCCTCATCGCCCCCGACGGCAATCTCATCTCCAGCGAGGACAAGCTCTCGACCCGCGGGTTGAGGAGCCCCGAAGGCCTAATCGCCGGGTCCTACGCTGTGCGATTTCATCTCCATCCGTCGGTCAAGGCCCAGACCATGGGCGACGGGATGTCGGCGGTTATGGTCCTGCGCAACGGGGAGACCTGGCGGCTCAACGCCAATGCCGAGGAGATGACCATCGAGGAAAGCGTTCTGCTCGCCGATCCGCGCGGGCCTCAGATCACCTCTCAGATCGTGCTCAGCGGCATGATGGGCGAGGCGCGCGAGGTGCGCATTGTGTGGAACCTCGAAAAGACCAGCGAAGAGGCCGCGCCAAATCCCTTGGTGGATCCCAACGACACGCCGGATATTCGCTCAAACAACAGCTAAGCCATGCCAACAAGAAAGATCACGAGAGCGCTGATTTCAGTCAGCGACAAGACCGGGCTTGTCCCGTTCGCGCAAGCGCTCGCCAAGTACGAAATCACACTCGTCTCCACGGGCGGCACCGCCAAGGCCTTACGCGAGGCGGGGCTCACCGTCGTCGACGTCGCCGAGATTACCGGCAGTCCGGAAATGATGGATGGCCGCGTGAAGACTCTGCACCCGAAAATCCACGGCGGTCTCCTGGCGATGCGCGACAACGCCAAGCATGTGGCGGCTATGGACGCTCACAGCATCCCGCCCATCGATTTGCTGGTCGTCAATCTCTATCCGTTCGAAGCAACGGTTGCCGACGGCGCGGACTTCGAAACGGCCATCGAGAATATAGACATTGGCGGCCCGGCCCTGATTCGCGCGGCCGCAAAGAACCACGCGGGTGTCGCCGTCGTCGTCGACCCGGAAGACTACGAGCAGGTACTCGAAGAGATCGCGATCCATGAGGGCTGCACCACGGGCGGCACGCGCCGGCATCTGGCCGCCAAGGCCTTTGCCCATACGGGCGCCTATGACGGCGCGATCGCGACCTGGTTCGCGGATGAGCTCGACGTGACCGCGCCGCACAAGCGCGTGATCGGCGGCACGCGCGCGGTGAAGCTGCGCTATGGGGAGAACCCCCATCAATGGGCGGCGTTCTACAAGACCGCCGAACGGCGCGCTGGCGTTGCCACCGCCACGCAGGTGCAGGGAAAGGAACTCTCCTACAACAATCTCAACGACACGGACGCCGCCTTCGAGCTGGTGGCCGAGTTTGATCCAAACAGCTCCGCCGCCGTCGCGATTATCAAACACGCGAACCCGTGCGGCGTCGCCGTCGCGGCCACGCTGGCCGAAGCCTACACGAAGGCCGTGGCCTGTGACGGCGTCAGCGCCTTCGGCGGCATCGTCGCGCTCAATGCGACACTCGATACCGAGGCGGCCGAAGACATCATCAAGATTTTCACCGAAGTGATTATCGCGCCAAACGCGACGGATGCGGCGAAAGAGATCATCGCATCCAAGAAGAATTTACGGCTGCTGCTCACGGGCGCCCTGCCCGACCCGCACGCTGAAGGCCTCACATACCGGGCGCTCGCCGGTGGCTTCCTCGTGCAATCGCGCGACAACCGCCTGGTCGATCACGAAGCCCTCAAAGTGGTGACCAAACGCAAGCCCTCGGAGCAGGAGCTGTCGGATATGATCTTCGCTTTCACTGTCGCGAAGCACGTGAAGTCGAACACGATCGTCTATGCGAAGGACGGCGCGACGGTGGGTATTGGCGCTGGCCAGATGAGCCGCGTGGATTCGGCCCGCATCGCGGCCCGCAAGGCCCAGGACGCAGCCGAGACCCTGGGGCTGTCCCAGCCGCTCACGATCGGGTCCGTGGCGGCATCGGACGCCTTCTTCCCCTTTGCCGACGGTCTGCAGGTGGTGGCGGAGGCGGGCGCGACCGCCGTGATCCAGCCGGGCGGGTCGATGCGCGACGACGAGGTCATCGCCGCCGCCGACGCGGCGGGCTTGGCCATGATCTTCACAGGCATGCGCCATTTCCGGCATTAGCCGACGCGCAATCCAAAAAGGCCTTCCCAATGGAAGGCCTTTTCGTCAGGTCTGTTGAGGCCGCGCCTAGAGCCCGTCCGGATAAACCGGCTGCGGCTGGTTCGCCGAGGGGGCCTCGCCCTTATGCGGTGCCCTCGGTGCATCCTCCGAGACCATCGGCGGCACCACGATTGTCACATGGTCCTCCGAGATGACGACCGTCTTGCCTTCTGGCGTCGTCATCACGGCCTCTGCTTCCTCGACAATCAAAGCAGCCGGCTCGCCGGCATCGGCGCCGTCCGGATAGACCGGCTGCGGCTGGTTCGGCGACGGCGGCTCGCCCTTGTGGGGCAGCTTCGGTGCGTCCTCGGACACCATCGGTGAGGTGACCGTCACGCCCTCTATGACCGCTTCTTCCTCGGCGGCCGCCGCTGGTTCGTCCGCTTCGGCTGCAGGCCCTTCGGGTTCCGCGGCGGGTTCCTCAGGTACCACGGGCTGCGGTTGGTTCGGAGAAGGCGGCTCGCCCTTGTGGGGCAGCTTCGGCGCGTCTTCCGAGACAGTCGGCGACACCACTATGGTCTCCTCCGTGGTCACCTCCTCCAAAGCGGGCGGCGCGACGTCCTTTTCGGTGACTTCGTCCTTCGGCTTCTCGCAAGCAGCAAGCACGCTCGCCGCCAGCATTGCCGCTCCCAAACCCAAATGTTTCATGATCGTCCCCCGGTCTATCGATATTGCGCAAAAATATCCAAAGTATCCCAGTGCGGAGCGTAGCGCGAATACGCGCGAATTGCGACGGCGCGGGAACATGGTCCGCGCGTGAGCGTCGATGGTGCGGATAGATACATGTCAGGTGTGACGCTGTATTGGTCGCAGTTATGGCAATTTCCGCCGATACGCGGCTCGCGCCGCAAGAGGCGCCACTGGGCCTCAGCGAGCGACGCGGACCGGCAGCAAGAGCATGAGCCCGGCAATCAAGAATACGAGACTGACTGAAATCCCAAGACGTTGGCTGTCGGTTAGCGCCGTGACGATGCCGATCGCCAGAGGGGCAGAGAAGGCGGTGACCTTCCCGGAAAAGGCGAAGAAGCCGTAGAACTCGGTCGTCTTGTCCGGCGGACAGATGCGGGCAAGCAATGTGCGGCTCGAGGCCTGGATCGGCCCAAGAGCGATGCCCAGTAAAAGGGCGAAGCCGAGCAAAACCTGCTCGCCCGCAGACGCGAAGAGCCCACCGCCGACCGCTTTTGCCTCGACAGGCACGACAAACAAGATCTCGTCCGGGTCAACCGACAACACGCCAATCGAACCCACGATGAAGATGAGGAGCCCGACGAAGATCACCGTTTTGGAGCCGACCCGGTCGTCGACCGCACCGCCGATGCACGCTCCGGTAAAGGCGGCGACGGTAAGAATGATCCCGAACAGACCGAGCTCGGTCACGCCCCAGCCAAACACGCTGGCCGCGTAGATGCCGCCGAATGAGAACACCGCGGCGCACCCATCGGCGTAGATCATGCGCGCCAACAAAAAGAGCGCGAGGTTGCGGTGTTGGCGCAGCAGGTCCTTCAGCGAACTCACGAGCCGGCCGAGCCCCTCCCGCACAGGGCTCGCTGCGGCCGGTGCCCCGTGCCGGTCCGGCGTGAACAGAAACATCGGCAGGACGAAGACTAGATACCAAAGCGCGCAGAACGGGCCGACCAAGCGGTCGCCCTCGCGCGTGGCCGTATCGAGCGCAACGATCGGGCTCAAGCCGAACAAGGTCTTGCCGGTGTCCGGGCTCGTCACCAGAAGCCCGGCGACCAGAGCCAGGCTGACCAGCCCCCCGGCATAGCCGACGGCCCAGGCAAAGCCTGAGAGCCTCCCGAGCCGCCGCTCGGAGACGAGGCCGGGCATCATGGCATTGTTGAATTGGGTAGCGAGCTCAACGCCGAGCGTTGCGATCCCGAAGGACAGCAACACCAACGGGACGGACGTGGCCGAACCCGGGGCGGCAAACCAAAGACCGCCGAGCCCAAGGAGCAGCATCGCCGAGAACGCGGCAATCCATGGCTTGCGGGGAAGACCGGCGTCGGCGATCGCACCGAGAACAGGTGCGAGCACAGCGGCAAGGAGTTGTGCGGCGCTCGTGGCAAAGGCCCACAGCGACTGCGCGTCAGCCGGATCGTCCATAAAACCGTTCACAAAATAGGGCGCGAACAGAAACGTGACGACCAGCGTGTAATAGGGCTGGGTGGCCCAATCGAATAGCGCCCAACCGACGATGCCGCGCTTCCCGGGCGGCCGGGCGGCGCTAGACGTATGGTTGGGCATCGAGCACGATCAGGTGGTTTGGCAGTTCGTCCTCTCCGAGCGGTTCGGGCGGGAAGTGCTCGGCCAGGATTTCGCCGCAGCGCTCGACGGCAGCGACGAAGCCCTGCACGCGGTTCCCACTGCCGATCCGGTCCGTGAGATCCGCGATCAGGTCGTCCCACACTTGCTGAGGCACCTTTTCATAGATCGCGTTGTCGGCAATCACCTCGGCATAGTGCTCCGCGTCCGAGACATAGAGAAGAACGCCGGTGCGCCCCTTTGTCGTATGAAGGTTCTGGGCAAGGAACTGTTGGAGGGCCCGCAAATGGGCGCGGGCTTGCTTAAGCCGCCTTGGTGCGATCGCCACTCGGAACCGCTCTGACTGGGCCACGATCACACCGGCCGCAAACACGCCAAGCTGCAGCAGATACACATATTCGATCGGCCATTTGGTGAAGTGGATGAACGGCAGCGGAACCGCCAGCGCGGCCATCGCCACACACATCAGCGCGAAAAAGTGATAGCCCGACGAGCACTTGGCCACGACCACGACGATCTCGCCGCTGGTGGTCTTCTCGGCGCACGTAATGGCCTCGGCAATCACGGCATGTTCATCGCGGGTGAAGGGCTTCATCGCTTATGGTCTTCGCAAATCAGGGCGCTTGTGTGCGCCCTGGCACACTATGGCGGGAATCGTCGGCTTTGAAACCGGCAATGTAGTGCGCAGTGCCAAGGAGGCGTTCGCGCCTGTCCGCCCACGGAGGATGAATGTCGTTTCGCTTTCTCCCATGGCGCCGGCGCAAAACCGCAACGCCGTTGGGTCTCACACTTATTGCCACCCTTATCCCCACCGTTGCCCTTGTCCCCATGGCGTTCGCGATCTTCGTCGGCCTGCCGGGCTCGCTGCTGGCGCGTGGACCCGAAATGGCAGGCGGTATCGCCTTTCCCTTCGGGCCGAGCCTTGCGGCCGCCGGCTGGAAGGCCGTGAGCTTTCCTGGCCGCAGTCCGGCGACGTTCACCGCGCGCGGCAAGGATGCGCTGCGTGTTGAGACCGCGGGCGGCGCTGGGTTGCTTTGGCGCCCGGCGCCGGCGAGCGTTGCGCGCGCCGAGAGGGCCACGTGGCGTTGGCGCAAGGC
>NZ_JBAWCQ010000057.1:0-31983 GCF_049590335.1 Methyloceanibacter sp.
AAGGCGATGCAGGCGGCATCAATGGTATGGCAGGCGAGGTCGATTTCTTCCTCGCCGACGATGAGAGGCGGCAGCAGACGCACGACATTGTCGCCGGCCGGGACGGTCAACATGCCCCGCTCGCGCAACGCGGCAACGAGCTTGGCGTTTTCGGGCTTGCACTTCAGTCCCATCATGAGCCCCTGGCCCCGCACCTCGACGAGTATCTCGCTGTGCTCGTCGGCAAGGCCGGCGAGCCGCTGCTTCAATCTCAAGCCCATTTGCGCGACATGTTCGAGAAAGCCGGGCTCGAGGACAATGTCGAGCACGGTATTGCCGACCGCCATGGCCAGCGGGTTACCACCGAATGTGGACCCGTGCGTCCCCGGCACCATGGTCTGGCCCACGGCCTCCGTGGCGAGACACGCGCCGACTGGGAAGCCGCCGCCGAGCCCCTTGGCCGAGGCCATGATGTCCGGCGTGATCTCGGCCCACTCATGGGCATAGAAGCGGCCCGTGCGGCCAACGCCCGACTGCACCTCGTCGGCGACCAACAGGAGCCCTTCTTCGTTGCACAGCGCCCGCAAGTCCTGCAGGAAGCGATAGGGGACCTCGCGCATACCACCCTCGCCCATAATCGGCTCAAGCAAGACGCCAGCGGTCTCGTCGGAAATCGCGTCCCTGACGGCATCGATGTCGAAGCCTGTGACCTGATCAAACCCGTCGACGGGCGGACCGAAGCCTTCCAAATTCTTGGCTTGGCCGCCCGCGGCGATGGTCGCCAGCGTCCGCCCATGGAAGGCCCCTTCGAAGGTGATCAGCCGGTAACGCTCAGGGGCGCCGTTGACGAAATGGTAGCGGCGCGCGCATTTGATCGCGGCCTCCACGGCCTCGGCACCGGAATTCGTAAAGAACACCCGATCGGCGAAGGTGGCACCGCAGAGCCGCTGACCGAGCCTCTCCTGCTCGGCGATGCTGTGCAGGTTCGACACGTGCCAGACCTTCTCGGCCTGACCCTTCAACGCCTCGATCAGATGCGGGTGCGCATGCCCGAGCGCGGTGACGGCGATGCCGCTCGAGAAGTCGAGATAGCGCTCTCCGCTCTCGTCAAAGAGAAAGGCGCCCTCGCCCCGCGCGAAGGATAATCCGCTGCGGGCATAGGTCGGAAGAAGGGCCGACATGAAAGTTCCGTGTTCTTGAAACAAAAGTGCCGCCAATCGGCGGCGGCAAGCAGAGTCAGAGTGTTAGGTCTGGTCCACAGATGAGTCAATCTGTCCTTATGACCCGCTTATCCAACGTTTCTCCACGCTTCTATCAACGCCTGGGTTTGTGCTTCACCCGGAGTGATGGCAGAATCAGACCGTTCCGGTGGAAAACGAGGCACACAAGCACGGCGGACGCTTGTCGGTTTCTACCGGTCTTAGTAGGGTAATAATCGCTCGGCTACCAGATGTCGTAGGCGTACTGGACCCCCGAGCGGTCATTTCTCAGCAGTAAATCCGAGTATTGCGAAAAAAAACCGTCTCTCATGACGGGTGGAATCTGAGTCCAAACGAGGAGGCCGAAAATGGCTTGGACTGACGAAAGAGTTGAGCTGCTGAAAAAGCTCTGGTCCGAAGGACTGAGCGCAAGCCAAATCGCGGGTCGCTTAGGCGGCGTGACCCGCAACGCGGTGATCGGCAAGGTGCATCGGTTGGGACTTTCGGGACGCGCGACCAATTCGCGCTCCAGTGTCCCGCGGCAAAGGCGGACGCATACGCACGCGCCGCGGCAGAACCGGGCGCCATCGATAACCTTCGGTACACGCGGCAATGTCGCGCTGAAGCCGACGTTCGAGGAGGAGTTCCAGGCAGCTCCCGCGCCGGCGCCGGTGGAGGAGCTGGTGATCCCGCTGCACGAGCGGGCAAGCATCCTCACGCTGAAGGAGTCGATGTGCCGCTGGCCCATTGGCGATCCGACCGAGGAGGCGTTTCATTTTTGCGGGCGCAAGAAGACCGGTGCGGTGCCGTACTGCGAGCATCATGCCCGCATGGCCTACCAGCCGGTACAAGCGCGGCGGCGGGAGAAGCGCTCGGCCAGTGGCTGAGCCTCTCTTCTCTCTTGCAACATGACGGAAGGCGCCGCGAAAGTTGGCGCCTTTCGTTTTCTGGGAAGTCTCGAAATTCTGGGAAAGCGCCGAACGAGCCTGCGTCGCTAAGCCGTTTCTTCCAGCTTGTCCGAAAAGGCATAGCCAGCGCCACGTATGGTCCGAACCGGATCGCGCTCGCTACCACGCATCATGGCTTTTCGCAACCGGCCGATATGCACATCGACCGTACGTTCGTCGACATAGACATTCCGTCCCCAAACGCCATCGAGCAACTGCGCGCGGCTAAAGACACGTCCGGGACTCTGCATCAGGAACTCCAGCAAACGGAATTCCGTCGGACCGAGATGAATCTGCCGGCCGCTACGTGTGACGCGATGAGACTCGCGATCAAGCTCGATGTCGCCGACCGATAGAACCGAAGCGATCCGCTCTGGACTGGTGCGGCGGAGAATGGCGCGCACACGTGCCATCAATTCGGGCAACGAGAACGGCTTCACCACGTAGTCGTCAGCGCCCGTGGTCAGTCCGCGAATGCGGTCGTTCTCTTCGCTGCGTGCCGTCAGTAGGATGATCGGAATGGTGCGCGATTCCTTGCCCGTGCGCAGCCGGCGGCAAAGCTCGAGCCCAGACAGGCCCGGCAGCATCCAATCGAGGACGATCAGATCCGGCGAATTTTCAGCAATAGAGACTTCCGCCTCGTCGCCGCGATGGACAACGTCGACGGCGTAGCCCTCGGCTTCCAAGTTGTACCGTAGGAGCAGAGCCAACGGCTCTTCATCCTCGACAACCAGCACCTTTGCTCCCCCGCTCATGCCGTTCACCCGCACCTAGCTAGAAAGTGGAGTTTCTCAGCGACGTATAGGCTGTCGAACTGGTCGTATCGCCTTTCGGACGCTGATCCGTAATCGGACGGCCATGTACGAGATAATAAACCGTCTCCGCAATGTTGGTTGCGTGATCGCCCACGCGCTCGATGTTCTTTGCGCCGAAGAGCAGGTGCGTGCAAAGCCCGATATTCCGCGGGTCCTCCATCATATAGGTGAGGAGCTCGCGGAACAGCGAGTTGTACATCGCGTCAATCTCTTCGTCCTTGTACCAGACACTCAAGGCCCGCTCTGCGTCGCGCTCGATAAACGCGTCGAGCACTTCCTTCAATTGGTTCAGAGACAGCTCGCCCATATGCTTGAGGCCAAGCATCAGCTGTTTGGGCTGCTGCTCGGTCACCACGGCGACGGCCCGCTTGGCGATATTCTTGCCAAAGTCGCCAATCCGCTCGAGATCGGCGGAAATCCGCAGGGCGGCCATGATCTGACGAAGGTCGTAGGCCATCGGCTGCCGGCGGGCGATCATGACAACCGCCTGTTCTTCGATCTCGCGCTGAAGCTGATCGATCTCCTCGTCCTCGCTGATCGTGGCTGCGGCGAGATCGGGGTCGCGGCGATCGAGGGCCTCGAAAGACTGCCCGAGAACCTTCTCGGCAAGGCCGCCCATCTTGGCGATCTTGTTGTTGAGGAGAGAAAGCTCCTCCTCGTAGGACCGGACGATATGTTCGTTCTGCTGTTCCATGGGGGATGGGCTCCTGAGCGCCGATATCAGCCGAAGCGGCCGGTGACGTAATCTTGGGTTCGCTGATCGGACGGATTGGTGAAGATCGTCGATGTGTCGTTCACCTCGACGAGCTTGCCGAGATGGAAGAACGCCGTACGCTGAGATACGCGCGCGGCCTGCTGCATCGAATGCGTCACGATGGCGATGCAGAGATTTTTCTTGAGCTCATCGATCAATGTCTCGATCGTCGCCGTCGCGATCGGATCGAGCGCCGAACAGGGTTCGTCCATGAGCAGGACTTCCGGGTTGACGGAGATCGCCCGGGCAATGCAAAGGCGCTGCTGCTGACCGCCGGAAAGGCCTGTGCCTGGCGCGTCCAGACGATCCTTCACTTCTTCCCAGAGACCCGCCTTAATCAGGCTGGTCTCGACGACCTCGTCCATCTGCGCCTTGGTCGCACACAGACCGTGCAGGCGCGGCGCATAGGCGACATTCTCGAAGATCGACTTCGGGAAGGGGTTGGGCTTCTGGAACACCATGCCGACACGGGCGCGAAGCAGCACTGGATCGACATCAGGCGCATAGATATCTTCGCCATCGAGACGAATGTCACCCTCGACCTTACAGATGTCGATCACGTCGTTCATACGGTTGAGGCACCGCAGAAATGTCGACTTGCCGCAACCTGACGGCCCGATCAACGCGGTCACCGACTGGCCGAAGACCTTGAGATTGACGTCGTATAGCGCCTGCTTGTCGCCATACCAAAGGTTGAGGTCGGCCACCTTTATCTTCAGCTTGCCTGGGGCGGCGAGAGCGGACTGACCGGTCTCCTTTGGCTCGGCTGGTTCTTCGACCTTCGTGGCAGGCCTGTCTTCCAACTTCGCCTCCATAGCTTCGGTCCCCATTACCATTTGCGTTCGAACTTGTTCCGGAGATAAACGGCCAAACTGTTCATCACGATCAGGAAGGCCAGCAATACCATTGTCGCACCAGCGGTGCGCTCCACAAAGCCACGTTCCGCCGACGATGCCCACATATAGATCTGCACGGGCAGGCCGGTGGCGGGATCCAGAGGGGTCGTCGGATATTCCACAACGAAGGCCACCATGCCGATCATCAAAAGTGGGGCTGTTTCGCCCAGCGCCTGCACTAGACCGATGATCGTACCGGTCAGGATGCCTGGCAAGGACAATGGCAGGATGTGGTGTCCGATCAGCTGCATCTTGGACGCGCCGACGCCAAGCGCCGCCTCACGAATTGAGGGCGGCACCGCGCGAATGGCAGCGCGCGTGGTGATGATAATTGTTGGAAGCGTCATCAGGGTCAGCACAAGACCGCCGACCAGCGAGGCCGACCGCGGTAGGCCGAAGAAGTTGATGAAGACGGCAAGGCCAAGAAGACCGAACACGATTGACGGCACCGCGGCGAGGTTGTTGATGTTCACCTCGATCGTGTCGGCGATCTTGCCCTTGGGGGCGTACTCCTCAAGATAGAGCGCCGCACAGACACCCAAAGGCACGGCCAGCAGAATTACCGTGATCATCATGAAGAAGGATCCGATCAGCGCGACGCCAAGACCGGCGGTTTCCGGATTGCTCGAGGCGCCGTTCAGGAAGAGGCCCGTATTGAACTTTTTCTTCATGTCGCCGTTGCCCACCAGCTGGTCGATCCAGGCGACCTGCTGATCGTTGACCGCGCGCCGATCGTTCGGCGTCTCGCGATCTATGGATTCTTTCAGCAGGGCATCGGCATTATCGCTGGCGAGAAGCCACACATCCTTGGTCGTCCCGATAATCGAGGGGTCACGCAACACCATGTCGCGTAGCTGTACGTCGACACCGCGCGACAAGAGCCTGTTGGCATCGCGACGGACCTTGCGATCCTTGGGATCAATACCAAGCTCCTTGTAGAGCCCCTCGCGGGCCAATTTCACAAAATTGGCCTGGAAGATTTCGTCCTCGGCCTCGGGATTGCCAGAGGGGTTAATTACCTCCCGGCTAAATTCGACCGGCAGCTTGACGGAGGTCTGCAGGAAGGCCGGCCAGCCTTGAGTAAAGATCGATGTGAATAGAAACACCAGAAAGGCCAGCGCAAACAGGATTGCCGCAATGCCGTACATGCGGAAACGCCGTTCGGCCCAATGCCGCCTGCGCAGCTTCTTCTGCGCCTCCTCGCTCTTGAAGGACGACAGGGAGGCGGTCTGGTCGGTCACTATTCGTACTGCTCCCGATATTTGCGCACTATGTAGAGGGCGTAGACGTTGAGCCCCAAAGTGATGACGAAAAGCGTGAGACCGAGGGCAAAGGCCACCAGGGTCTGCGGGCTGTTAAACTCAAGGTCGCCAGTCAACTGGCTAACGATCTTCACCGTAATCGTGGTGACCGGCTCTAGCGGATTGAGCGTCAGATTCGCGGCGATACCAGCGGCCAGCACCACGATCATGGTTTCGCCGATGGCGCGCGACGCCGCGAGAAGGACGGCACCGACAATACCCGGAAGAGCCGCCGGCAAAATAACCTTCTTGATCGTTTCGGACTGGGTCGCGCCGAGCCCATACGAGCCTTCTCGAAGGGACTGCGGCACCGCATTCATGATGTCGTCAGACAGCGACGACACGAACGGAATGATCATCACGCCCATGACGATACCGGCGGTCAGTACGCTGGAGGCGGAGATTTCGAGCCCGATATTGAAGCCAAGGTCGCGAAGCAGAGGGCCGAAAACAGACAGGGCGAAGAAGCCATATACAATCGTCGGGATGCCCGCGAGGATTTCGAGAACGGGCTTGGCGAATGCGCGCACCTTGGAACCGGCATACTCGGACATGTAAATCGCGGCGAAGAGGCCGACCGGCACGGCAACCAACAAGGCAACCGCCGAGATAAACAAGGTGCCCCATAAGAGCGGCAGGAGACCGAACTGACCTTCCGCCTGTCCGACTGTCGCGAAGCGCGGATCCCAGACCGTCCCAAATAAGAAGTCGAACGGCGAGACGAATTGGAAGAAGTGAATGGTTTCGAACAACACCGACAGAACGATGCCGACAGTGGTGAGTACCGCAACCGTGGAGGCCAGAAACAGCCCACTGCGCATAACGTGCTCGACGATATTGCGCGCCCGCAGCCCCGGACGGATGCGCGTGTAACCCCAAAGGAATCCTAAGCCGGCAACCGCAAGACAGGCGATCGGCAGCATAAACCGGCTGGTTGTGCGCGCCTCGGCCAGCTTAAAAGCCGCACCCAGGACATTCGGATCGGGGTTCGAACCCAGGATAACGCTGTGCCGCACCAGAATGTCGCGTGCATCAGACGTGGTGACGAAGCCGAGCCGCGCTTTGCGCAAAACCTCAAACTCTTCCGCGCTGAGCTTCGGCACGCCCTCAGCAATCGTGTCGACCACGCTCATGGTGAGCGACTGCTGAGCGTCGCTCCCCTCAACAACACTCGCCGGCAGTTCCTGCATGACGGCGTATCGGGTGACCGGCCGCTCCGCCACGCTCCAGACGACCAGCAGAATGATCGCCGGAAGGGCGGTCAGAATGGCGAGGTAGAAGCCGTGATAGGACGGACGTGAGTGGAGGTTTTGCTGCTGGCCGCCGCAAACCTGGATGCTGCGCCGGCGCCCAATGAAATAGGCGAGGGTCCCCGCGCCAAAAAGAATGGCAAGTATCGTGAGACTGGACACCCGACGACCCCCCTCGGTCGGTCATTCATAATCATCTTGGCCCCCGTTTTGAGGGGCTGGCCAGGGGAGCACCGCCGCTCCCCTGGCATGTTTAGGTGGACGAGATCGTCAGCATCACATGCTGAGGACTTTGCCCTCCTTGACTTCGTCCTGAAGCGCCTTGAGCTCTTCCTCAGGCAGCGGCACGAGGCCGTAGTCGGTCAGCGGGCCGTCCGGGCCGATCATTTTGTCGCTGGTGAAGAACGCGACATATTCCTTCAGGCCGGGGATCACGCCGATGTGGTCCTTCTTGACGTAGAAGAACAGCGGACGGGACACCGGATACTCACCCGAAGAAATTGTCTCCACGGACGGGGAAATTCCGCTCATGGTCGCGACCTTCAGCTTGTCGGTGTTGTTCTCGTAGAAGGACAGACCGAACACACCAACGCCAGTCGGGTTGGACTGAAGGCGGGCCAACGTCTCAGTGTAGTCGCCGTCGATGTCGACCGCGCCACCGTCCTTACGAACCCGGTAGCAAGCCTTGCCAGCGGCCTTCTTATCCATGCCACGGTCCATGTAGATCTTCTTGCCGTCAACGGCATCACAACCCGTCACGAGAACCTTCTCTTCGAAGACTTCGCGGGTGCCGTGCTTCTCACCGGGGATGTACCCGACAATCTTCCAATCGGGGAGCTTGTCGTTCACGTCCTTCCAGGTCTTGTTCGGGTTCTTGACCATCTTGCCGTCGACCGGAATTTCCTCGGCGAGAGCTAGGTAGACGTCTTTCGGCTCAAGGGCCCAGTCGTCTTGGTTGATGTCGGTCGCGAACACGATGCCGTCATAACCGAAACGGACCGGAATGATGTTCTTCACGCCAGCTTCGGCGCACGCCTTGACTTCTTTTTCCCGAATGGGACGCGAAGAGTTCGCGATGTCGATCGTGCCCTCACCGACGCCTTTGCAGAACTGCTTCAGGCCGGCAGAAGAACCGCCCGACTCAACGACCGGCGCTTTGAACTTCGAATAGGTCTTTCCGAAGTCCTCGGCAACGATCTGCGCGTACGGCAGAACCGTCGAGGACCCAGCGATCTGAACCTGATCACGGGCGAGCCCGGGGCCACCTGTGCAAAGAGCGGCGACGGCCAGCGTCGACGCTGCGATAACAAACCTGCTCACAATAGAACTCCCTTGGCTTGGATATGGGCGCTTGGATAAGCGCCTGCGCTAGCGTGCCCTGCGCAGCCAGCTCTTGGGCAAGCCAGTTGCCCTCGAACATTCTTTTATGACGCTGATGATTCTCTATTATGACAGCGTAAGCTACTGCTTTGTAACCAGTTTATCCTTTGCGTGTTGTGGACAACGCGGCCTTGTCGCCGGCAGGCTGGGTCTCATTAAGCATGACCGTAAAGGTCGACCCCTGTCCTGGGTTGGAGGCGATCGCCAAGTCGCCGCGATGCCTACTCAAAATATGCTTTACGATCGCAAGTCCAAGGCCGGTCCCACCCTTCTCGCGGCTGGAGTCGACATCCACCCGGTAGAAGCGTTCGGTCAGCCGCGGCAGATGCTCCGCCGGGATACCAGGGCCGTCGTCGACCACGGAGATCGCGAAGCGCCCCCTCGCCTGCTTGTTGAGTGAGGGAATGTGCTTGGCCTCGATCCGGACCGTCCCGTCGGGCCGGCCGTATTTCATCGCGTTTTGCACGAGGTTCTGAAGGACTTGGACCAGTTCGTCGCGGTCGCCACGCACGATGGCTTGCCTGGCGAA
Organism: Methyloceanibacter sp.; assembly: GCF_049590335.1. Classification (GTDB taxonomy): domain Bacteria; phylum Pseudomonadota; class Alphaproteobacteria; order Rhizobiales; family Methyloligellaceae; genus Methyloceanibacter. The sequence continues at coordinate 9,051 of NZ_JBAWCQ010000057.1, forward strand.
ACATTCGACCTCTAACGTGGTGTGGCTGTCGGCAGCGAGGGGCTCCAGCGTGTCGCGGGCGTGCCCCAGCACGTCGTTCAGATCGACCAGATCGCTGGGCGGCACGTGCGCATTCATTTCGAGCCGGCTCAAGGACAACAGGGCGTCGATCAGCCGGGTCATGCGCGAGGCCTGCTCGGCCATAATCGGTAGGAACTGCTCGCGCGCCGCCTCGTCCTCCTTGGCCGTACTTTGCAGCGTTTCGATAAAACCGCGCAGCGAGGCCAGCGGTGTCCGCATCTCATGGCTGGCATTGGCGATAAAGTCTGTACGCATCTTATTGATGCGTTCGCCTTCGGTGAAGTCGCGCAACAGAACGAGGATGTCGCCGTCAACGTCGCCACCGCAGGCGAGCGGTGCCACGGTGACTTCCAGGCGGCGGTCGACGGGAACGCGTTCGGCATAGACGACCGACACTGCCCGGCCGATCCTGGAAGCCCCACTCACCGCATCAAGGAATTTGGGCGCGCGGATCAGAGAAGAAACGTGGCTACCTTCGCGCAAGGAGGCGAACAGGCTCTTTGCCGGCGCGTTAAAGAACACGACCTGGCCCGTCGGGCTAAGAAGGATGGCCGGGTCCGGTAATGCGCCGACCACCGTCGACATAGGAGAGCGGCTGCGATTGACGGCCTTAGACGGTGCGAACGCGGCTGCTTCGTCCTGATCGGTCTCCTGGAGCGGGAGCAAAAGAACGGCCGCGACGAAGCCGACGAAGGAGGCCAGTCCTAGCCCAACGGACAGGTCACCCAGCGCAACCAGGCTCGCCATGATCACGGCAAAAATGACGATCAGCCAGAAGGACGACCACAGCTTCGCCGTCAGGGCATGAACCCCCCGCTTGGCCGCCTGACGGGCGCGCCAAGTACGGCCCTGCCGCAGCACACGACCGTCATGTTCAACCTGATCCGTCAACCCAGTCTCCTAGGTGCGGGCACCCATCGCGATTCGGGGGGCCCTCACCCCAGTTCAGATTCGCCTGTTTGCGCCTGAAATATCATTTTTTCGCGACACCCTGCCGCTCCGGCCGCAGAAACGTTGCATCAGATGCAATCCTTGTCGCCGCTGGCGGAAAGGAACAACGCACCGGTCTCATCTCTCTATATATTGTACATGGCTTGCGGCAATGCCAGTCCGACTTCAGGCGCGGTGCTTCGTTTTCACGGTACGAGGATACGACGGCTTTGACAGCAAGGACCGGAGTGTGCGCGCGCCGTAACGGTGGCAAAGTTCTGGTCTCGAAACCTCGCCGACGCTTGAAACTTGTAAGCTCGAAACTTGGACGATTGAAGAATGCCCCACGGCCGAACCAGTTTCTCGCATGATCCCAACTGCCCCGATGACGACAGCGCGTGGCGTGCGGTCACGGCGCGCGATGCCTGCTTCGACGGACGCATCTACTATGCCGTCACGACCACCGGGATCTACTGCCGGCCATCCTGTCCCGCCAGGAAGCCGGACCGGGCAAACGTCACATTCCACGCAAGTCCCGAGGCGGCGGAACGCGCCGGCTTCCGTCCGTGCAAGCGCTGCGACCCCTCCGCGGCCGCGCCGGCATGGGCCGAAAAAATAGAACAGGCGTGCCGCCTCATGGAGTTAGCCGAAGCGCCCCCGACGCTCGCCGCTCTGGCGGATGCAGTAGGATCGAGCCCGCATCACTTCCATCGTCAATTCAAAGAGTTTCTCGGCATCACCCCGAAAGCCTATGCCGCCGCATTGCGGGACGATCGGGTGCGAGCGGCTCTGTCTCGCGGCGCGTCGGTGACCCATGCCCTCTACGAGGCCGGCTTCAGCTCGTCTGGACGGTTCTATGCGGGTGCGTCGGACGCGCTTGGAATGGCACCGCGCACGTTCCGCGATGGCGGCACTGCCGAGCAACTGACCTATGCCGTCGCCCCCTGCTCACTGGGACATGTCCTCGTCGCCGCGAGCGCCAAAGGCGTGTGCGCCATTATTCTGGGCGACAGGCCCGACGAACTCACCGAGGCTCTACAGACGCTTTTCCCCCGTGCGACGTTCAACGAGGGGGACGATTGGTTCGGCGACACCACCGCTGCCGTGGTCTGCTTGGTCGACGCGCCCGCAAAGCAGAGCGAGCTCCCGCTCGATATTCGCGGCACGGCATTCCAACGGCGCGTGTGGGAGGCGTTGCGCAAAATTCCGCCCGGCAAGACCGCGACTTATAGCGAGATCGCCGCCGCAATCGGCGCGCCCAACGCGGTGCGCGCCGTGGCAGGCGCGTGCGGGGCCAACAAGCTCGCGGTGATCATTCCCTGTCACCGCGTGGTGCGGAGCGATGGCGCGCTGTCGGGCTATCGCTGGGGCCCGGGCCGCAAGCAGGCACTGATCGACCGAGAGAAGAGCTGATGCCACTTAAGGACGGTTGTTGTCTGACGCGTTGTTTGCTGAAGTGATGCAAACCACAACGATCACCAAATGTCGGGAGAACCAGCATGGTGCAGGCATGGGCAGCCATGGCGGCGGGACAGCCCCTTGAGCGCTTCGAGTACGACGCAGGCGCTTTAGGACCCGAGGAGGTCGAAGTCGCGGTTCAAACCTGCGGCATCTGCCATTCGGACTTGTCCGTGGTGAACAACGAATGGGGCATTTCAAGTTTCCCCGCCGTACCGGGGCACGAAGTGATCGGTCGTGTCGCCGCGTTGGGGCCACAAGCCAAGGGCATCTCCGTGGGACAGCTCGTCGGTATCGGCTGGAGCGCGGAGAGCTGCATGCACTGCCCGCAATGCCTGGCGGGGGACGGAAATCTCTGCGCCGAAAACGTAGCGACGATTGTCCGCCACTACGGCGGCTTCGCCGACCGCGTCCGCGCGCAATGGTAGTGGGTAATTTCGCTACCCGAAACCCTCGACGTGCGGAATGCCGGACCGCTTCTGTGTGGCGGCACCACCGTCTTCGCGCCGTTCCACGACTACGACATTAGCCCGACGCAGCATGTGGGGGTCGTGGGCATCGGCGGGCTGGGTCATCTGGCGCTGAAATTCGCCAAGGCCTAGGGCTGCGAAGTCACGGCCTTCACATCAACCGACTCGAAGGCCGACGAGGCACGGGCCTTCGGCGCCCACAACGTGGTCAACAGCCGCGACAGAGAGGCCCTGCGGTCTCTCGCCCGAACCGTCGATCTCCTGCTGGTCACGGTGAACGTACCGCTGGATTGGCCGTCCATGGTGGGCATGCTGGCGCCGCGCGGCCGCATGCATATGGTCGGAGCCGTGCTGAAACCGATGCCGGTCGCGGCGATGGACCTGATCTCGAGTCAACGCAGCATCTCTGGATCGCCCACCGCCGGTCCACAGATCATGGCGAAGATGTTGGAGTTTGCCGCACGCCACGGCATTGCTCCGTAGACGGAGCATTTTCCCATGGACCAAGTCAATGACGCGCTGGAGCATCTCAAGGCTGGGAACGCCCGCTACCGCATCGTCCTTGACGCCTGACCGGACACGACACGCGGTCACAGAGCCCTGTCAGCGTGAGAGGCCTTTCTCGGCGAGTTCATTCAGATAGGACCTGAGACGGGTCTCGTGGTTCTCGCCGAGGTCGCGCAGATAATCCCAAACGTACAATCCGGTATTGTGGCCGTCATCGAAGGTGATGCGCACCGCGTATGTGCCGACCGGCTCCAGCTTTTGGATGCGGACGTTCTCTTTTCCCGGCACCGTGACGCGCTGCTCGGGACTATGCCCTTGTACTTCGGCGCTCGGGCTGAGTACCCTCAGCAGCTCCGCCGGCAACGCAAACTGCGCTCCGTCGTCGAAAGACACAGTTAGGACGCTTTTGTCCTTGTCCAGTTTTAGCTCTGTGGGCCAGGACGCCATGCCACCTGCCTTATCGTATTATGCAAGATCGATTTCGCCCTCGACCATATGGTTGAGCGGTGTACCGTCCGCCGTGAGGACCATCTTTACCTTGAGCTTGCCATGCTTGCTCAAGCCCCCGTCGCGCACGACTGCCTCGATCGCCTGTTGAGAGGTCACACCGACCTCCTTCAAAAAGCGCCGCATCGACATATTGAAACGATCTTCGTCCATGGCAGGACCTCCTTGGCTCTACACTCTTGGATAGGAACCCTTGGCTCACCTCCAGCCTCGACTGTCTCAGGTGCTATTGATAGGCTGTAAATTCAATATACTCTAAATGATCCGGCCTCTTCGAGGTGGAAGTTTGGGGCCGTGAAAGGAAAGCAAGAGCCCGCAAAGGAACAATAGGTGCGTAACGACGCGCCACTGTGAGGAGCAGGCTCGAGTGACGCCTTCATGAGTAATTCTACCGCCAACTTGGTCGACCCGTTCGGCCGTGCCTTGACCTATTTGCGCGTTTCCGTCACGGATCGCTGCGACTTTCGCTGCACCTATTGCATGGCGGAGGACATGACCTTCCTCCCGCGGAAGGATCTCCTAACGCTCGAGGAGATCGACCGGCTCTCCAGCGCCTTTATCGAACGCGGCGTACGCAGACTTCGGCTGACGGGCGGCGAACCGCTCGTGCGCCGGAATGTCATGAGCCTGATCGAGTCCCTTTCCCGGCATCTGGGCAACGGGCTCGACGAGTTGACCCTGACCACAAACGGCAGCCAGCTCCACCGTTTCGCCGATCAGCTGGCGGGGCTCGGCATAAAGCGGATCAATGTGTCCTTGGACACGCTCGATGCGGCCAAGTTCCGCTTTCTGACTCGCTGGGGTGACTACCACCAGGTCATGCGGGGGCTAGACGTTGCAGCCCGGGCCGGCCTCAAAATCAAGATCAATGCCGTCGCCCTGCGGGACGTCAACGAGGAAGAGATCGAAGGCTTGCTGCGCTGGGCCCATGGCCGGGGCTTCGACCTGACGCTGATCGAAACGATGCCTCTGGGAGAGATTGGCACGGACCGTACAAATCAGTATCTGCCGCTCTCGCTGGTGCGGACCCGTCTGTCCCAACATTTCACCCTGGACGACATTCCCGACAGGACCGGCGGACCGGCCCGCTACGTGCGAGTCCGCGAGACGGGGGGGCGTCTCGGCTTCATCACCCCGATGACCCATAATTTCTGTGAGTCCTGTAACCGGGTTCGGGTAACCTGCACCGGCACACTCTATATGTGCCTTGGCCAGGAGGACGCGGCCGACCTCAGAATGCCCATGCGCACCAGCAACGCCAATGACCAGCTTCATGCGGCTATCGACGAAGCGATCGCACGGAAGCCAAAGGGGCACGATTTCGCCATCGACCGGGACTCGACCCCTGCCGTGTCGCGCTTTATGTCTGCAACCGGTGGCTAACCAGGATTTGTCTAAATAATGTGTTTCAACCCGGAATTTGAGGAGATTTCAGGTGATTCCAGGGCGAAACCATCCCTTTCTGACCTAAATCAGGGCGAAAGTGGCGTGTGTCTGCAAGTTCAGGGTTTCCTGTACGGGCGCCCTGAGGTGGCCGCGGTCCACGCCGAGAAAATCCGTGTCCGACAACCGCCCGCGTTACGCCGGTTCTCAAACGTACGAGCGCAGCCTAGAGCCCGCTAGACACTCTCTAGGAACCATTGCCCTCTGCAAGGTCCACCCCTCTTTTCGGCAAACATCCGACAAGCGATAACGACCGCTAGGCTGAGACGGCCTGCGCGAAAGGTGCCTCCTCCGCTGCCGTGGGCTGCGCGTCCACCGGGAGGCTGCAAAGGCCGCCGCCGAGATAGACGTGGTGCCAAAGCTGCGTGGCAACAACGCCGCCGAGACCAAGACTATAGAACCGGCCGAGGCTTCGGCTGGAGCCTTGCGCGGCCACAAGCGCACAGTCGCGCTGCACCTGATCGACATCGAAATAGCCAGTCCGCTTGAGGCTTTCCTCGCTGATGAGCTCACGCACGAACGGGGGAGCGTTCACAAGGAAACTGTCTGCCAGCGGTGCCTGGAACATGTGCTTCGGACGCTGCGCCACGTTCCGCGGCAGAACCCGTCCCGCCGCATGCCGCAGCAGGTATTTGTCGCGCATGCGGCGTCGCAGCTTCCACCGCGGACTGAGCTGAGACGCGAAGGAGATCACATCCTCGTCCAAGAAGGGGTAGCGGGTCTCCACGCTGTTGGCCATGGCAATACGGTCGCCCTTCTGCGAGATCAGCAGACCGGGGAGGTGAACCTTGTAGCCCAAATAGAGAGACCGATTGAGCGGGTGCCACCGCGCCATGCGGTCCAGATCCAAATCCAAATCCTCGTAGGCGACGTGACCGCCGAGTTCCTCTTTGAAGCCGGCGCTAAAATAACGGTCCCGGGAGGTCGACACGAGGCTGTACATAACCGACTGCGCGAGTGGGCCGCCGATCAACGCATCAATCCGCCGAAGTTCCGTGGTACTTTGCTTAGTACCAATCCTCCGAACCGCCCGGCTGAGCGCCGCCGTCGGGGCGAACGTATCGCCGTAATCGAGCATGCGCGCTATTTCGCGCATCTTGAACCAGATATAACCCGCAAAGCCTTCGTCGGCGCCCTCGCCGGTCAGGACCACCTTGTAGCCTTGCGAGCGGACCTCTCGTGAAAGCGCCAGCAGCGCGGCGCAAGACGTGTCGAGGACGGGGCACTCGGCGGCGCGTGTCAACGACGCGTAAGAGTCCGTGATGAGGTCGGATCCGGCTTGCACCACCGTGGGATGCGCGCCGATCGCTTGAGCGGCCTCCATGGCTTCGTCGACTTCGTCGAGATTTTTTTTCGGAATGCGAAGGGTGAAGCTCGGCACGGGCCGGCCAGCGACGCGCGCTGCTGTCGCCAGAACGAAGGCCGAGTCGACGCCGCCGCTAAGATACCCGACCACAGGGACGTCGGCGCGGAGCCGGATATCAACTGCCCGTTCAAAGACCGACTGGAAGGAATCGGTGAGCTGTTCAACGTCCCCGTCCAGCTCATCGCCCCAATCAGGAAAGTCGAAGTCCCAATATTTGCGTTCCACCGGGCTTGCCAGCCCACGGCCCTGCGGCAGTTCTATGCGCAGATAATGACCTGGCTCCAGAGCCTGAACGCCCTTGAACGCTGTGCGGCGGGAACTCAGGGCAAAGAACGTGAAGAGATGGTCGAGGCCGCGCGGATCGGCGTCCGGCCGCACCGCGCCCGAGGCAATAAGCGCCTTGATCTCGGAGGCGAAGTAAACAGTGTCGCCCTGTCGGGACCAGAACAATGGACAGATCCCGACACGGTCTCGGCCAAGAAGAACTATACCGCGCGTAAGGTCCACAAGCGCGAACGCGAACTGCCCCTTGAGATGGGAAAACAGCTCTTCGCCATATTCCTCATAGAGATGGACCAGGATTTCGCTGTCGCTATGGGTGCTGAAGACGTGGCCCTTGGCCTCGAGTTCCGCCCGGCGTTCGGGATGGTCGAAAAACTCACCGTTGCAGATCACGGCCACGGTGCGGTCTTCGTTGTAGATCGGCTGCCGGCCGTCCAGGAGCCCGACAATGCTCAGACGGCGATGCGCGAAACCGACACCCGGGGCACTCAGAAAACCCGAATCGTCAGGACCGCGATGAACCAGGGCAGCGGCCATCCTCTGCAACATGGCACGGTCCGGCAGCCGCTTTCCTGCAAGGTCGATCGCTCCGGCGATGCCACACATATGTATTCATTCCTTTTGCGGCGCTGGCCTTGCTTCAGGCACCCGCGACGAGAAGGGGCGAAAAGCGCGACGCGACTTCCCCTTTGATTGGACCTTGCGACGCAACCTTCGCGTTTAGCTATCCATAACGATTTTCGGCGCGGGCCGGGCACCGCCCGGCGCACTCTCAATTTCGGCCCAGGCCGTATCGGCGATTCCGCGATAAGCCTTGGCCACTTCGCTGTCCGGATCACTGACGACAATCGGCTTGCCGTCGTCGGACGTTTCCCGCACCGCCATGGTCAGCGGCACCTCGCCCAAGAATGGGACGCCGAGTTTCGCGGCCTCGTCCTTCGCGCCGCCATGACCGAAGATATCGGACCGGCCGCCACAATGGGGGCAGACGAACGTAGACATGTTTTCGACGATGCCGAGCACAGGCACGTTGACCTTCTGAAACATATTGAGGCCCTTGCGCGCATCGATCAGTGCCAGATCTTGTGGCGTGGACACGATGACCGCGCCGGCTAACGGGACTTGCTGCGCCATGGTGAGCTGGGCATCGCCCGTGCCCGGCGGCATATCGACCACGAGAACGTCGAGCTCACCCCAGGCAACATCTTTGAGCATCTGCGATATGGCCGAAATGACCATCGGCCCCCGCCAGATCATTGGGGTGTCTTCGTCCACCAGAAATCCCATGGACATCACCTTGAGACCGTATTTCCGCATGGGATCGAGCTTGTTGCCCGCAAGCTGTTGCGGCTGACCGCTGAGCCCAAGAAGACGCGGCATCGAGGGGCCGTAGATATCGGCATCGAGGATTCCGACCTTGAGGCCCAGGTTCTTCAGCGCCAGTGCGAGATTGACCGCCGTGGTCGATTTGCCGACGCCGCCCTTGCCAGACGCCACCGCAATGATGCGGCGAATACCTGGGATGCCGCCCCCGCCTTGGCGTGTCTCGCCCGGCGTTCCCGGACGGGCCATCTCGGCACGGGTCTGCGGACCGGGTGGTTTCGGCGCTGCCTGCGGCGGCGCACTCTGAGCCGGGTTGGTAGTTGGACTCGGCCTGGGACTTGAACTCCCCGGTTCGCGATCCGCGGTCAACGTCACCATCGCACTGGCAACACCCGGCAGACCCTCGACAACTGTCGCAGCGGCCTTCCGCATTCCTTCCAACTCGGCTGCCCGTCCCGGATCCACTGAAATCGCGAAATAGACCCTGCCCTTGTTAATGACGACCTCGGACACGAGTCCGAGCGACACGATATTGCTGGAGAGATCGGGGCCCTTTACGCCTTTCAGCGCCGCCAGGATTTGGTGTTTGGTCAGTGTTTCGGTCATTTTCCGTGTCTTGATGTCAAGCTCTTGGCGGGAATGTAGTGAGGAACACACCGCAGTGCAAAATTTCCAGGGGCTGGCCGGCAAACGCCTCCGCTGAGCCGCATTTCTCATAGGCTGCAGCGATCAAAGATCCGGCGGGCGCAGGCCGTGGTGTTGCACACGCGAATGGCTTTGGAGAAGCTCATATGAGCCACCCAATTCGCGGGAGAGTCGCCAAAAAAAAGCCCGGCGTTGCCGCCGGGCTTTCGGGCTTGGGGAGAGCCATCGGCCGTGCGGAGCTTGGGTTCGGGTAGGGTGCGCGCGCCGCATGGCCGGTATGGATAACGTACATTGCCGATAAATGTTCCCTTATTTTGGAGGCATTGCTTTTGTCTGAACATCGCGGCCGAACGCGCTTTCAAAAAGAAACAGCTATCAAGCCTTCCTTAACCAGCCGCGCCGCATTCTCTTTCCCGAGGGGTTGCACGGGTCCTGCGATCCGCGCAGCAGCAAAAACCGATCGGGGGACATATGCGCGTTATGGCCAGACGGAACGGGGCGAATTATCGGGGTCAACAGTCCCTGGAGGCTGAAATCGACCGCCACGCGAGCGCCCTGTCGCGCTTGGCCGAACAGGCTCTTGAAGACGACATCGACTCGCCTGTGTGCACGATGGTGCTCCGCTCGGCCAAATCGGCTCCGGCCGTGGCGCTTGCCCAGACCCAAGACGCCCTGGCGGCATCCGGTGTCGCCGTGAAAGCTATCCTGACCAAGGTCGACCCCGAGCAAGACCTCCACGCGTTCTTCGCGTCGCTCTCCGCTCTCATGCCCGAGCCCAATCTCGAAGCGCATGTTCGCTGGGCTCGGAACCCGCGTCTCATGGATGCGCACGAACAGGCCGTTTACGGCCGGGAACTATGCTGGACGGGCGATGCCGTGCGCCGCGACGCGGACAAGCGCAACCGCTTGGTCCTCTTTGAGAGCGGCCCGGATGCCGTTCTGCGGGGCCTCCAAGCATTCAAGGCCCTTTGGGCCGCCTCCGAGCCCGTCCCGGCCCGCCTCCTTGACAGTCGCGCTGGCGACGACCGCCCAAACGCCGAAGCCGGCACGAAGAACGCGCCTCTCGCGGCGCTAGTGCCCCCCGCCGAGGGGTGGCCTCTCCTGCGACACTAAGACGGCGCGTTATAGTATTGTCATCGTTTTGTGCGAGCGGTTCGCTTTTCAAAACGGATGACGGAGTTCGCCATGCGCCCCACTTTTCTGCTGGCCTTGATGCTGTTCGTGAGTTCGCCTGCATTCGCGCAGGAAGCGGCCGGCAGGGCACCGGACCTCAGCGATCTCCTCAAGCAGCCGACCTATTTCGCGGCCTGGCAGGAGATGATCAGTGCGGAAACGCCGCCCGATTGGGTGACCGAATACACCGCGACCCTGAACGGACCACCCGTACCGAACATTCCCGTGGCCATCGACGGCCAAAGCCATATGCTCGGCTTCACCTGCAAGCCCAATGAGTGCGGCGACAATCAGCTCTATGCTCTTTTCGCACCGGATGGGAGCAAAGCCTGGGCCCTGATGGCAACGGCCGAGACCGGCATCGTCTGGCTGGGATACCCCGACGACCGGGTGCGAGCCGCCATCAACGGAGTTTTGAAGAAATAGGACGGGACATCATGACCGGGACGATGGCGGCAATGCTGCTGGAGCGGGCAGGACAACCGCTCCATCCCGCCGAGCTGCCGGTCCCCTCGCCCGGCCCCGGGCAAATATTGCTCAAGGTCCTCGCCTGTGGTGTCTGCCGCACCGACCTCCATATATATGACGGCGAACTGGACCATCCCAAGCTGCCACTCGTGCTGGGTCATGAAATCGTCGGCCGCGTCGAAGCACTCGGGCCGACGACCGCCGGTTTCGAGGTCGGCATGCGCATCGGGGTTCCGTGGCTCGGCTACACGGACGGCACTTGCCGCTACTGCCGCGAAGGCCACGAAAACCTATGCGATGAACCCCGGTTTACGGGCTACCAGATCGATGGGGGCTACGCCGCCTATACGGTTGCGGACGACCGATATTGTTTCGCGATCCCCGACGGTTACTCCGATGCGGAAGCCGCGCCGCTTCTCTGCGCGGGCCTTATCGGCTACCGCTCCTTGAAGATGGCCGAGGACGCGCTGCAGGGCGAAACCAAACGGCTCGGCATTTACGGCTTTGGCGCGGCCGCGCATATCGTAGCGCAGGTGGCGCGGTATCAAGGCTGCGAGATTTACGCCTTTACCAGCCCAGGCGATATAAAAGCCCAGGCGTTTGCTCGCTCTCTCGGGGCGGTCTGGGCCGGCGGTTCCGACGAGGCCGCACCCGACGACCTCGACGCGGCTCTCATCTTCGCGCCCGTGGGTCAGCTCGTGCCCGCCGCGCTAGGGGCGCTGCGCAAGGGCGGTGTCGTTGTTTGCGGCGGCATCCACATGAGCGATATCCCGCAGTTCCCTTATGATATTCTATGGGAAGAACGCGAGATCCGGTCGGTCGCCAATTTAACGCGGGACGATGCGCGCGAGTTTCTAGTGCTCGCGCCAAAAGTTCCCGTCAAAACGACGGTCGTGCCGATGAAACTTTCTGACGCGAACGAAGCGCTGAAACGCCTTCGCGAAGGAGCCTTGACGGGCGCCGTCGTCCTCATTCCGTAAAGACTTTACGACCTTTTGAGGATTGCGGCGGACTGCATTTCGGGTCTTCCGTGTTGGAGGACCCAATAGCCAGGCGGCCGTAAACGATGACGAAGATCCTAATCGTTGACGATCACCCTATGTTTCGCGAGGCGTTGAGTAGCGCCGTCAAGTTCTCGCGGGATGATGCCGAGATTCTCGAAGCCGGAAGCATCGAGACCGCGCACGATGCCATTCAGGCCGAGCCTGGCATCGAGATCGTGTTGCTCGACCTGTCCCTCCCCGGCACGACCGGATTCGAGGGTCTCATGCTTCTGCGCTCGTCGTTTCCACGGATCCCGATCATGATCGTTTCGGGTCTTGACGATCCCAAGATCGTCCAGGAAGCCATCCGACTGGGTGCCGCCGGCTTCGTCTCGAAGTCTGTCGACAAGGCCACGCTCGCGAAAGGGCTCGCGGAAGTGCTGAGCGGATCGGTCTTCGTCCCGCCCGAGTTGGCGCAGAATGCCGGCGACCCCCGCGCCGCGACGCGTGCCAGCGACATCGCCGACCGGGTCGCCGGCCTCACCCCGGCCCAGCTACGTGTCCTGCATCTCATTCGCCACGGCCAGCTCAATAAGCAAATCGCGCACGAGCTCGGGGTCAGCGAGACGACCGTCAAGGCCCATGTCTCGGAGATCCTGCGCAAGCTGAACGTGGTAAGCCGCACGCAAGCGGTGATCAAGACCGCGCAGCTCGATTTCGAGGCCATCATCGGCGACGGTGCCGCTCCCTCGAGCAGTTAAGATTTTGGCGCGGAGACCGTTCCCAAAAGGTGAGTCATCAGCGCGCGCAGCTCGGCCGGCCGCGTTGGCTTGCGGAGCAATTCGGATTGCGCCGCCTTCACATCGGCGGCAACGGCGGGGCTCTGGTCACCCGTGACCACAACAGCCGGCAGGTTCGGCCCGAACCGAGCGCGCAGGGCCCTCACAACGTCGACGCCGGTCCGCCCTTCGTCGAGATTGTAATCCACCAGCACGATGTCCGGCGCGCACCCCAATGCGGTCAGAGCCGGTTCCAATGCCTCGAGCCGGGTAGCGGCCAAAGTGCGGCACGACCATTTGTCGAGCAGCCCGACCGTAGCCTCCAGGACCTGCCGATCGTTCTCGATCATAACAACGGCAGCACCTCGCGTGACATCCAGGTCGGCATGATCCGTCGTTTGCGTGAACGCAACCGAGGGTGCAGGGCCGGCACAGGCCACCGTCAGCCGGAAGGTCGACCCCTTGCCGAGGGTCGACTCGACCTCGAGCCCGTGCCCTAGCGCCTGGACCGTGCGCTGAACAATAGACAGACCAAGCCCAAGACCGGCATGGTCGCTCTTCGCGGCGGCGGTACCGCGATAGAATTCCTCGAACATCGTCTCGCGCTCGTTTTCCGAAATGCCACAGCCGGTATCGACCACATCGATCAGGCAATCCGACCCGCGCCGCAGCACGCTGACGGACACGCCGCCTTGCTTCGTATAGCGCACCGCGTTCGATATAAGGTTCTGCAGCACCCGCTGAAGGAGCAACGGGTCGCTGTGCACGAGCAGGCCCGACCGGAGGACGTCGAACGTGAGCTGTTTCGCCCCGGCCAGCGGCGCAAAACTGGCCTCGAGCCGCGTCAGGACCTCGTCTAGCGGAAAAAACTGGAAGTCTGGGGTGACGACGCCTGCGTCGAGCTTAGAAATGTCGAGCAGCGTTTTGATCAGGTCTTCGATGGTTTGCAGGGATTGGTCGACACGGCCTGCCAGGCGGCGCGCGTCATCACTCTTCTGCAGTTCGGATAGGACCGAGATGGAAAGACGGGCGGCGTTCAGCGGCTGCAACAGATCGTGGCTCGCGGCCGCGAGAAAGCGCGTCTTGCTGAGATTGGCACGCTCGGCCTCGTCCTTGGCCTCGATCAGCGCTTCGTTGGAACACTCAAGGCGCCGCAAAACCGCGGTCAGTTCCTCAGTACGGGATCGAACCTTGGCATCCAGCCCGATGGCGGTCTGGAACAATGAGAAGGCATTGCCCTGCTGATCCATCGACCGCTCGACGCGATCCATCAGGACCGCGTTGATCTTGACGAGCTTTTCGACCCGGCGCTCCAGCCCATCCGGATCGAGATCGCCATTGCGTTCGTCTTGCCAATCACGCGGCATCAGCCGGACCCCTGCCTCCCAATCGCGACCCCGGTGAAGGTCTGGTTCAGATGCATCGCATTGTACTGCTCGCCATAGGTATGGAAACCGACCACGTGATAGCGGCGGTACAAGTCGCTGACCTGGTGCTTCACCTGCCGGTTTTCGGCATCGAGCCGCCGCAGGACGCACTCGAAGCCTAGCACGAAGTCGATACCGCCGATGGCCGCGTCCAGGCGCTCCAGCTCAGCTTCCATCGACTTCACCATGTCCCTTGGCTCGGCGACGGTGAGAACCACGCCATCGTCGATCGCACAGAAGAACGATAGGGATCCATCGTCGTTCACGCGTTGGATTGACCGGCAGTAATAGTCTCCGCCTATGCGCACAACGACGGGATGCGCTGCAAAGCTCATGGGCGCCAGGGACGACGGCTCAAGTCCCACAGCACTCGCATACTCCTGTGCCGCAGGCTCCGCATTGAATTCGTACACGGTTCGGGTCGAGGTATCCGAAGACGTCACCACTAGTTTGGTGTCCGTCGGCTCGAAGTGATCGCAATAGAAACTGCGGACCGGATGGACTGTTTCGACGAGAAGCAGCAAGGCGGCGCCCCGGTGAACCTGCCCGTCATGCAGTAGGCATGTTCCGGAAAGTGTGAGGCCGTCGCCCGCAGAGCCCCCGACCAGCGGAATGTCGCCGAGCGCCCAGCCAATGGCCGAAACAATGGCTTCCTCGCATTTGGACAGCCCGTCGATGAGTGACACGGCGAACAAGTTTTCGTAGCGCTCGCCATTTACCACCCTATCGAGGCCGGCGCGCAAGGCCTGCACGGCATCGGTCGCCCGCTCCACGCTCAGAGCCTGCACCTCGGGAATGACGCGACTGACGAATCGGAAGCCCTTCCTCGGAAAGGCCACCACCAGGACGCTGCGGTCGCTGAACCCCGCCGGCGTGATTTCACCAGATGTACTGCAGCCCGCGACCGGCACGCCGGCGAAGGCCTCCGACAATGCCTGGCTTAACGCCTCAGCTTCGTAGGTCTGGGGAAAGAAGACCAAAAGTTGGCCGATCTCCGATGAATCAACGACCTCGGCGATCTCTGCGATCGCAGCCTCTGGGCTGTTTGCACTGGTCCAGGCGGTCTGGACCCCACAAGCCCGACGGTTTGCATGCGCTCCGTACACTGGACGCTTCCTCCATCGTCCATGGCACGCCCGATTGCCTTAAGTCTGACCTGAGTCGACGAAATGCGGATCTTTTTTGCCACTCTAACCGGCAACAGTGCCAGTATTCGACCAAAGTACAATATAGGCTGTCAGACGCAATAATTGGCGTCCTGAATAAGGGTCAACGTGTGCGGACGAATAACGGCATAGGGCTCGACAATCGACCACTATGCGCTTGGCGTGGTTCAAG
Source organism: Methyloceanibacter sp. (assembly GCF_049590335.1). Lineage (GTDB taxonomy): Bacteria > Pseudomonadota > Alphaproteobacteria > Rhizobiales > Methyloligellaceae > Methyloceanibacter. The sequence continues at coordinate 24,210 of NZ_JBAWCQ010000057.1, forward strand.
AGATCGACCCGGCCGCCATGCATGTGTTCGCAAATGGCAGCTCCAGGAGATTGATCTCGGGTTCACTGGCAAGAACCAAAACAATGTGCGCCGGAACGTGAGCCAGGGCTATGACACTTGTAACCTGTTTCAGGTCGGCGGGGTCATATTCTTCTAATACTACATAATCAAACAGACTAGTCCTGACTTCGAGGCCGCCCTTCCCCAAACAGGCGGCCTCTTTTCTTGTCTGCTGACAGAGATCCTATTTGCTCCCAAAGTAGAATTTAGCCTATATAAAAACTCGACTAGGCTGCCCTAGAACCTATCGAGCGTATCGGGCCGCACCCAGAAAACGGTGATGAAATCGCCGCTCGAAGTTGGGCAAGAATTGGCGGAATCGCTGTAATTTTTGGGAGGTAACAATGCTTCACGAGGTCATCGAAACCCTGAACGCGCGGGTAGCCGTCAGGAACCGCTACGACAATTTCATCGGCGGCGACTGGGTTGCGCCTGTCGACGGGCGCTATTTCGACAATCTGAGCCCGGTCACCGGTAAGTCCATCTGTGAGATCGCCCGCTCCCAAGCGGCCGATGTCGAGCTCGCCCTCGACGCCGCGCACAAGGCGCGCGAGGCGTGGGGAAAAACGGCAGTTGCCGAACGCGCCAAGCTCCTCAACCAGATCGCCGATCGCATGGAGGAAAATATCCCGCTCTTGGCCGCCGTCGAAACGATTGACAACGGCAAGCCTATCCGCGAAACCACCGCGGCCGACATTCCTCTGGCCATCGACCATTTCCGTTATTTCGCCTCCTGCGTCCGCGCTCAGGAAGGCACGCTCGGCGAAATCGATCACGATACGGTGGCGTATCATTTCCACGAGCCTCTCGGCGTTGTAGGCCAGATCATTCCGTGGAACTTCCCAATTTTGATGGCGTGCTGGAAACTCGCACCCGCAATTGCCGCCGGGAATTGCGTGGTGATGAAACCGGCTGAGCAGACGCCCATGTCGATCATGGTGCTGATGGACTTGGTCGGGGATATCCTGCCCGCAGGCGTCCTCAATATCGTGAACGGTTTTGGCGTCGAGGCCGGTAAGCCCCTCGCGCAGAACCCGCGCATCGCCAAGATCGCGTTCACGGGCGAGACCACGACTGGGCGCCTCATCATGCAATATGCATCGGAAAATCTGATTCCGGTGACGCTTGAGCTGGGCGGCAAGTCGCCGAACATCTTCTTCGCCGATGTGATGGCCGAGGACGACGATTTCTTCGACAAGGCGCTCGAGGGCTTCGCCATGTTCGCGTTGAACCAGGGTGAGGTCTGCACCTGCCCGTCGCGCGCACTCGTGCACGAATCGATCTACGACCGTTTCATCGAGAAGGCGATCGCGCGTGTGGAGAAGATCAAGCTGGGTAACCCGCTCGACATGGACACCATGATCGGCGCCCAGGCATCCAACGACCAGTTGGAGAAGATCCTGTCCTATGTGGATATCGGCAACAAGGAAGGCGCCGAGCTCCTGACCGGTGGCAAGCGCGCCACCCATGAGGGCGACCTCTCCGAGGGCTATTACATGACGCCCACGGTGTTCCGCGGTCACAACAAGATGCGCATCTTCCAGGAAGAGATCTTTGGGCCGGTGCTGTCGGTAGCCACGTTCAAGGACGATGCGGAGGCGCTCGAGATCGCCAACGACTCGCTTTACGGCCTTGGCTCCGGCGTTTGGACTCGCGATATAAACCGCGCCTACCACTTCGGGCGTGGCATCGAGGCCGGGCGCGTCTGGACCAATTGCTACCACCTGTACCCGGCGCACGCGGCCTTTGGCGGCTACAAGAAGTCCGGCATCGGGCGCGAAACGCACAAGATGATGCTCGATCACTATCAGCAGACCAAGAACATGCTGGTGAGCTACAGCCCGAAAGCGCTAGGCTTCTTTTAGGCCTTAAGGGTATCTGCCAAGGTAATCCTGAGCGGCCCGGCGGGAACTCCCGCCGGGCCGTCTTGTCATAAGGGGCAAAGAGATGGTTGAACGGGTTCTAGCGACGGATGCGACGCTCGCGTTGATCGACAAGCTCAGGGCCACGCATGGGCCTTTGATGTTTCATCAATCCGGCGGGTGCTGCGACGGCTCGGCGCCCATGTGCTATCCAGAGGGCGAATTCCGGGTAGGCATCAACGATGTCCTCCTTGGAGACATCGGCGGCTGCAATTTCTACATGGATGACGATCAATTCGAGTACTGGAAACACACCCAACTTACCATCGACGTCGTCCCGGGGCGCGGGTCTGGGTTTTCGCTCGAAGCGCCTGAGGGCGTCCGGTTTCTGACGCGCGGCCGCGTGTTCACGGACGAAGAGGCCAACACGCTTGCGGCCGCGATGACGCCCTAGATGCCACTTGCGAAGCGCCTCTAGCGCCCGCGAATGGGACCCGCGTTCGCCATCCCGGTCACCGCATCGGATATGGGCCGCTCCTGGCCGTTCAGTTCGCCCAGCATGGCCTTGCCGATCTCGTGTTCGCCCATAACCACAAAATCCGCACCGTGCTTGGCGAGGTGGTCGATCTCCGCCTCTGAATGCGCGCGCGCCACGATGCGGAGTTTGGGATTGATCGTGCGCGCTTGCTCAACCACTTGCCCCCCTTCGAAAGCATCGGGAATGGCAACCAGGAGACAGCGCGCTTCGCCGAGATTGGCGGACTTGACGACTTCGGGGTCCGCCGCATTTCCGTGCAAAGCGTGGACACCATGCGCGTTCAAGTCGGCGGCATCGTCCGGGTCGTCCTCGATGATGTAGACCGGCACGCCCTTCTCCAGAAGGGCTTTGGAGACGAACCGCCCCACACGCCCGTGACCGATCAGCACCACATGGTCGGTGAGTGCCGTCACGGGAATGGGCTCGCGGGTCGGGGTCGCCTCGTCTTTTGCTTCGGCCTCCTCCGCTTCCACCTCTGGGCCCCCCTCGTCGGTACGCGCATGTTCGCGCCAGGCGAAATAGCGGTCGAGTGCCGCGAATAGAAGCGGATTGAGCAGGATCGTGATGATCGAACCGGCGAGAATCAGATCGCGCCCCTCGGTCGGCAAGACCCCGAGCGCGAGGCCTAGGCTAGCGAGAATGAAGGAGAACTCCCCGATTTGAGCGAGCGACGCGGAGATCACCAGGCCCGTGCTCGAAGACTGCCCGAACAGACGCACCACCGCGAAAGCCACAATGGACTTCGCCACGATGATGATCGCGACCGTCGCCAGAACCGCAAACGGGGCATCCACCATGATGGCCGGGTGGAACAACATGCCCACCGAGACAAAAAACAGAACCGCGAAGGCGTCTCGCAAGGGCAGCGATTCCGTCGCCGCCTGTTGGCTCAGTTGAGACTCGCTCAGCACCATGCCGGCGAAGAAGGCGCCGAGCGCCAGGGAGACCCCGAAAAGCTCGGCCGCCAGATAGGCGAAGCCGAGCGCAATCGACAGCACCGCGAGGCGAAATAGCTCACGGCTTCCCGTATGCGCCACGTAGTGGAGCAGCGCCGGAATCAGCTTCCTGCCCACGACCAGCATCGCCAGAGTGAAGACCAGGAGCTTGCCCACCACCTCGGCAACTTGGCGGGTCATCTCGATCGCATCCGGTGGCGCCTCGCCTTGGAACAGCCCCGTAATGGCAGGCAACAAGACCAAAGCCAGCACCATGGCGATGTCCTGCACGATCAGCCAGCCAATGGTGATTTTGCCCCGCTCGGTCTCAAGCAGGCGGCGCTCCTGCAGCATTCGGAGCAGCACCACGGTGCTGGCCACGGAGAGCGCGAGCCCAAAGATGAAACCGGCGGCGGGGTTCCAGCCAAGGGCCCAGCCCACCACCATGCCAAGCGGCGTGGCGACGAGTCCTTGCGCGATTGCGCCGGGAATGGCGATGGCCCGCACCGACAGGAGGTCCTGCACCGAAAAATGGAGCCCGACGCCGAACAGCAGCAGGATGACACCGACCTCGGACAGCTGGTTGGCGATGTTCTGATCTGCCCCAACCGCGGGGGCGAAGCCGATGACGATGCCCGCCACCAGATAGCCCACGAGCGGCGGCAGCTTGATGCGATGGGCAAGGAGACCAAGGCTAAACGCAAGCACCAGACCAATCGTCAGTGTCGAAACGAGAGGCGGCACGTGAAGCATTGTCGAAGGCCCCAGCTATCTGGCTTGTTTTCCGAAGACACAGGGCGCATAGCGTCTCAATGAATGCCGCAGACCGCAATCCCCTGGGGCGCTGAACCGTGTCCCCGCGACAATGTGGTACCCCAAATTTCACGTAAACGACATTTCCGCTCCGCCACCGCACCCAAAACGGCGCGGTTGTGGGCCGCAAAACCAGTTCCAAGTGCACAAGCCTAGACTATAGCGGGCCCCGGTCATGCCTAGGATGGCGGCCATCTAACAAGAAACACAGGCAGTCACGGAGCAAAGACCATGCAGATTCTCGACGCCAACATTACGGGGCTCATGGCCTGAGGGATCACCTTGCTGTTTGCCGGCGAGACCCGCGCCCAAATTCCGGTCGAGGAAGATTCCGGCAGGATTACAATGACCGGAACGGTCGAGGAGATCGAAATTCCGGAGAGTGTGATGATGGTTAACGCCCCCAGCGGCAGAACCATCGTCGATCTGATCAGTCCTGGCGTGAAGGACATCAAGACGATCAAGAAGAGAGAAAAGGTCACCATCAAATACACGCAGGAGGTCGCCGTGGCGCTCCGCAAGGCCGATGGCTTGCCTAAAGCCGTTCAGAACAAATCCGAGGAGAGCGAGACGGCCGATATGGGAATGAACGCACCAACAGTGGCAGTTCAGAACTGGATGAATATGACGCCCAAGGGCAAGGTCGACGACCTCACCACGATCGAGATCACTCGCGCCTCCATCACCGCGGTGAAGCCGGCCTAAGACGGCGCGCACAGTCCGGAGGCACATCATAGGGCAGGGAGAGGCTCTCCCTGCCCATATTTTTTGGACGTCGTCAGTCCGGCGTAGGCGCTACGAAGTCGATGCGCTACATCGTGGAAACGCCGATGACCTCATGGTCGCTGATCACGCAGTGCCAGGATCCGACTGTCGGAAATTCGTGCAGGTCCTGCCGCTGCTCGAGGAACTGCATCGCCGCCATATAGCCGCCATGGCCAAGACAAGCGTTGGGCGACATGGCGTCGGCCAGAAACTCCATGGGGACGGGCACGTCGATACAGCCTGTCGCCAGTAGCGCGGCCTTGCGCTCCTCGACAGTCCGCGGCTTCTCGTCATTGTAGCTTTTGCCCTGATTGACGGGCTGGAGAGGCGTCCCAACGGCACGGCAAGCCTTGACGATGAGTTGGACGTATACGGTCTTTTCCTTGTCCGCACCCATGCGGGTCGGCTGATCGGACTCGGCCGCGGCCGGAACGCAAAAGAGGGCACCGAGCGCGAAGGCAACGATCGTGGGGCATTTCATAATAGGCGTCTCACGTTTCGAGAGCTGACGGCCACACCCTCATCGAGAACTTCGCCAGCGGCCGGCCGGTGCCGCTCCGGAGCTTATGCCCCAATCTCCCCCGAAATGTGATCCTATCGGCAATTGCCAGATTTCCCAAATGTGGTGGGACCCGCTTGCCGCAATTTCGCAAGCCCGGCGGTCACGATGTCGTGACGAACTCGAGTCCGAATTCGGCGGCGGCGGTGCGCAGCCAGCCCCAAGAACTGCGGCCCACACTCCGAAAAAGAGCGATGTCGTAGGCATCCCCATCTCGGCAGAGCAGAATACCAATATGACCGATCGTGCTTCTTGCGGCTACGCCATCGCCGAAAATCCTGGGGGTCGAGATCAAGCGCCAGCCCTTTGGCAAGCGTGCAGCCGCTCATCCTGGCTCGGTCCCCCTTCAGCCCTTAATTTGAGCGGTAGGGACGGCAAGCTCGGCCGCTTGACCTTTCCTCATCGTAATGTTCTGAGCGATGGACCTGGAATACCATTGGCTTCCGTGTCGCCGATGCAACCTTGAGAGCTCGATGGACTGGCGCTTGACCACGACCAAACGCACCCATTCTGGTGCCTTACGGAAGGCCCTCGGCGGACTGGGGCTGTTCGCCCTTTGCCTTGCCGCCGCGGCCTATCCTGACACGTCGGCGGTGGCGCAACCCGTTCCGCCGGTCGAGACAGAAACCGTGCGCAAATCGCCCGTGATCCGGAAGCTCGAATTGTCGGGGAGCGTGTCATCGCCCCATGCCTCGCAAATCTCCACCTTGGTGGAGGGGCTTGTGAGCACCGTCCACTATGATAGCGGTGCCTATGTCAAAAAAGGCAACCTGCTGCTGGAACTCGACTCCGAACTCGAGGAAGCGGCCTTCGAGCAGGCGCAAGCCCAAGCCGCACAGGCCGCCGGAGAGGTCAAGGACGCAAAGCGCCGCCTGGATATCGCCGCTAACCTCGCCAAGCGGAAATACGGTCCGCAAAACGAAGTCGATGCCCGCGCGGCGGAAGTCGAAATCGACACCGCGACCCATGAAGGCTTTCGCGCCGAGCAGAAGCGGCGCGCCGTCGTTCTCGACCGCCACAGGCTGACGGCGCCTTTTGATGGCGTGATCTCGAAGCGCATGGTCGAGGTGGGCCAATGGGTGACGCCCGGAACCGCCGTCTTCGAACTGGTCGCGATGAAGAATTTCCGCGTCGACGTGCCAGTGCCGCAGGATTACTACGCAAAACTTCGCGACGGCGCCGATGTAGCGATCGAGATCGACACGCTGCCGGGCGAAGAGATCCCCGCCAAGATCGGCGCTCTGATCCCGGTAAGCGATCCGGATGCGCGCACCTTCACGCTGCGCGTTCTGCCCACACGTACCAACATCCCCATCACGCCTGGCATGTCGGCACGCGTTCTCGTAGACCTCGACACGGGGCGCCGCGACGTGGTCGTGAGCCGGGACGCGCTGATCCGCTACCCCGACGGGCGCATCACCGTTTGGGTCTTGATGGACGACGGCGACAAGATGAGCGTCACCGAACGCCGGATTGAGATTGGGCTGACCTTTGACGGGCTGGTCCAGGTCCTGTCCGGCCTCGATGAAGGAGAGCGTGTCGTCGTGCGCGGGAACGAGTCCTTACGCGAAGGACAAGCTGTCCGGCTAGCAAGCTGAGGCGCGATGCGTGAGGTACACCCCTGATGCTTGAGCGGATCGTCCAGCGCGGAACCTTGGTCACGGTGATGACGCTCATCGTCTGCGTGCTCGGCGTCCTCGCGGCCTTGCGCATTCCCGTTCAGATGATCCCCGATCTCGAAGTGCGCACGGTCACCGTCTATACGCGCTGGCCGGGTGCGACGCCCCAGGACGTGGAGAAGGAAATCATCATCGAGCAGGAGGAATATCTCCGCTCGATCCCGAGCCTCGAGCGGATCATCTCGCGCTCCTCCAGCGGGGAGGCGCGGATCGAGCTGGAGTTCCCCTACAATATCGATCTCAACGAAACCCTCATCCGCATCAACAACGCGCTGAGCCAGGTCCCCTCCTATCCGGAGGACGTGGACCAGCCGCGCGTGCGTGCGAGTTCGTTCAGCGCGAACTCCTTCATGTATTACCGGGTTTCGCCGCTCCCTGGAAACCCGCGCCACCTGGACATGGACATGATGCGCGACTTCATCGACGACCATGTGCGGGCGCCGCTGGAAAGCGTGAAGGATGTCTCGGACGTCCGGCTGGGAGGCGGCGCCGAAAAGCAGATTCAAATCATGTTCGATCCCGCCGCACTGGCGGAACGCAAAATCTCACTGACAGACGTGCGC
>NZ_JBAWCQ010000058.1:0-3943 GCF_049590335.1 Methyloceanibacter sp.
GTATATATTGGGCATCAGCATGGTATATTTTCATGACCTGAAAGGAAAGCGCATATGGCGTTCTACCCATGCCTATCCCTTTTGATCCGGTTCCGCGGCCAAAATCGGCGGGGCATCAACAAGTTGACGACATTGGCGCTTGCAGTCGAGACAACACCTCAGCGCGTTGATAAAATTGGGCTTTCTGGCCCGCCGCCGGACTTAAGGGGATAGGCATGCGTTCTACCCCCCATTGATCTTTCTTATTCGAACTCGGTGGGGACGGTTGCCCCCGGCTCCGGAGGTCCACATGGTCGGTAGTATCTGTGGTTGGCCGCTTCACTGAGGCTGGCGTCATGTTCGGGCACTTCGCCGCGGCGTTCGGCAACTGTGAACTATGGCACGCGACTGGTCTGCCCTGGCCCGTATCGCAGAAGAGAGCCGAACGGGTCTCGTAGAACAAGGGGACGTACGAGTGTAAGACCGTTCACCGGTTCTCGATGCAACACAGTTGTTGCACGCCGGCACTGAGTCCGCAACGGGTCACTGAACAAAATCGCTACGCGATATCGCGTGCTGCGCGGCTGTTTGTTGGTGAGCGCTAACCACGTCTGAGAAGCTGGAGAGGCAGCTGGGAGCGCTGTCCTGATGATCGAGGTGTTGAACCTCACTTCAGGACAGGAGTTCACCCATGAGTAGAGTAGGCAGGCGCGCCATAAGTCCACTGCAAGCGCGTATGATCGAAGACATGACGGCGCGCAAGTTGAGCCCGAAGACGCAGACGGCCCACATCCGCAGCTGCCGTCGATTTGCCGCCTGGCTCGGCCATTCACCTCAGACTGCAACGGCGGATGACGTGCGCGGCTTCCAGGCGGAGTTGGCAGGTTGCGATATCTCCAACTCGACGCGCAACACCATCATGACCGGTGTCAAGTTCCTATTCCGTGTGACCCTGCGCCGGCACGACCTTGCCGCCGAGATCTATCACCTTCGCGAGCCGCAGAAGATCCCGCCGATAATGAGCCAGGATGAAGTCGCACGTCTGCTCGCGAACACGCCATCCATCAAGGCGCGGGCGATGTTGTCACTGGCCTACGGTTGCGGTCTGAGGCCCGGCGAAGTGATCCGTCTGAGGGTCGGCGATATCGACAGTGACCGCGGCATTATTCGTATCGTGCAATCGAAAGGCGACAAGGACCGCCAGGTCAAACTGCCGGTTGCCGTCCTTGAGGCGTTGCGCCGCTATTGGCCGGAACGCTCAACCAAGTACGACGCCGGCTTTCGGCCCGAACAGCGTTATCTCTTTCCGGGCCGCCAGCCCTACGAGCCCCTGACGGCACGACAGCAGAACCGGCTGTTTCACCAGGCCGCCGTTGCCGCCGGCATCTCCAAGCCGGTCACCGTGCGGTCTCTGCGCCACGCCTTTGCAACACACTTGCTCGATGCCGGCGTCGACGTCCGAGTGATCCAGGCGCTGCTCGGACACACCAAGCTCACGACGACAGCACGCTACACGCGCGTCGCAACGGCTCTGATCACAGCTATTGAAAGTCCCATCGACCTGTTGCGAGATGACACAGCCAAAGGAGGCAAGCGCAAGAAGGCCAAGCCTAAGTCTTGAGCCGCCACCGGCATGTCTCCTCCAGCTTTGGAGGTCGCGGACATCTTCCGCGACCATGGACAAGCATGGCTTGCCGCCAATCGCGGTCACGTCAGCCTTGAACAGATGAAGGTGATGACGGCGGTCGAGCGTTGCCGCACGGCAGCGCTCGGAGGCCACGTTGCGCGCTGCGAGAACGAGGCTTGTGGCCATCTGCACATCGCCTACAACAGTTGCCGCAACAGGCACTGCCCAAAGTGTCAGGCGACAGCGGCACAGGATTGGCTCGAAGCCCGTGAGGCCGAGTTGCTGCCGGTCGGGTATTTTCATGTGGTCTTCACACTGCCGACCCCGATCGCCGACATTGCCTTTCAGAACAAGCGCGTCGTCTATGATCTGTTGTTCAAGGCAAGCGCGGAGACCATGCTGACGATCGCCGCCGATCCCAAGCATCTCGGTGCTAGGATCGGCATTACCGCCGTGCTCCACACCTGGGGCTCGGCGATGACGCACCACCCACACGTGCACATGATCGTGCCGGGTGGTGGGATATCGCTCGATGGGTCGAAGTGGATCTCATGCCGCAAGACGTTCCTGTTATCATTCAGCGTGCTCTCACAGCTGTTCAAACGGCTGTTTCTGGAGAAGCTCATCAAGGCCCATGATGACAGGCTGCTCAACTTCTACGGTGAGCATGCCGGTCTCGCCGATCGTGTCACCTTTGATGCCTTCCTCAAGCCGCTACGCAAGCTCAATTGGTACGTCAACATCAAGGATCCGTTCGCCGGACCCGAAGCGGTGCTGGCCTACCTGTCGCGCTACACCCACCGCGTTGCGATCTCGAACCGGCGCCTCGTCAGGGTCGATGCCGATGGCGTGGCGTTCCGATACAAGGACTATCGCGCCGGCCATCGTGAGCGCTGGAAGACGATGACACTCACACCGCATGAGTTCATCCGCCGTTTCCTCTCCCACGTCCTGCCGAAAGGCTTCCACCGCATCCGCCACTACGGGCTGTTCGCCAACGGCAATCGCGCCACCAACATCGCACGGGCGAGGGCCTTGCTGAGCGTTCACATGGCAACAAACGACGAAGCCGATAATGTAGAGGATGCAAACCCAGACGAGGCGCGGACCCTCAACTTGCCCTGCCCCTGTTGCGGCGGACGTATGATCATCATCGAAGTGTTCGCAGCAGGCATGGAGCCCAAGCACCGGCCAAGCCCCGAGGCCATCGACAGCTCATGACCATGCCGCCCAACCACCGACACACCATGATAGACCTCACACGATGCAGCCGGACGGCCTGCAACGATCAATCGCGCTCCAACTTGTCCGAAATTGCAAATCGTCCAACTTCAACACTGCTCATGCCCGGCTGCGCAACCCCATGTCGGCACCGACAAGCCGCTCAACGTCCTATCATCACGTCACCCTCGGCAAAGCTTCGGCCAAAATCACGCCACGTGCCACAGGCAAATCCCCATAGAGACCGCTGAGACGCCTACCGTCCAATCCGCGATTTCGTTCATTGACGCTTGTCCGACGCCGATCGTCAGCACAGGCGCCGAGCCTCAACGCCAGCGTGACGGCGTCCGACTAACCTGTACATCTTGAGACCTCGAAAGACCGCCTCACCGTGTCTGCCTCACCCTCGGCAGCCGACTTAACCCAGCGCTGGTAGGGCGTCGCCAGCGGGCCAAAAGCGGGCTTAGAATCAGGTTTGGTGAACGTAGGTTCCGGGCGCCGCTACGATCGGGACCAAGCCCTTGTCTGGCGCACCGATGGAGGGTGCCGGCACAACACCGCTGCTTTTCTCTTCCAGCCAGGTCGTCCACGCTGGCCACCAGGAGCCCGGTTGCGGCGCATTTTGCGTAACCCAGGCATCGGGACCCACGTAAAGCGCCCCGGCAGTACGAGGCGAGATCCGATGGTGACCGCGCGCTAGCTTTGGTTCGTTGATGATCCCGCTGTTGTGGCCTCCGCTCGTCAATACAAAGGTCATATCGCTGTCGGTAAACAGTTGGGTTTTGTAGACGGACTTCCACGGCGCGATGTGATCGGTTTCAGTGCCCACCGCGAATATCGGCGCCGAGATGTCCTTGAGCGCGATGACCCTTCCCTTGACGGCAAAGCGACCAGCCGTCAGCCGGTTTTCAAGAAACAGGCCGCGCAGATATTCCGAATGCATTCTGGCCGGCATCCGGGTCGTGTCCGAAACCCAGACTCCCATGTCGGTCGGCAGGTCCTCTTTTCCAAGGTAGTAGCGCCGCACGGCACGAGAATAGATGAGGTCTTCCGACCTGATAGCAGAGAAGGCGCGAGCCATTTGGGGCCGGTCAAGATAGCCCTTCTCCCACATTA
>NZ_JBAWCQ010000059.1:0-31300 GCF_049590335.1 Methyloceanibacter sp.
AACCGTGGACCCGCTGATTAAGAGTCAGCTGCTCTACCAACTGAGCTATGCGCCCTCAGGGCCCGGCGTCTTGCGACGCGGTGTCGTCCGGCATGATGCCTGGCGACCTGATGTCTTGCGACGTGACCACCCTGGTCCGGCGCATCCCAAGCGCCAAGGATCGTGGCTGTAGCACTCCAGCAGGCGGGCTGTCCAGCTCGCGCGGGCCAAAATTTTCGGTGTCGCCTACCAGAGCCCGCCAAGTTCGGCCTGGCGGAAGGTGACCCTTCGATTGACATGTGCGTTGAGCACGAAGCCGAGCCCGATCATCATGGTCAGCATAGAGGTGCCGCCGTAAGAGACGAGCGGCAGGGGCACGCCCACCACGGGCACGAGCCCCGTGACCATGGCCACGTTGATGAAGACATAGGCGAACAGCGTCAGGCCTATGCCGCCCGCAACGAGCTTTGCGAACATGCTGCGGCACCTGAGCGCCATGAAGGTGATAAACACGAGCGCCAGCAGGTAGAGCACCAGCAGCACGACGGCGCCGACAAACCCCATCTCCTCGGAGAACATCGTGAAGATGAAGTCGGTGTGCTTTTCGGGTAGGAAGTTGAGCTGCGCCTGGGTGCCATTCATGAAGCCTTTGCCGCTCAGTCCGCCCGAGCCGATAGCGATCTTGGACTGAAGAATGTGGTAACCGGAGCCGAGCGGATCGCGATCGGGATCGAAAAAGGTGAGCACGCGCTCCTTCTGGTAGTCGTGCAGCATCTCCCAGGCATGAGGCAACGCCACGACCACGCCCGTGATTGCCCCGGCGAAATAGAACCAGCTGACCCCGGCGAGAAACATCATGCCCGCGCCGATGATCGCGAACAGCGCGGCGGTGCCGAGATCAGGCTGGGAGAGCGCGAGCAAAGCCGGCACGCCGATCATCAGGAGCGGTGGGATCAAGGCGTCGAGCCGCCAAATCTTTTGCGGCGGGAGCCACTGATAGTAGCGCGCGATCGCCAGAACCAAGGCGATCTTCATCATCTCCGAGGGCTGAAAGCTCAGTTCGCCAAAGCCCAACCAGCGCCGCGCACCGCCGCTTTCGACACCGATCAACGGCACCAGCGCCATGAGCACCAGCGCGCTTAGGAAAAGCGGATAAGCCCCTTTCAACCACCAGCGAATGTCGGAGAAGGCAATGGCGAACAGCAGCGCCAGACCGACGCAATAGCGGATGACCTGACGCGAGGCCCAAGGTTCGAACGAGCCGCCGGCTACGGAGTAGAGTGCGGCAGTCCCCACCAGCACAATCGCGGTGACGAGTGCGAGAAACGGCCAATTCAGCAAAAGCAGCTTTTTGGCCAGATCCTGCTTCACCGCCGGCGCTTGGGCGAACAGCATCCTCATCCGTCATCACCTACAACGGCGATCTTGCCGGAAGCCGTCTCGGCGCTCGTGCCCGCAAACGCCGGGCTCTTTGCCGCGTCACGCAAAAGCGCTTCGGTCATGACATCCTTGACGATCGGGGCCGCGGCGCTCGAGCCGCCGCCGCCATGCTCCACGACGCATGCGGCCGCATAGCGGGGCTTATCGGCCGGCGCGTAGGCGACGAAGAGCGCATGGGTCTCCCGCTTGTAAGGCGAGAGCTTGTGCTCGTTGTGCGCGTTCACGACCTGCGAGGTGCCGGTCTTGCCGGCCATCAGGACGTCGGGAATTTTCAGCGCCGAACGGCGGGCCGTCCCGCGTGGCTCGTTGACGACGCCGATCATCCCGCGCCGTACGATATCGAGGTGGCGCGGGTCGAGCTGAAGCAGCGGCCATTCAGGATCGGGGTCGTCCGGAGACAGAACGAGCTTCGGCAGCACCGCGCGGCCGGTGGCGACCCGCCCAGCCATGACGGCAAGCTGGAGTGGCGTTGAGGAGACGAAGCCCTGGCCGATGCCGGCGATGACCGTCTCGCCGCCATACCAGGGCTGCATGAGGTGTGTCCGCTTCCAGGCCACATCCGGAATGATGCCCTCCTTCTGGCCCGGAAGACCGCAATCATAGATCCGGCCCAGGCCAAGATGACGGGCGACGGCCGCAAGGTGGTCGATCCCCATCCGCTTGGCGGTCTCGTAAAAATAGACGTCGCAGGACTGCTTGATGGCTTCGTGCACATTGATGCCGCCACCATGGGACTTCCAACAGCGGAACCGGGCGCGGCCAAGCCTGTAGACGCCAGGGCAGCGCATGGTCTCCTGGGGCTCGATAACGCCCGCATGAAGCCCGGCCAGCGCCGTCACGACCTTGAAGGTGGAGCCTGGCGGATACTGCCCGCGAATGGCCCGGTTCTGGAGAGGCTGATCCTTGGCGCGCGCGATTCTGCCCCACGTCTTCGGGTCGACCCTGAAGACCACGTCGTTGGGATCGAATGTGGGTGTCGATGCCAGCGCCAGGATGCCGCCTGTCTCGACATCGAGCACGACCACGGAGGCTACCCGATGCTCCTTCAGACGCTCCTGGGCCACAGTCTGCAGATGGTGGTCGATGCTGAGCACGAGGTCTTTGCCCGGTGTGCTCGGCGTCGCCCCCAGTTCGCGCACGACGCGTCCGCGCGAGTCCACCTCGAATTTCCGAGTGCCGGGCGTGCCGCGCAGCTGCTCGTCGAACGTTTTCTCGATGCCCGACCGGCCGGCGCGAAATCCGGGAAGCCGCATGACGGGATCGAGATCGACCTCCCCCTTCCCGGCCATGCCCACATAGCCCACCAGGTGCGCCATGGGCCGAGCATGATAATATTTGCGGTAGGCTGAGCGGTCCGTCCTGAGGCCGGGAATTTGCGGAGCGAGCACGTTGAGCAGCGAGAACTGACGCCACGTCAGCCCTTCGGCCACGAGCACGGGATAGTAACCGCTCTGACGAGCGGCGGCCCGCTTGATGCGGTCGCGTGTGGCCCGGGAAATGGGGACGATGTGCGAGAGTTTGTCGAGCGTTTCAGGCAGGCTCTTGCAGAAGGCAGGCAAGACGAGAAGGCGCAGGTTCTCTCTGTCCTCGGCCAGAACAGCCCCGGTGCGGTCGCGGATCGACCCGCGCGAGGGCGCCGCAAGCTGCATCATCAGGCGGTTCTCATCGGACAGAAGCCGGTATTCGGAAGCCTCCTTGATTTGAAGTTGATGCAGCCGCCAACCGAGCAAGCAGAACAGGCCTGCCTGCGCGCCGCCGACTAGAAGCGCGCGGCGCGAGAAGCGGTAGCTCTGCTTCCGAGCATAGTCGGGCTTCTTCTTTGCGCCGTAGTGCAGCGCCCTCGACTTGCTCATGAGGCGCTCCGGAAGATCGTGCGGCGCGAGTGACCGAGGCGTCCAGACTGGACCCAGAGCAGCCCATAAAGCATGACCGGAAAGAAGATGATCGAGGTCGCAACGCCAAAGGCGATCGGCCACCAATCAATCCAGCGAAGATAATAGAGGCTTGCCAGCAGCCAGCCGAACAGGCCGAGGGCGCAGATGAGGGCCGTCCAAGCCAACCACTCAGTCCAGATGTCACGGCGCTCGCGGAAGGAGCCGGGTTTCAGCCCGACCGTCGCGGCGATCAGGCACATCAGCGCCCAGAAGCCCAGAGGGCCGCCGCTGAGAAGATCGGCCAGCAGTCCCAAGACCGCCGCCGCCGCGGGGTGCAGCTCCGTGTCCGGAATCGCGCGCCAGCAGAACACCATCATCACGACCAGTAGCGGCAGGATGAATGTCGCGTCGGCCGTCAATCCCCAAGGCACGGCGGTGGCAATCACCGCCATCAGCACGGAAAACGCCGGAAGAAGCCGCGTCATCGCTCAGCTTGCGCCTGGGCCGAGACCGGCGGCGACATGGCGGCCACGGGCGGTAACTGAGCGCTTCCGACTGCCGCAGTCCTGCCTTCCTCCGGCGCCGGACGGAGCGTAGAGGACAAGGCCTCGCCCTTGTCAGCGACTGCCGCAGGATCCGTGCGTGTCAGTGCCGGTGCGTCGAAGAACAGAACACTGACGACATCGAGCGAATTGAGCTCGGCAAAGGGCCGGATCGTGTAAGAGCCGGGCCCACCTGCAACCACGCCCACGCGCAGGCCGCGCGGCAGGACGCCGTCGCTGCCCGAGGTGTAGACCTCATCGCCCGTTTCGATTTCAGCGCCCTCTTGCACGAAGCCAAGCTGCAACTCCACGCTATTGTCTCCGAGCGCCAGCGCCCGCGCGCCGCTCGGCCCCACAAGAACCGGAATACGGCTGTTCAGATCGTTCAGCAGGAGGACGCGCGCGACCTTGTCGCCGGCCTCCACCGTGCGCCCTATGAGCCCATCGCCGTTGATCACGGCGTAGCCGATCCGCACGCCATCCTGGCGCCCGAGATTGACCAGCGCACTGCGCACGAAGGGACCGCGCGCATCCGCGATGACCCGGCCCGAGGCATAGACGAGTGCGGGGTCTTCGGCCGCATGCAGAAGTTTGCGTAGGTGAGCGACCTTGCGCTCCAGGAGCTGGGTCCGCCACCTCCACTGCTTCAGTTCATCGTTTTCCTGGGTCAGCCGGTCGATTTCTTCGACTGCACTCGTCTGAACGCGGACATAAAGACGAACACGATCGACAGCGCGTCGTGCTTCAATGGCCGGTCCCGATGCAAGCTCCAGCAACGGCACAGACAAATCGACCACGTCGTCCCGGGCATCGGCCAAGACACCGTGACCGATCCGGCTCAGAACCAGCAACACGGCACAGAGGAAATAGAGGCCAAAACTCAGCAATTCCACGGGCGCCGTCCAGGAGGGCCGGTGTCTTTGGAACAGAGATGGGCTGCGCTTGGGCATGTTCGTTCAGTCTACCGGAACGCCCCGAAGGGCGGCGTAATCCTCACCTATGAGGCTCTGCGCCTAGACAAAGCCATTATAACACACCCGATCAGGGTTTGATCAGTAGATCAGCCATTTCGTCCAGTCGCTCGAGCGCCATGCCGGTTCCCCGGACAACGCTCCGCAGCGGATCCTCTGCGATCTTGAATTTCACGCCGGTTTCTTGCTGCAGTCGCACGTCGAGCTTCTCGAGCAGCGCGCCTCCGCCTGTCAGATAAATGCCCGACTCGGCGATGTCGGCCGTCAGCTCGGGCGGCACGTCGGCGAGCGCCTGACGAATGCCTCCGACGATCTGCTGAATCGGCAGCGTCAGCGCGTCCGCGATCTCATGGGGCCCCAGCGTAATTTCTGCGGGAAAACCCCGCTGCATGTCCCGTCCCTTCAGCCGGATCGCCACATGCGTGCCATTGGCCTTCGCCACGGCCGAGCCGGACTCTTTCTTGACCACTTCCGCATTCGGAGTGCCGATCATCAGGTGATGCTTGAAGCGCGCATAGTTGACGATGGCCTCGTCCATGGCGTTGCCCGCAGTGCGGATCGACTTCGAGTAAATCACACTGCCCATTGACATGACGGCGATGTCGGTCGTGCCGCCGCCAATATCCACCACCATAGATCCACGGGGCTCATGGATCGGAAGACCCGCCCCGATCGCGCCGGCCACGGGCTCGGAGATCAGATAGACGCGCCGGGCGCCAGCCGAGAGACCGGCCTCATGGACCGCGCGCCGCTCGACAGAGGTCGCGCTCGCCGGAACGCAGATCATGACCCGCGGGCTGCCGAACAGGCGCCGCTTATTCCCGCGGCGAATGAAGTATTTGATCATCTCCTCAGCGGCGTTGAAGTCCGCGATCACTCCATCGCGGAGCGGCTGAACGGTTTCGATCTTGGTTGGAGTCTTTCCGAGCATCGTCTTGGCCTCATGGCCAGCGGCGATGACTTTCTGATCGTCTCCGCGCCGCTCGATGGCGACCACGGAGGGCTCGTCCAAAACAATCCCGCGTCCCGGCACATAGACGACGGTATTCGCCGTGCCGAGATCAATGGCCATGTCCGCGGAGGAGCCTAACCACGAGAACATACACCGCCCCGCTTGCCCGCCCTGCTGGCGAGCCTCAAACGCTACTGATGTCCGCCTCGGGGCGCCAATCCGGCTGTCCCTGACGGATAAAGACACGTCGAGCAGCAGAAAACGTCCCCAATCAAGGGGTTCGCGCCCTACCACGACGAGCAGTATGTTGCGTCAAATCTCTCGCCTGGGCAATGCGTGGACTGGCTGTTTCGCAAAAACTTTTTACGTCGCGCACGGGCCGGTGGCAGAGGTCCGGCCTCGCGCCCCTTCCTCGCAGCCGACGCCGAGAAATTGCCTACGGGCTAGGCATCGGGACGTCGAGCGCCTCATTTGGCCGCGACGGATGCCATCGCGGCCAAATACTCTTGAAGGCCGCGCCCGCAAAACGCGAAACGCCCTTACGAGGCGAGCATCGTCTCCGGCTTCCGCCGCGCTTCGCGCGCCAGCAATTTGTTCAGAGCGCTAACATAGGCCCGAGCCGAAGCGACCATGGTGTCCGTGTCCGACCCGCGGCCGGTGGCGATCTTGCCGTCGGCCTCCAAGCGCACCGTCACCTCGGCCTGGGCGTCCGTGCCTTCGGTCACGGCGCTCACCTGATAAAGGGCCAAACGAGCCTCATGCGGCACGAGCGCGCGAATGGCCTGGAAGGTCGCATCCACCGGTCCATCGCCGACCGCCTCGTACATATGCTGCTTGTCGTCGATGTGGAGGGTGATCGTTGCCTTCTGCGGCCCGCCGGTCCCGGCAATCACCGTCAGAGACGTGATCCGGATGCGGTCCTGCGCCGAGGCAATCTCCTGGTCCACCAAGGCTTCGATGTCCTCGTCGTAGACATGCTTCTTCACATCGGCCAAGCCTTTGAAGCGGACAAAGGCGTCCTCGAAGGCGTTGTCGCCAAGCTCATAGCCGAGCTCCTTCAGCTTCTCGCGAAAGGCGTGGCGCCCGGAATGCTTGCCCATCACCAGCGAAGATTCCTTCACCCCGACACTCTCCGGCGTCATGATCTCGAACGTACCTGCATGTTTCAGCACGCCGTCCTGATGGATCCCGCTCTCATGGGCAAAAGCGTTCCGGCCGACAATGGCCTTGTTGTACTGGACCGGGAAGGCCGTCACCCGCGACACGAGCTTCGAGGCCCGCGTCAGAAGAGTGGTGTCGACACCGGTCCAGACGGACATCACATCCGCCCGCGTGTGGATCGCCATGACGATCTCTTCCAGCGCCGCGTTGCCCGCACGCTCTCCCAGACCATTAACGGCGCATTCAACCTGACGCGCGCCCGCGCTCACGCCCGACAGAGAGTTGGCGACAGCCAGGCCCAAATCGTTGTGGCAGTGCGTGGAGAAGATGATCTTGTCCGCGCCCGGCACTCTCTCCTGCAGCATGCGGATCAGATTGCCGAACTCGTCGTGGTAAGCATAACCGACCGTGTCCGGAATGTTCACGGTCGTCGCGCCCGCCTTGATCGCGGCTTCCACGCAGCGGCACAGGAAGTCGGCCTCGGTGCGCGTCGCATCCATGGCCGACCATTCAACGTCGTCGGTGAGACCACGGGCCCGGCTGACCGACGCGGTGACCCGCGCCAAGCATTCGGCTTCGTCGATATCCATCTGATACTTGCGGTGAAGCGGCGACGTGCCGATGAAGGTGTGGATGCGCCCGCGCGCGGCAGGCCGGATGGCCTCGGCGCAGCGGTCGATGTCACCAGGCTGGGCGCGCGCCAGACCGCAGATCGCGGCATTCTTCGCCCGCCGTGCGATCTCCTGCACACTTTCGAAGTCGCCCTGGGAAGCGATGGGAAAGCCGGCCTCGATGACGTCCACGCCCATCTCGTCGAGGAGCTCGGCAACCTCCAGCTTCTCCTCGAAGGTCATCGTCGCGCCAGGGCATTGTTCCCCGTCGCGCAGCGTGGTGTCGAAAATGATGACGCGATCCTTTTCATCGCGCTCGTTGGTTTCGGTCTTCATGATGCTCGTCCTTAAAACGAATGGCTTTCAGTCTATCACGACCGGGCAAGCCTCTGACTTCGTGGGGGGTTCGTTTCGCCGTCCCCTGAACGCCTGCCTCGGCAAAAACCGAGACCGCCGGTGCTCAGGGGCACATAAGGAGGAGCGGAAGGGCGCGCGCATGCAGACCCTGCCGCGGCAGCGCAGTGCCACCCCGCCCGTCAAGTCGCTGCTTTTCAAAGCGCTGCATCAAAGTCCTTTTCCGCGAGCGCCTTGCCGAAGCCCGCGATCAGCGGAAAATAAGGTGAAGCGGTACGAAGAGCAAGGGATACGCGGCCCATCTCAGGACACGGCCCGAGGGACTGACCTGCCAGTCTCAACAGTCTGCCGATCCTAGAAGTCGAAGATTCCGGCAAACGGGTTATTGTCGGCCCGCCGGCTCCGCCGGCTCGACCGGCGCTCGGTCGGCTTACGTGAGACCGTGACATTGTCCGGTAGGCCCGCCGGAACGGGGCGCCCCTTGAGCACGGCGACCATGCGCCGGTCATGCCCATAGAGGTCCTTGTACTGCTTCATCTCACCGTCCTCGCCCACAACAGCAGTGAAATAGGTGAGATAGACGGGAATCCGGTTCTTGATGAAAATCTTGTTGGCGTCTGTACCGTGTTGCATCGCGGACGTGACCCGTGCCGCCGTCCAGTCCTGGTCGTGCCCCAGCAAGACTGTCGCCAGCCTGTCCGGGTTTTGGACCCGCACGCAGCCATGGCTGAATGCCCGCACCGAATTGGAGAAGAGGTTCTTCTGCGTAGTGTCGTGCAGATAGACATCGTGGGTGTTGGGGAAGCGGAATTTCACCAGCCCCAGCACATTCCGCGGCCCGGGCGGCTGATACAGCTCATAGCGGCGGATATCGTTGCGGCTCCAGTCGATCCGGTCGGGATCGATGTCACGGCCATTGGCGCCTCGGATGCGCAGACCCTGACGCCGCAGCACGGACGTATCCCAGCCGCTGGAAAAGAAACCGCCGCCACGGCGCAGATAGGGCGCGATTTCATTCTGTTTGATCGAGTTTGGCACGAACCAATTCGGGCGAAATACGACCTCTTCCATCTCGTCGCTGAAGACCGGCGTCTGCGTGTGCGTCTTGCCGACGATCACGCGGGTCTCGTGGATGGACTTGTCGTCCTTGAAGACACGCACCTTGAATTCGGGGATGTTCACTTTGACGTAGAAGTCACTCATGTCCTGGGGGAGCCACCGATAGCGCTCCATGTTCACAAGCAGCAGATCGATTTTTTTCTGTCCCGATAATACCGGGGTCGGCGCATCCCCGTTCAGCATACGCCGCGTCCCGGAACCGACCATGCCGTCGGTCTTGCCGCCTTGGCGGCGTTGAAACGCAATAACAGCCTGGTGCAGGTCCTTATCGAAAACATACTCGTCGGCGCCCTCTTTGACCGGGGCATCCAGCCGCTTCCGCAGCAGAGCCACCTGGCCATGCTTCACGCCGAGCTTGAGGGTCGGACCTGCGGGAATGACCACGTCTTCAGGCTTGTTGGAGACGGGCTTGGGCGCCACGCCGCCGCCGCGCTCGGCGATCAGCTCCTGGCGCAGAGCCTCAAACTGAGGATGGGTCGGTTGAAAGCTTCGCAGATAAGCCGCCGGGTCAGACCGGATCGCGATGAACCCGATCACCTCGGCCGGGTCGGGCAAATACATGTCGGGATCGAGGCTCTCGCTGAGGCTCTGCGGCTTGATCCGGCCGCCTCGCGCGTCACGTGCATATTCGATGACTGCAGCGCTGATTTTGAGCTCGGCATCCGCGAGCTTGGCGATTGCATCGGGCGCGCTCGCGTCGAAACCGGAAAGGTTCGGCAATTTATAGGCGGCGGCACGGAGTCCGTAATCGTCAGCCTTCGAGATCTCCTGGAGGACGGCCTTGCCGCGGGCATTCAAACCTTTGTCGCCAACCCACAGCAGCTTCCGGTCCGGGACGGAGTAATACTCGGCAAGAGCTATCTGCTCGGCCGCGTCCTTCATCGTCACCGCGCCGACTTGATCCTGCACGGACACACGGACCGCTTCGGACCGGGTCACGAGCTCGGCCGGACCGTCCGGTTCCGCTGCAATGGCAGGGGCACTGAACGACATTGCTAGTGCAATCCCAAAGGCGGCTGATTTCAGGCCGACTATCGTCATTCTCTATTCCCTCTAGGCCATCGGCCCATCGTCCTCGCACGTTGGCTTCCTTTCGCCGCGAGGCCCCGACCGAATCGAATTAATCCGGCAGAATTGCTGGATTATGCGCATCAAAGCCCTATTTCACCACCCAATTCCGGCTCTGGCGTGGCAGAACTCACGGCAAAATCCGATCTGCCAGCGCCCTTATCCGGCCAGGGCCGTATCGAGGAACTCGCTAAGCGATATAATTTTCCGGCCGTCGATTTGAATGAAATCGGCCAGCTCCGTCGTGAACGAGTCCCCGGATGTGATATTTTGGACACGGGCGCTCCAGCGAACGGCCGCCTTATTCCGGTCCATCAGCAGGTCCTCAATCGAGAACGCGTCCAGCGCGAAGCTATCTGTGATAGTCCTGAACAGTCCCGTAATGCCCTTGCGCCCCTGGACCGAGGTCGCCAGCATGCTGAACTCCGGCGATCCGACAATCCGGAAATACGCGTCCTCGGCGAACATTCCGCCCAGCGCTTCGACCTCCCCCTCGATGCGGGCGGCGTAGAAGCTCTTGAGAAACGCCTCGAACTCGCTGCTGTCCATCGTCTAGCTCTCCGGTTCGGTTCACACCGCTGCAATGCGGCTCAAGGCGCCTCTCGTTTCTGCCGCGGTTTTCTTTTTGGCCGGGACGCGCTTCTTGGCAACACTTTTCTTAGCGGCGCTTTTCTTGGCCGGCGCGCGGGCCGACTTGTTCTTAGCGGGCGCCCGGGCCGGCTTGACACGGGCGCCCGTGACTGTCTCGGGCAAGTCGCGATCGGGCTGAATGACAAAGATCAAGACCGCAAGAGCAGTAAGATAGAAGCGGAATGCCGCGGGCTGACCGTTCCACGTCTCGGACTGCCACATCAGGAACCACTCGCCAGCCACGACCATGAAGCCGAAGAACCAGACCAGAAACGCGACCAGCGCGCCCGCGACCGTCCAGCCCTTCGCGCTATCGAAGATGGCGCCCGGATCCCGCCGGACCTGAAGCAGGCGGATGGCGCCGGCCAGGAACAAGATGCCGGCCAATGATTCGCCGATGATGATCAGCACAAAGGCCGCATGCCAAAGCTCGGGACTGTTGATCGCCCGGTACATCAGGGTGTTGCCGGGATAGGTCGTGTCCATGCTCATCACATGCTTCACGAACAGAAAATTGGCCTGGTAGTCGCTGACATTGCCGAACGCTGCCAGCAGACAGAAGACCGCGAGGCACGCGACCATCACGACCTTGGCGATACGGGTGATGTACATGGAGTCCCCCTGCCTTTGCGAACTTCAAAACTTCGGCATGGTGTCTTGGAATTTCTGCGTCCGTGTGACGATCGCGGTAGCTTAGACCACGGGGCGCGGGATCGCGCCGTCGGCCCAAAAGAAAATGGCCAGGACGAGCCCGGCCATTTCGGTATCTGTTAACTAGACGGCGAAGCTGCTAATTCTTCGACTTGTCGACCATTTTGCTATCGGCGATCCAGGGCATCATAGCGCGCAGCTTCTCGCCGACCTTTTCCATTTCGTGGTCGTCGCACTTGGCGCGCATCGCCTTGAAGCTCGGCTGGTTGATCTTGTTCTCCAGCATCCAGTTCTTCACGAAGGTGCCGTCCTGAATGTCGGTCAGGATGTCCTTCATGGCCGCCTTGCTGTCCTCGGTCACCACGCGCGAGCCGGAGACGTATTCGCCATATTCGGCTGTGTTGGAGATCGAGTAGTTCATGTTGGCGATGCCGCCTTCGTAGATGAGGTCGACGATCAGCTTCACCTCGTGGACGGTCTCGAAATAGGCCATCTCGGGGGCGTAGCCCGCCTCGACCAGCGTCTCGAAACCGTTGCGCATTAGCTCCACGAGGCCGCCGCAGAGTACGGCCTGCTCGCCGAAAAGATCGGTCTCGCATTCTTCGCGGAAGGTCGTCTCGATGATGCCCGCGCGACCACCGCCGATGGCGGAGGCGTAAGAGAGCGACAGTTCGTGGGCGTTGCCCGTAGCGTCCTGAGCAATAGCCACGAGGCACGGCACGCCTGCACCGCGCTGGTATTCGGCCCGCACCGTATGGCCGGGGCCCTTGGGCGCAACCATGCAGATATCTGTGTCCGCGCGCGGCTCGATCAAATTGAAGTGGATATTAAGCCCGTGGGCGAAGAGCAGCGCTGCGCCCTGCTTCATATTGGGCTTGAGGTCCTTCTCCCAGATCTCGGCCTGGAGTTCGTCCGGGGTCAGCATCATGACCACATCGGCCCAGGCGGCAGCCTCGGAGACGCTCATGACCTTCAGGCCCTCGCCTTCCGCCTTGGCGGCGGATCTAGAGCCGGGGCGCAAGCCAATGGCCACCTCGGCGACGCCGGAGTCCTTCAAATTCAGGGCATGCGCATGCCCCTGGCTGCCATAACCGATGATGGCGACTTTCTTACCCTTGATAAGATTGAGATCGGCATCCCGATCGTAATAGACACGCATACCTGTTCCTCTACGTTGTCGATTTCAATGTCTTCAAAACTTGGTTGCGATGGTTCGGACCGGGTTTTGCCGCCGGACCCGCAAAAAGACAAGTGGCGGGTTACATCCGCTCGACTCCGCGGCCGATAGCGGCGACGCCGGTGCGGCAGACCTCGATCAGCCCAAGCGGCTGCATCAGCACCACAAACTGCTCGATCTTGGTTTGCCGGCCCGTGATCTCGAACACGAAATGCTCGAGCGAGGCGTCGACAACCTGCGCGCGGAAGGCTTCCGCCAACCGCAGCGCCTCTACCCGCTTCTCGCCGATGCCGGCCACCTTCACCAAGGCCAACTCCCGCTCGAGGGTCTCGCCCCGGACGGTTAGGTCCGTAACCGAATGGATCGGCACCAGCCGGTCGAGCTGATTCTTGATCTGCTCGATCACCATCGGCGTGCCTGTCGTCACGATGGTGATGCGCGACAGATGGGCCTCGTGCTCGGTCTCGGACACGGTCAGCGACTCGATGTTGTAGCCCCGGCCCGAGAACAGGCCGATGACGCGCGCGAGCACGCCAGGCTCGTTGTCCACAAGCACGCTGATCGTGTGCGTCTCGAGGCTCTGTTCGGGCTTCTCGAGCGAATAGGCGGAACCAGGCTGTGCCATTAGACCATCACCTTGCCTTTTTCGGAGATGGCTTTTTCGATGTCCTCGTCCGTCAGATCGTCGCCCAGCAACATATTGTTGTGCGCTTCGCCGCTCGGAATCATCGGGAAGCAATTGGCACGCTTGTCGACCACGCAGTCGAAGATGACCGGCTTCGGCGTCTTGATCATTTCCAGGATCGCGTCGTCGAGCTCACCGGGTTTCTCCGCGCGAATGCCCACGGCGTGATACGCCTCGGCCAGCTTCACGAAGTCCGGCAGCGCCTCGCTATAAGAGTGCGAATAGCGGCCACCATGGAGCAGTTCCTGCCACTGGCGGACCATGCCCATATACTCGTTGTTCAGAATAAAGATCTTGACCGGCAGGTCGTACTGAACCGCCGTCGAAATCTCCTGCATGGTCATCAGCACCGACGCCTCGCCCGCAATGTCGATGACGAGGGAGTCCCGGTGCGCCATTTGCACACCGACCGCCGCGGGGATGCCATAGCCCATCGTGCCGAGCCCGCCGGAGGTCATCCAACGGTTCGGCTCGTCGAAATGGAAATACTGAGCCGCCCACATCTGATGCTGGCCCACTTCCGTGGTGATGTAGGTGTCGTGATCACGGGTCAGCGCAAAGAGCCGCTCAATGGCGTATTGCGGCATGATCACGTCGCTCTTCTTACGGTAGTACAGGCATTTGCGCTTGCGCCAGGTGTCGATCTGCTCCCACCAGTTCGCATGAGCCTCTTTGTCGACCGACGGATTCCGATCATTCCACGCCGCGATCATCTGATCGATCACATGGGCGCAATCGCCGACAATCGGGATATCGACATGCACGTTTTTGTTGATCGAGGATGGATCGACGTCCACATGGATCTTCGTGGACCCGGGTGAAAACGCATCCAGCCGGCCGGTGATACGATCGTCGAACCGCGCCCCGATGCAGATCATGACGTCGCAGTCGTGCATGGCATTGTTGGCCTCGAAGGTGCCGTGCATCCCGAGCATGCCGAGCCATTGCTTGTCCGAGGCCGGATAGCTGCCGAGTCCCATGAGGGTCGAGGTAATAGGGTAGCCGGTCATGCGCACAAGCTCGCGCAGGCTCTCGCTGGCCGCTGGTCCCGCATTGATGACGCCGCCGCCCGTATAGAAGACAGGCCGCTTGGCATTGGCCATCGCTTCGACAGCCACCTCGATGGCGGCTTGATCGCCCTGCTGCGGGGGAACGTAGCTCTTATGCCGCGAGTTCGAGACGCCCTTGTAGGTCCCGGTCATGAACTGGATGTCCTTGGGGATGTCCACGACGACAGGACCCGGCCGCCCCGACCGCGCAACGTAGAACGCCTCGTGCAGAACCTCGGCGAGCAGGTCGACGTCCTTCACAAGATAATTGTGCTTCGTGCAGGGGCGCGTGATGCCGACCGTGTCGCATTCCTGAAAGGCGTCGTTGCCGATCAGATGCGTGGGCACCTGACCGGTGATGCAGACAACTGGGATCGAATCCATCAGTGCGTCGGTCAGCCCGGTGACAGCGTTGGTCGCGCCAGGGCCAGACGTCACCAGCACAACACCGACCTTGCCGGTTGAGCGCGCATAGCCTTCGGCCGCGTGAACGGCACCCTGCTCGTGACGGACCAGCACGTGCTGGAGCCGGTCTTGCTGAAATAACGCGTCGTAGATCGGCAGCACTGCGCCGCCAGGATAGCCGAAGATGTGATCCACACCTTGGTCGGCGAGCGCCTGGAGCACGATCTGAGCGCCGGTCATTTTGGCTAAGCCGTTCTCGGTGGCTGGCATGTCTGTATTCCACTGACAAAACCGGGCCCCAGCGGCTGGACCAGCCGCTGCCCGGTAGAACTCCATTGAAAATGGCAAAAGCGCCGGATTAGGCCGCGCACCCTAGGGCCTCTATGTCACAGGGTCAACGGCAAATGCGAATGAATGACAACATTTTTCGCTATGACCTTTTCATAAGTTATCCATTTATGGGCATCTATATGCAAAACATTGCGTTTGCAGGAAAAATCATGACAAGGCACCCGATGTTTTCCCACAAGCGTTCTAGACAATGACGCACGATGCGCATAAGGCTCATACGCTTAGTGGGGCAACCTCGAAATGAGGGACGAAGCCGCGCCGGTGCCTCGATGCTCGGGCGGATCGTATCTGAAAACACATTTCCACATAGTCACAGCCTGAATGCAGCACTCTGCAACTTCAGAACCGGCCGATGCCAACGGTAACGGCAATGGAGCCGGTCACGGCCATAGGGCGGCGAATGCGCCCCTGACCAGCCGCGCGTTCTGGGCGCTCACCTTCGGTTCGATCGGCGTCGTCTATGGCGACATCGGGACAAGCCCGCTCTACGCGCTGCGCGAAGCCGTTCTGGCCACCGGCGGATCTCACGGCGTCGTCACGCAAGCGGCCGTGTTCGGCGTTCTGTCGCTGATCTTCTGGTCCCTGATTATCGTCGTCACGCTCAAATACGTTGTGCTGCTGCTCCGCGCGGACAATAACGGCGAAGGCGGCACGCTGGCGCTGACTGCACTTGCCTTTACGGCCATGGGCAAACGCACACCACTGGTGCTGGGGCTCGGCATTGTCGGCGCCTCGATGTTCTACGGTTCGACGCTCATTACCCCGGCCCTGTCCGTGCTCTCGGCGGTCGAGGGCCTCAACGTCGCGACAGATGCGTTCGAGCCCTACATCCTGCCGATCACCGTGGTCATTCTCATCGCGTTGTTCTCGGTGCAGTCGCATGGGACGGCCCACGTGTCGGCGCTGTTCGCACCCATCACGACCGTCTGGTTCCTGGTAATCGCTGTCGCCGGCGCAACAGAGATTGCGGCGAACCCCCGCGTCCTTATGGCCCTCAATCCCTATTACGGGCTCAACTTCCTCTTCACCCACGGCATGGTCGGCCTCATCACGCTCGGCGCGGTGTTCCTGGTCGTGACGGGCTCCGAAGCGCTCTACAACGACCTCGGCCATTTCGGCCGCAAGCCAATCCAGACAGCATGGTTCATTCTCGTGCTGCCCGCGCTGCTCCTAAACTACTTTGGGCAAGGCGCGCTGGTGCTCGCGCAGCCCGACGCGATTTCAAACCCGTTCTTCTTGTTGTTCCCAGACTGGGCGCTCTACCCCATGGTCGCGCTTGCGACGATGGCCACGGCGATCGCCAGCCAGGCCGTAATCACGGGCGCCTATTCCATCACGCGCCAAGCCATGCAACTGGGTCTTCTGCCCCGCATGGAGGTACGCCATACGTCGGAATCGCAAGCCGGCCAGATCTACATGCCGCGGGTCAATTGGTTGCTTCTGACCGGCGTCCTGCTACTCGTCTTCATGTTCCGCTCGTCGAGCGAGCTGGCATCAGCCTATGTGCTCGCTGTGGCGACGACCGAGTGGGTTGCGGGCATTCTCGGATTCATCGTCGTCTGGCAATTGTGGCGATGGAAACTGTATTGGGTGATCGCCGTGATGGCGCCCCTGATGTTCGTGGATACGGCGTTCGTCTTAGCGAGCACGTTGAAGCTCGTCGAAGGCGCCTGGCTGCCCGTGCTTGTGGGCTTGATGCTGATCATCGTGATGCTCACCTGGATGCGCGGAACCAAGTTCCTGGCGCAGAAGACACGCCGCATCGAGATTCCGTTCGAGCCGTTGATGAACAGCCTTGAACACAAACCGCCTCATCTCGTTCCCGGCACCGCCGTCTTCTTGAGTGCCGATCCCGAATTCGCGCCTACGGCGCTTTTGCATAACCTCAAGCACAACAAGGTGCTGCACGAGAACAACGTCATCCTCACCATCAAGAACGAAGACATTCCGCGCGTAGCGCCCGCCGATCGGGTCCAAATGGAACCGGTTAGCGACAAATTCATGCGGATGACGCTGCATTTCGGTTTTGTGGAACGGCCCAACGTGCCCAAGGCGCTCGCGGTGGCCCGCAGGAAGGGCTGGCAGTTCGACATCATGTCGACTTCGTTCTTCCTGTCGCAGCGGACCGTGCGGCCGGATGCGCGGTCCGGAATGCCTCAATGGCAGGACCGGCTCTTCGTCTATCTCGCGCACAACGCGGATGACGCCTCGAACTATTTCCAATTACCAACGGACCGGGTCGTGACCATCGGCACGCAGGTGACCGTTTAATCAATTGGGACGGACGCGGACGCGGCTTCTCCGCTCGGGACCCACGTCCAGTCGGCCATGAAGCGCCGCGCCCAGGTCATTTGGCGCTTAGCATAACGCCGGCTCGCGGTCTTGGCCTTCGTGGCCGCCTCTTCCAAGCTCATGGCCCCCGAGAGATAGGAACTGAGTTCGGACACGCCGAGGGCACGCATGACCGGCAGCCCTGGATCGAGTTGCAGCCCGGCGAGCGCTGCCACTTCCGCCAAGGCACCGGCCTTAAGCATGTTTTCGAAGCGGCCGTCGATGGCCGCGTAAATCGTCTCGCGTTCCGGCGCGACCAGCATCTTGAGCACGGCCTTATCATTTAGGACCGGCGTGCCGGCGGTCTCCTGCCATTCGGCGAGCGAGACATCCGTTGCATCGATGACCTCCAGGGCCCGTACGAGGCGCTGTGTGTCTGTGGGACTGAGACGCACGCCCATGACCGGATCCCGGGCCGCCAGCACCGCGTGGAGATCCGTCCCGGCGGCCGTCGCCGCACGCTCCCGCCAGTGCCGGCGGATGTCTTCGGGAATCTCGGGAACGGGCGACAGCCCCTGGAGCATAGCCATGAAATACAGACCCGTACCGCCCACGAGGATCGGCACCTGCCCGCGTTCGCGCGCGTCTTCGATCGCGGCCGCGGCATCGCCGACCCAGCGTCCCACCGAATAGGCATCCCTCCCCGGCACCATGCCATAGAGCCGGTGCGGCGCGGTCTCCATCTCCGCGACACTGGGGCGCGCGGTCAGCACCTGAAGCTCGCGATAGACCTGCATGGAATCGGCATTGATGATCGTGCCCCCCAAGCGCTCTGCAAGCGCAAGAGCCGCAGTGGACTTGCCGCTGGCGGTGGGTCCGGCAATAAGAATGGCTTCAAGCACGGCTTGCCACCGTTGGACCTCACAATGCCCGCGCCGCGCCGGGTTAGCCGATCGGAACGGCGACGAAGCGCAGTTCGCCCTCGGCATCGGCGAGCAGAAACAGGACCCGGCGGCGGCCCGATTTCCGGACCGCACGCAGCCGCGCCAAAACCTCGTCCGGCTGGCGCACGGCCTCTTGGGTAACCTCCACAATCACGTCGCCAACCTTGATATGCTTCTTCGCGGCCGGACTCCCCGGCACAACGCCCGTGACCACGACCCCTTCGACCTTCCCGCTAATGCGAAACCTGTCGCGCAGCTCATGGGTCAGCGGCTCGATCGTCAGGCCAAGGAGCTCGCTGCCGCCTTGCCGCTCGTCCGGCGCCGGCCCATCCTTTTCTTCTTTGGGTAGCTGGCCAAGTTTGACGATGACGTCCACGACCTCACCGTCGCGAAGGACTTTCAGCGGAACGTCCATGCCGACCGTGCCTGCGCCGACCGCACGGGGCAGGTCGCGCATCGACCGAATGGTCTGCCCGCCGAAGTCAAGTATGACGTCCCGCGGTTTGATCCCGCCACCCGCCGCGGGGCCGTCTGGCGTGACCGAAGCCACCAGCGCTCCCTTTGGGGCCTCCAGACCCAACGTGAACGCCATCTCGTCGGTGACGTTCTGGACATGCACGCCGAGCCAGCCCCGGCGGGTCTCGCCGTATTCCTTCAGCTGGTTCAGGACTCTGACGGCCGTGTTGGAGGGAACCGCAAAGCCAATCCCGATCGATCCGCCCGTGGGTGAGATTATCGCGGTATTCACGCCGATGACCTCGCCCTCCATGTTGAATAGAGGACCGCCGGAATTGCCCCGGTTGATCGCCGCATCGGTCTGAATGAAATCGTCATAGGGCCCTGCATTGATGTCGCGCTTCGTGGCGGAGACGACGCCGACGGTCAGACTGCCGCCAAGCCCGAAGGGGTTGCCGATGGCCATGACCCAATCGCCCACGCGCAGGACGGACGAATTCCCGAACGACACGGCTTTGAGCGGCTTGGTCGGCTGGACCTGCAGGAGCGCAAGATCGGTCTTGGGGTCGTGACCGAGGATCTTGACCACTTTCAGCTTCGACCCGTCCGTAAAGTTCACGATGATCTCGTCAGCGCCTTCGATCACGTGATTGTTCGTAACGATCAGTCCCGACGGGTCGATCACGAATCCGGACCCCAGCGAGCTGACCTTTCGGGGCTTCCCGTCGGGGCCTTCTTCATCGAAGAAGTCGTCGAAAAACTCTTCGAAAGGCGAGCTCTTAGGGCCTTTGCGAACGGGGGGACCCTCGTCCCGATCCTCGACTGTCTGGGTGGTCGAAATATTGACGACGGCCTCCTGCAGACCCGCGGCAATGTCGGCCACGGACACCGGCCCCCGGGCAAAGGCCGTTCCAACTCCAACAAGCGCAGCGATACTGAACCCGGTCCCAACGGCAATCGCGGCCAGGGTGCTCCGAAGGCGACGAGCCCAGCTCCGGGCGTTTCGTCCAGACATCGTTTCGTGCACTCCCATCATCGCGCCGAGCTTGCCGGCGCAGCCGACACCTTAGCGAAAATGGGAGGTCCAGCGGAAGCAGGCATTCGCGGCGAGGCGGCGCCCGGATTAGGGGGCTGGTTCTGGCGGACCCAAACCAAGGTCAGCCCCGTATCAACCACACAAGGATCACCCCGGCAGTAACCGCAAGGGTCCCCGCCAACCGCAGGGACGACTCGGGCGTCTCCGAGGCCGCTTCCAGGAGGCGGCGTCCAAACCGGGGCGCGAGGGCCCAAACGAGGCCCTCGATCACCAAGACAAGGCCAATGGCGACGCCGAGGTCATCCATTTCCGCCAGGACCCGCTAAGGCGTGTCTGCGCCCGGGTAAGCCGTTCCGGGCCGGCGGACGTTGCTCTTGTCGCCTTTTGGCAGGCTGGACGAGGCACCGCTGGATCTCCCTGCCGAATCGTTGAAGTACTGGAAGAATTGAGAATCGGGGCTCAGCAGCATCCGCGTGTCGCCGGACTGCAAGGCGCTCTCATAAGCCTGCATGGACCGATAGAAGGCGAAGAAGTCGGGATCCTTGCCGAAAGCTTCGGCGAAGACGCGGTTCTTCGTCGCATCGCCAGTACCACGAATACGCTCAGACTCGCCGGTTGCATCGGCTTTCAGCACCGTGACCTGCCGGTCGGCATTGGCCCGAATGCGGCGGGAGGCTTCCTCACCTTCGGCGCGGATCTCCGAGGCCTCGCGTTGACGTTCCGTCTGCATGCGGCGGTAGACGGCAAGACTGTTCGCCTCCGGCAGATCAGCCCGTTTAATGCGTACATCGACGACGGTAATGCCAAGGGCTCTGGCCTTGTTGTTCATTTCGCCGGTAATCTTCCGCATCAAGTCGTTCCGGTCGTCCCGGACGACGGCTTCGAAGCTTGCCGAACCCAGAACCCGGCGGAGCGCGGCTTCGAGAAAGTCGCTGAGCCGCGTGCGTGCGCTAAACTCATTGTTCACGGCTTGGTAGAACAGCAGCGGGTCGGTGATCCGCCAGCGGGCAAAGGCGTCGACCACAAGCCGCTTCTGATCGGCCGCGATGACTTCCTGCGGCGCCGAGTCGAGGTCCAGGAGCCGCTTGTCGAGGAACACGACATTCTGGATGAACGGAACCTTGTAGTTGAGGCCGGGCTTATCGATGACTCGCTTGGCCTTACCAAACTCCAGAACCAGGGCCTGCTGCGTCTCGTACACCGTGAACAGCGTCATATATGCGCCGATCGCGAGAATGCCGAGCAGCAGCAGAGTGAGCGTGAGGGCTACTTTTTTCATTACTGCTGCCCTCCGCTCTGGATCGAGGGAGCCGACGGGGACGCGGCCGGCGAGGCCGGCGCCTTCCTCTGTAACTCTGATAAGGGCAGATAGGGCACCACGCCGCCGCCGCCATCCTTATCGATGATAATCTTGTCGGTGTTCGACAGGACTTCCTGCATCGTATCGATGAAAATCCGTTTTCGGGTCACTTCGGGCGCCTTCGCGTATTCTTCGAGAACCTTTTCGAAGCGCTCGGCTTCACCCTTGGCTTCGGCGATCACACGGTCGCGATAGCCTTGCGCGCTTTGGAGAATACGCTCGGCCTCACCACGCGCCTCAGGAACGATCCGGTTTGCATAGGCTTGCGCCTCGTTCTGCAAACGCTCCTCATCGGCCCGGGCCGCCTGAACATCGCGGAAGGCATCGATCACCTGCGCTGGTGGATCGACCTTCTGAAGCTGGACTTCGACGATTTCGATACCAGCCTGATAGCCGTCGAGAATGCGTTGGATCAGATTCTGCACCTTGCCCTCAGTCTCAGCGCGCGAGGAGGTCAAGATCGGCTCGATGTCACTCTGGCCGATAATCTCGCGCATGGAGCTCTCAGAGACGTCCTTCACCGAGCCTTTGGGGTTTTGAATTTTGAACAGATAGTCGGGTGCGTCGCTGATCTTCCAGACGACCACAAAATCGATGTCGACGATGTTCTCATCGCCCGTGAGCATCAGGCTTTCCTCAGGCACGTCCCGCACCGACAGGCCGCTGCCTTCCGAGGAGCGCATGCCGATCTCGACCCGGTTGAGACGGGTGACCTGCGGCAGCTTGACCTCTTCGATCGGATACGGCAGGCGGAAATGCAGACCCGGGGGGAGCTGGCGTACATATTCGCCGAAACGCAGGACGATACCCACCTGGTCGGCCTTCACCGTGACGAGGAAGCCGAACCAGCCAACCACGCCGGCAATGATCAGGGCGATTAGGGCTGGAAACATCCAGCCGCCGCCACCGCCGGGCATGGCCTGGCGCAGCCGATCCTGGCTCTTGCGTAGAATATCTTCCAGATCCGGCTGCTGGCCGCCGGAGCCGCCCGGCCTGGGGCCCCAGGGCCCGTTATTGCCGCCACCGCCGCTCTGATTGCTCCAAGGCATATGTATCTCGTCCTGATTTCTGAGGGGGCCGCGCGCGATACCGCCTAGTTTGGGATGCGTCTGTCGCAGGAAACAGTAAGCGTACCAAGTGGCGGAACCGCGACAAGAATCCGAGACGTTATAGGCCAGGAGCAAACGGCACGCAATCGGAGCGAAAGCCAGAAGCTCAGAGCCGCTCCAGGATCACGATGCTGAAGTCGTAGTCGTCCTGTGGCCCCGCCCCATAGGCATCCCGCGAAACTTCCCGCCAGGCGCCGGCCTCCAGTTCGGGAAACCAGGTATCGGCGTCCGGGGCCGCATGCACTTCGGTCAGATAAATTCGGTCCGCCTGCGGCATAACTGCGCTGAATACGCCCTCCCCACCAATAACCGCGATTTCATCGGCGCCTTCCCTGGCGGCCCAGGTCCGTGCCTCCTTTATCGCCGCCTCAAGGCTTGCGACCGCGACTACGCCCGGCACCGAGAAGTCCGGATCGCGGGTCAGAACGATGTTCAGGCGCCCGTCGAGCACCCGGGGCAGTGACTCGAAAGTGCGGCGCCCCATGATCACGGGTTTGCCCATGGTCACTTTGCGGAAGAATTTCATGTCGGACCGCAAACGCCACGGCAGATTGCCGTCGCGGCCGATGGCGCGGTTCTGGCCCATGGCCACGACCAGGGCGATGTCGAGCGGTTTGACCCCACGACCCTCGGTCACACGGCCACCTCGGCCCGGATCGCCGGATGGGGGTCGTAGTCCACGATCTCGAAGTCGTCGTAGACGAAGTCGAACAGCGAGGTCACCTCGGGATTCATCTCAAGCCGCGGACGCGTCCGGGGCTCGCGGCCGAGCTGTGCGTCCGCCTGTTCCAAATGATTCAGATAAAGATGCACATCGCCAAACGTGTGCACGAAGTCGCCTGGCTCAAGCCCCGTGACCTGCGCGACCATATGGGTAAGAAGCGCGTAGGACGCGATGTTGAACGGAACGCCAAGAAAGATGTCGGCCGAACGCTGATAGAGCTGGCAGGACAGCTTTCCGTCGCCCACGTAAAACTGGAACAGGCAGTGGCAGGGCGGCAGCGCCATTTTCCGAATGTCACCGACATTCCAAGCGCTCACGATGTGGCGGCGCGAATCGGGGTTGCGCTTGATGCCCTCGACCAAAGTGGCGATCTGATCGACCTCCCCGCCGGAGGTGGACGGCCAGGAGCGCCATTGCTTGCCATAGACGGGCCCCAGATCGCCGTTCTCATCGGCCCACTCGTCCCAGATCCTGACGCCGTGCTCCTTGAGATAGCAGATATTGGTCGAGCCCTGCAAAAACCACAACAGCTCATGCACGATCGACTTCACATGCAGCTTCTTGGTGGTCACGAGCGGGAAGCCGTCATTCAGATCGAAGCGCATCTGCGCCCCAAACAGGCTGAGCGTCCCGGTGCCCGTCCGGTCCTCTTTGCGCAGGCCCTCGTGGCGGACATGAGAGAGAAGGTCGAGATATTGGCGCAACGTCAGAGTGTCCCTATATTCACCAAACCCGGGATGCCGAGACTCAAAGCTGGGCTCGCTACTTTGTCGATAGACCTTGTAGAAGGAGCGTTCAATGCGTGTTCTGACAGTTGTCCTCGGCCTAGCGGCCGGTTCTGCCCTCGTTGTCGCCTCTAGCGCTGCTCTTGCTCAAAGCATCAGCATAGAGCGGGTTCGGCAGATGGCGTTCGATCGCGGCATCGTCGACCTCGATGAGATCGAGTACAAGCGCAGAAGGAATATCTGGGAAGTCGAGGGCGAAGACGCCCATGGCAACGACATCGAGATGCATGTGGACGCCACCACGGGGAGCGTCCTCAAAATGGAACGGGACTAACGCATCCGATCCGATTCGGCCAACCCACTGGCAGATAAAGCCTATTCATACGGCGAAGATTGCGAGTTATCCACCTCCCAACCTTTCTTTTGACGTGTGGGAGGCTTATATAAGAAGAGTCGGCTTCGGCTGACTATGGCGATAAACGGTTGACGTAATAAACCATTCGGACCCGGGGGCGGTACCCGGCGGCTCCACCAGGTTTCAGCCTCTCTAGTACAAAATGTGCGTGGCATGAGACTGGCGAAAATTACCGGCACAGACTGAAACGTGGCGGGGCCGAAATAGGATCGACGAGGGTGTAAAGGTCTTACTTTTCGCTCGGCATGGTATCCGCCGTTATCGGGCCAAACCTTATAGTTGCCAATGACAACTATGCGGAGGCACGTCTCGCTGCGTAATGCGGCGCGATAGCCTAAATTAAAGCCCTAGCTTCCTCGCAGAAGTTGGGCGCGGTTTCGGAGGGCACCGGGCAACAGAAGCCCTCCACTTTGACGGGGTGACTGCCTACGTCGCCAACAATGGAGCGGCGCCATTACATGGCAGACGATGGAATTCGATACGATCTACTGACGCAGAACGCGCTGCGCGGCGTGGTTCACGAAGTTCTCACGCAGGTCCAGCGCGATGGGCTTCCAGGTGAGCACCATCTCTATATCGCCTTCGATACCTGTGCCGAGGGCGTGTCTATCTCCAAACGCTTGAAGGAACAATATCCGGAGGAGATGACTGTTGTCCTCCAATATCAGTTCTGGGATCTGTTCGTTTCGGACGAGCACTTTGAGGTGAAGCTCTCCTTCACCAATGTGCCCGAGCGGCTGGTGATTCCCTTCGACTCGGTGAAGGCGTTTTACGATCCGTCGGCCCAATTCGGTCTCCAATTCGGCAAGCCCGGCGCAGCCAACGATTCGGCGCGCCAGCATATGGCGTCGGCTTTGCCGGATGTGGTGGGCGACCAGTCCGACGACCGGGCCAGCACGGAGCCGCCAGCCGAAGAAGCCGGCCAAACGGAAGCCGTCGACGTCGTGATGTCCCGGCCGCCTGCCGAGGTCGTGCAACTGGACAGCTTCCGCAAGAAGTAGCCGCTTTCTTAGGCGTTCCTAGCAATCTGATGCCCAAGGGATAGGCATTTTCGCACGCGCGAAAATGCTCACCCGTCGCATTAGCGTGCCGGTCGACATGGCATGATTCCTGATTGATGCTTGTCAGATGCGGCGTCACGCATCAGTTGGGGGGACGCGTTCTTGAACAAACTTGATTTGATCCATGCCGCGCCAACCGTGCACAGCGGAGCTCTTGCACCTATTCAGGACTATCTGAACGAGATCCACGCGCGAGTCTCGAAAATCGAGGGCGGTGCCCCAGCGGATTACATCCCCGAGCTCGGCAAGATCGATCCCGGGCTGTTTGGCATCGCCATCGCCACCGTGGATGGGCAGCTTTACACGGTAGGCGACGCGCGCGCTCCCTTCACAATTCAATCCGTCTCCAAACCGTTCATGTATGGCTACGCCATTCAGCACCATGGACGGCCGCGCGTCTTGCAGCAGGTCGGCGTGGAACCGACAGGTGAAGCCTTCAACTCCATCGTGCTCGACGAAGCCGCCAACCGGCCCTTCAATCCGATGGTGAACGCCGGCGCGATCGCGATCGCGGAGATGATGCAAGGCGAGACGCTGGATCAACGCATCAATAACATGCTCGAACTGTTCTCGAGCCTCGCCGGCCGCAAGATCGATATTGACGAAGCGGTCTACAATTCCGAGCTGGCCACTGGCCACCGCAATCGCGCCATCGCCTACATGATGTTGAACACCGCCATGATCGAGCACGATCCGGAGGAAGTCCTCGCTCTGTACTTCCACCAGTGCGCCTTGAGCGTCAATGCTTGCGATCTCGCCACCATGGCGGCGACACTCGCCAATGACGGCACGAACCCCATCACCGATCACAAGATCTTCGACACCCAATATGTGCGCGACGTGCTGACGGTGATGAACTCTTGCGGCATGTACGACTATGCCGGCGAATGGGCTTACGAAGTCGGCATGCCGGCGAAGAGCGGCGTGTCGGGCTGCATCATCGCTGCAATCCCGGGACAGATCGGGATCTGCGTCTACGCGCCCCCGATCGATAGGCAAGGAAACAGCGTGCGTGGCATCGCCGTGTGCCAGGACATGTCGCGCGAGTTTCAACTACACGCCTTCTACAATCACACCAATGTCCGCAGCGTTCTCCGTCGTGACTATCGCGCCGATCTGGTCCGTTCGAACCGATTGCGCACATTGGAGGAGCGGACGCTGCTCGCCAAAAAGGGACGCGCGATCTCCGTGCTCGAAGCACAAGGGGCCCTTTTCTTCGGCTCGACCGAGCAGCTCTTGCGGAAACTGACGGAATTGTCCGAACACTCGAAATATCTGGTCGTCGACTTCAAGCGTGTGCACCATGCCGATAGCGCGGCCTGCAAGCTGATCGTCCGGGCGGTGCGCGCCATGGCGGCGAGCGATACGGAGCTCGTCTTTGCGTCAATTGACAATGAGGGATCGCTGGACCGGCTGACCCGAGCACTTGCCGAGACAGAGGAAGGCCACGCCTTGCGTCAGTTTCGCGATGCAGATGCGGCGCTGGAATGGTGCGAGGACGAGCTTCTTACCGGCCAGGGCTCCAGTATCTGTACTAAGTTCTCGCTGAGCCAAATCAACCTGTTCGATGGTCTGTCACCCGAGGAATGCCGTTTGGTCGAGGGAATCGTACGGCCCCTCGTCTTTGACAAAGGCGACGTGATCATGCGCGAGGGTGACCCGGCCAAGCTCTTCTTCGTCCTGGCGCGCGGCACGGTAAGCGTCGAAATCCAACTTCACGGCAAACCCGGACGGCACAAGCGCGTGGCCTCGATCGGGCCGGGGCTGACCTTTGGGGAGATGGCGCTTCTGGACGGGGGCAGACGGTCCGCGGACGTCATCGCGAACGAGAAGGTGATCTGCTACGGGCTCGGTGTCGAGGAGTTGCACGAGCTGGCCGAGGAGCATCCCAACGTGATGATCACCATTCTCGGTAATCTGACGCGCGAATTCTCCGAGCGGCTGCGCCACGCCAATGAAGAAATCAGCGTCCTGGAATAACCCGCTGCCCTACGCAGCAGGCGCGTGGACGGTCTCCGCTTTTGCCCGAGGCTCGTTGGAGGGTGTCAGGGGCACGTTGAGCTCGACATGGAGCCCCGATTTCCGGAACGCGGTCTTAGTTTCACCGCCGAGATTATGGCGAATACCCTGATCGATGAGCTGCGTCCCAAAGCCCTTCCGGGCCGTGGGCTCAGGCGCCGATGGCGACCCCTTCTCCTCCCAGACCAGGTGCAGCCGGTTGCGGCGCTGAACCTTCCAGGCGACATTCAGCTGGCCCGTATTCTGCGATAGCGCGCCGTACTTGACCGCGTTGGTCGCGAGCTCATGCAAAGTCATGGCGAGGATCGACGCGCATTGCGGCGGCAGCAACACGTCCGATCCCTTGATCAAGATCTTGGGTCCGCGCTCGCGCTTGTAGGGTTCGAGTTCGCGTTCGACCATCGCTTTCAAGCTCGCACCGGACCACTGGGATTCCAGCAGCAGATCGTGTGCGCGGTGCAAAGCCCGCAGACGCTCAGCCAGGGTGCGGGCCATGGCTTGCGTCGTCGGGTCCTTGGCCTGGCGCAGACTTGCCTGCACGAGCGACTGCACGATCGCCAACGTATTCTTGACCCGGTGATTCAGCTCGCCCACGAGCATGGTCTGGCGCTGTGCCGCGCGCCGCCGCTCGGTGACGTCCCGGAACACGAGAACAGCCCCGGCCAGCGAACCGTCCTGGCCAATAATCGGCGCGCCCGAATGCTCGACCGGCAACTCCTTGTCGTCGCGGGTGATGAGCATCGCGCCAGACTCCATGCGAGAGACCTCGCGTTCGCGCAGGGCTCTCAGCGCTGGATCGTCGACGGGCTTACGCGTCTCCTCGTCGACCACGCGGAACACTACCCAGATCGGCCGCCCCCGCGCCTCGGCGGCCGACCAGCCCGTCACGTCCTCGGCGACCTTGTTGAGCAGGAGCACGCTGCCGCTCGGGTCGGTTGCGATAACACCGTCGCCGATCGACCCCAGCGTGGTGGAGAGCCATTCGCGCTGTCCACGTAGGTCCATGAGCGCCACTTGCCGACCGCTGTCGGCCCGCCGCACCGCCCCGAGCGCGGTCCAGGCAAACACGGCGAGCACGACAATGCTGGCGACCGCGAAGATCACCAGGGTTGCGGCGCTGTCGTAATACGCATGGACCTCGGCTTGACGCGCGAACCATCCAAGGACGGGCGGGACCGTCAAAATCCCGGGCAGCAGCCGGCGCAGCATCTCGCCGGCGGGAGACTGCTCGAAAATCGCCGAGGCGATTCCCCGTTCCGGCGAGGCAGCAATCAGCCCGGTGGCAAGCAGCACGATCGCGATCACGCCATAGGGGGTCAGGCGCATGAACGAAAACGGGTCGCCCGTCATGTCGACGCCATAGGCCGCGCCCGTCACCACGAGCAGCACCTGAGCGAGCAACACGAGCGTGAGGACCTGGCTCAAAACCGACGGCGCTATCCGAGAGTGCTCGGCATAGAATAGCGCGACACCGAACAGAATGAGCGCCACCAGGATTCCGGGCGACGTCCCCTCAAGGGCCGGTAGGGGCGGCGCCGAAACCGTCTCCGCCAGCCGGAAATCCTCCTCGAACGATCCGGCCTGCGGGATCACGTCGTCCGGAATCAGAAACGTGTCGAGGCCGAGACTGCCCAGCGCGCCCTCTCCGAACATCAGGAGCCCCAACAAGGTCAGCACAAGACCGATTATCCTGGCGACGAAGCGGACGCGCCGGAAAGTAAAGCAGACGAGGCCCAGACCGGCGAGGATGACGCCAAGCGCGGCAAGGGGCGGTAAACCGGCCACGCTCGGTAGGATGCTTTCGGGGAAGATTCCGATCCACGTGGCAAGCACGACCTCCCCGATCACGCAAACAAAAATGGCTGCGAACCGGGCATAGGTTTCGCAGGCTTGCACCGTCTTCGACTGGGGCAGCACAATCTTGCTAGACGCCGCCGTCACACCCGCTCCTCGTCCGGCCGCCTGGCATGGAGCGCCAAGACGGCCGCCATGAAAAACTTGGCCACATCCCAGGTTCTCTCACCCCTCGCCGCAATGGTATAGCCTTAGCCTCCAATTGTCCGGTCGCAGCCGGGCAAAGGATTCCAGAAACCCGCTCCGCGACCAATCTCCAAGTTACAAAAAGGAAATCTCGCCCATGTCCGTCGCCGACGCCCCAAAACCTTCCTCTGGCCCGCGTACAGAGACGGACGCCTTTGGGCCGATCGAAGTGCCCGGCGACCGCTATTGGGGCGCGCAGACCCAGCGTTCGCGGCAGAATTTCCAAATCGGCGACGAGCGGGTGCCGCAGCCCATGATTCGCGCCATGGCGCTCGTCAAGAAGGCCGCGGCCCTCGCCAATCTGGAGCTCGGGCGCCTCGATCAGGGGCTTGCCGAGGCCATTGCGACTGCAGCGACCGAGATCATTGACGGCAAGCTGAACGATCATTTCCCCCTCGTGGTCTGGCAAACCGGGTCGGGCACCCAGACCAACATGAACCTCAACGAGGTGATCGCGAACCGGGCTAGCGAGATCCTCGGCGGAGAGCTGGGCTCCAAAGAACCCGTTCATCCGAACGACCACGTTAATATGGGTCAGTCCTCGAACGATACCTTCCCAACGGCAATGCATGTCGCCGCCGCCGAAGAGATTGCCTATCGGCTCGACCCGTCCTTGTCCCACCTTTATGCCGCCCTCAAGGAGAAGGCCGAGGCATTCCAGGATGTCCTGAAGATCGGCCGAACGCATATGCAGGACGCAACACCGCTAACTCTCGGCCAGGAGTTCGGCGGTTATGCAGCCCAGATCGATCTCGGCATCAAGCGGCTCAAAATGACCCTCCCGGGCCTTTATGCGCTAGCGCAAGGCGGAACGGCAGTCGGGACGGGACTGAACAGCCATCCGGACTTCGCTGATATCTTCGCGCGCAAGATGGCCGAACTGACAAAGCTCCCCTTCGTTTCGGCGCAAAACAAGTTCGAGGCACTGGCCGGGAACGACGCCTATGTGTTCGCCCATGGCGCGCTGACCACCGTCGCCGCCTCCATGTTCAAGATCGCCAACGACATCCGCCTGCTTGGCTCGGGGCCGCGCTCGGGCCTGGGCGAACTGCTGCTACCAGAAAACGAGCCCGGTTCGTCGATCATGCCGGGCAAGGTGAACCCGACCCAGTGCGAAGCGGTGACCATGGTGTGCGCGCGCGTTATGGGGAACGAGACCACGGTGAGCTTCGCCGGCAGCCAGGGCCATTTCGAACTCAACGTGTTCAAGCCAGTTCTGGCTTACGCCCTGCTTCAGTCGGTGCGGCTCCTGGGCGATGTGGCCGACAGTTTTACCAAGAATTGCGTGGTGGGCATCAAGGCCAACCGGGAGCGCATCACCGAACACATGGAGCGGTCCTTGATGCTGGTCACGGCGCTGGCGCCCCATATCGGCTACGACAAGGCCAGCGAGATCGCCAAGACGGCGCACAAGCGCGGCAGCACGCTGAAGGAAGAAGCCGTGCGACTTGGCCATGTGGAGGCGGACGAATTCGACCGGCTCGTCCGTCCCGAGGAGATGGTTGCCCCTAAGAAGTAGCCGCCCCGCACCGATGGCAAAGACCCGCAACAAGCGCTCGCTCACAATTGCCCGGCATCGGACCAGCGTTTCCCTGGAGGAGCCGTTCTGGAATGCGTTGACCGAAATGGCGCGCGAAGAGGGTAAGTCGATCGCGGGGCTTGTCAGCGAGATCGATCGGGCACGGACGGACCAGGACGACGGGATCAGCCTATCGGCCGCCCTGCGCCTGTATGTCTTGGAGCACATGAAACGCGGACAGGCCGAGGGCAGTTCCTAGGCGTATCTGCCTAGCGGCCTCCGAACATGCCGCCAAAGATGCCGTAATTCCGCTTCCTGTCGTCGCGCCGTGAGCGGCGCTTAGCCCGGCGGCGCTTGCGCGTTGGTGGCGCAGCAGCCTCCTCGGCCTCCGCCACGCCGTCGCCTTCAAGAATGCCCGCGATCGGATCGCTTGGCAGGACATTATCGTTCGCAGGCGCATGGGTCGGCAGCGGCGGCAATAGCTCGCCGGGAACCGACGCCGTGGCATTGGCTTCGGACGCCCCGCGCTCGGCCGCCGCTTGCGCCTCAGCCTCGATGCGCTTCCGCGCCGCATGCTCCGCCGCGGCCCGCGCCTCGGCTGC